>JBGAIY010000325.1:0-9772 GCA_044225205.1 Myxococcaceae bacterium | reverse complement strand
CAAACCGCCGCGTTGTTGATCGCCTTGTCGGCGAACTCGTGTTTCGGTTCTTCGTCGACCAGCTCGATGTATTTCTTCGCCGCCTCGTCGTACGACCCCTTCGCCATCAGCTCTTCGGCGAGCTTGAAGCGACCGCCCAGCTTGAACTTGGTCAGCTCTTTGTAGAGGTCAGACTTCGGGTCGATGACGTCTTTGTTCTGGGCCAACCGGGCCGATACTTCTTCGACCTTCGCCCAGTTTTTGTCGATGAGGTAGGTCTCGACAATGAGGTTGGTCGCGTACTTCGCGACTTCGCTCTTCGGGTACGACGTGATGATCGCCTCGAAGCGCTTGCGGGCCTCGTCGAACTGGTTGTGCGTGTAATAGACCTCGGCGGCCTTGTACGCGAGCTGCGGAGACCGGTCGTCACCCGGCTTGACCATGGTGATGAACTTGTCTGACGCGGCGACCATGTTCTGCTCGGTCGTCGACAGCGCAATGGGCGACACCTTCTCGCCTTCGGGCCGGTCTTTCGACGTGAGCACCTTGTAGGTGGGCGTCGTGCCGGTCTTCTGCTCGAGGTCGAGCAGCTTCTGGTACGCGAGCACCGCGGTGTAGGCGGCGTCGAGCTGGTACTTCACGTCTTGGCTCGAGTCGCGAATCGCCGCGTAGTGCTTCGCCGCTTCGGCGAACTGCAGCGAATAGTACAGGCACTCGGCGTAGTAGTACTCGAGCTCGTACGCTTTCTTGCTGCGAGGAAACCGGGCGAGGTAGGTGCCGTAGCCCTTGGCCGCCGTTTCGAACGCCGGCTTGGCCAAGTCGAACTTGCCCTCTTGCTTGTACACGAGCGCCTGGTTGTGGTGGTAAATCGCCGTCGAATACAGGCTTCGCTCGGCCATTTCGCCGGCGGCCTGAATCACGTCGGGGTCGCGCTTCCACTTGTCGTACCAGGGCGTGCCGGCCACGAACATGTTCGACAGCTTCGACGACTCGGCGAACGCTTCTTCGAGCTTGCGGTCACGCTCGTAGGCCTGAACGATTCGCTGCTGAATCTGCGGGGCTTCTTTGTTGAGCGGGTCTTTCTGCAGCACCAACCGGTACGCCTCGATCGCCTCGGGGTGCTTCGTTTGGTCGAAGTACACGTCGGCCATGCGCCGGTACACTTCGCCTTCGTAGCTGCGGCCGCCGATCTTCGCGAACACCTCTTGGGCTTTCGCCAGCGACCCCCACTTTTCGTCGACGAACGAAATCGCGGTGTACTGCAGCGCTTCGTTGCGCAAGTCGCCGCCGACCACTTCTTCTTTCTTTCGCTTCGCTTCGCTCTCGTAAAAGTCGATGAGCGCAATGAACTGGGAGACGGCGTCTTCGAACCGGTCCATTCGGTAGTAGACCCAGCCCAACTTGTAGAGCGCCTTGTCGTACAGCGGGTGCTTCTTGTCTTTGATGGCGTGCTCGTACGCGTCGGCCGCTTTCGCCAGCGCGTCGGGTACGTCGTAGGCCTCGAACAGGTACTCGCCGATGCGCACCCACGCCTCGGTCGTGAACCGCGAGGTCGGGTAGGCCGTAATCAGCGCCTCGTACGACTTGCGCGCCGTCTCGAAGTCTTCTTGTTTCTCTTCGCAGTACCCCAACAGGTAGTACGACGCGTCGTTCAACTTGTACGAAGGAAAGTCGCTGATCAGCTTCTTGTACAATGCGATCGACTTGCTGAAGTTGAACTTCGGCTCGGGCGGCAAGTTCTCGTTCTTCTCGGGGTCGATCTTCTTGAGCGCCTCTTCGTAGTCGCGGTGCGCGACGATTTGGTCGTCTGAGCTCTTCTCGAAGTAGAGCTCGGCGAGCCGAAACATCACGTCGGGCGTGTAGCGGGGGTCGTTCGGGTAGCGCTGCAAGAATTCTTCGAACGCGGCAATGGCGTCGAGCCGTTCGCGTCGCTCGAGCACTTCGAGGTCGCGAATCGACTTCTCGTAGCTGTTCGCGAGAATGTTGCGCTTGTCTTCGTACTTCTTCTCGACCAACAACTGCACTTCGCGCTTGAACTCTTTCGATTCGATTTCGTACTGCTCGATCGCGCGCGACACTTCTTCGAGCAACGCCTTTTCGCTCGCGGTCGACCCCATGCCTTCGAAAAACTTCGACTTGGGGGCCGAGTCGGGCGCGACGTCTTGCTTCGAGTCTTTCGCGTCTTTCGACCCGTCGTCTCCGGTGGCGCTGACCGGCGCCGGCACCGTCGTGGCCTTCTCTTCGGTCTTGGTGGGGCCCGGGGCGACCTTTTTGGCCGCCGGGGCCGCCGCTTTCTTGGCCTGGGCGTGCGCGGGCAGGGCGCCCAGCACCGCCCACGACAGCCACGCCACTGCGAGCGAACGCGAAGCGATGCTCATTCGACGTCCTTCAGGACTTCTTTGAACTCGTCGTCGAGCTGCTTGAGTTCGCGGTCCTTCTGCGCTGCGAGTTTTTGAATTTGTGAAGTCTTGTCTTGCTTGCGCTGAAACGACACGTCGACCACGCCGACGTCGGCTTTCAACACCAAGTCGTAGAAGCTCTGCCGCACGCGCTTGAAGCTGTCGTACGCAATGCGACCCACCAAGTTGCGCGTTTCTCCAGTGATGGCGTCGGTGTCTTTCGCGTACCCTTCGATGAGCTGCTGCTCCAAAATGACTTGCTCGCGCAGCTTCTGGGCCCGCCGCTCGACCCGTTCACGAATGATGGTCTTCGAGCGGCCCACGCGTTCACGCACCGCCGCCGCGTCGGCCCGCACCACGTCGGCGCGCAGCAGCACCTTTTGCCCGTCGTTGCTCAGGCTCTGGCGCACCTGGTTGAAGACCGTGCGCTCTTGTTCGAGCATCGACGCGTACTCTTTTCGCAGCGCGTCTTCGCCCGAAATGGCTTGTCCGGCGTTCGTGCGCTCGTCGAGCAAATGGGTTCGAAATTCGTCGAGCTCGGCCTGCATGCCGTCGAGCGCGCGCTGCTCGTTGCTGACCCGCTCGAGAAACGCTTTTTCGTCTTCGGGGTCGACCTTGCCCTTGCGCGCCGGCCGGGTGTCGTCGACGTACTTGCGGAATCGCCGTCAGCTGCGCGTTCTGCGACTGAATTTCAATGCCCACCTGAAACGCGGTCAGGCGTCGATCGCCGCCTGGATGCGGTCTTTGCGCGCTTTGACCTGCTCGCCCGTGGTCGGCAACGTGTCGATGCGTTGCTTGAGCGCGCGCTCTTGCGCGCGGCTGTCGAGCAGGGCTTGCTTCTGTTCGGGCGACAACACCACCTCGACCAAGAACCCTTCGATGCGCGTCAGGCTCTCTTCGCCAGCGATCGACGTTTCAACCGCGTCGGCCCGCGTGTACCCCTCCTGGAGAATGGGGAAGCTCTCGACTCCGCGCTCGTCGAGCGACTTCAAAATGCGTTGGGCAATTTGCCGAGACTCGATGAGCCCCCTTGCGGCTCGCGTCGAGCGACCCCGTGATTTCGACCGCGTCGGCCACGTCGTTGCGCGTGCTCGCCCACTTGAGCGCAATCGGCGGCAACAGCTTCGTCACGTCGAGGCTCTTCTCGTTGCGCGTCAGCAGCTGGTCGAAATACTGCTCGGGGTTCGAATTGATGCTGATCAACGCTTCGATTTCGTCGCGCACCGGCGCGTACTGGTTGATGACGTCGTTGTACGTTTTGATCGCGTCGTCGTACTGGGTGAGCTTCTGCAACAACGTGCCTTGCAGAATGCGCGCTTCGGGCGCCAACACCGAGTCTTCGGCGACCAGCAGCAAAATGTCGGTCGCGTTCTTCGCTTTTTCAAGCTCGCCCTTGCGAACGTAGGTCCACGCGACTTCGTAGAGGGAGTCGGGGAAGTTTTCAGACGACTGCGAGACGTGCGCGTAGTGGTCAATGGCGTCGTCGTACTTGCCGGTCTCGAAGTACACCCGGCCGAGCGACATTTCGGCCAGCTCCAGCACCTTTTTGTCTTTCTCGTCGCGCGGCGTCATCTGGGTGACGTGCTTGAACTGCTCGACCGCTTGGTCCCACTGCTTGAGGCGCACGAAGCCGACGCCAATGTAATACGCGGCCTGCATGCGAAAGGGCCCCGCGCCTTCGGCCACCAGCGTATTGAAAATGCCCTGCGCCCGCTTCACCCGCTCTTCGAGCGCGAGGTCGTCGCGGCGAAAGAGCCACTTCGCGTACACGTAGGTCAGCTCGGGTGGCAATTGGCCCCCCGACAAGCCGCGCGCCTGGTTGATGTACTCGTCGATGCCCACGAACTCGTTGAGCCGCCCGGCGATTTCGAGGTACCGCGCCAGGGCCTCTTTGTAGTGCCCGGCCCGCAACGCAAGCAGCTGCTTGAGGTACAGCCGCGCACCCAGGTAGTTCTTCAGCTGGTAGAGCGAGTCGGCCAGGTAGAACAGCGCGTCGGCGTACTTCGGGCTGGTCTGAAAGTCTTTGTTGGCCACCAGGTCGTAAAACAGCACCGACGCGTTGCCGTAGTCGCCCAACAGGTACTGAATTTCGCCGTCTGAAAACCGCTGCAGCCGCAGCACGTCGTCAGACATTTCTTCGCGCAACGTGTACTGCTTTTCGACCAAGTCGATGTTGTTGCGCGCGCCTTCGATTTGCTTCGACACCTGCTCGACCTGCGTCGCCAGTTCGTCGACCGACACCTTGGTCGTGCGTTGGGCCGCGGCCGCGAACGCTGTCATCAGCGTCAGCACCGTCACCGCTGAACGCGCCCTGGCCAGAGCCCCCTTCACGGTGTTCTCCCTATGGTTTCTGGCCGGCCGCCGGAGCGTCGGTCGCTGCGCCCGGCGCCGCACCCGCACCACCATTGGCTTGCTCGGTCGCTTTGTTGAGCGCCTGATCTTTGGCGGTGGTGATGTCGTAACGAATGCCTGGCTTGTCTTTGATGTCGGCGGTGATGCCGCCCTTTTCGTAGCCGACGACCTTCACCGTCGTGACCTTGCCCGCTTCAGCCGAAAACGTCTGGTTCGACTGCAGCTTGAACTTGTACCCCTCGAGGTAGCTGAAAATGCCGTAGCCCGACCCGCGGTACACCATGCGCACCGCGATTTGGTGGTTGCCCGGCACGATGCGGCCGTTGAAAATTTCAAATTCTTCGCGCTTGTCGAGGTCACCGTTCGCGTCGACCTTGGTGAAAATGGGTGCCCCGTCGAGCGCGTACGCCACCGACTCGAGCACGAACTGCGAGCCCATTTCATTGCGGTGGTAAATGACTGCCCGCGCCCCGGTCGACAAGTCGCCGCCCAAGACGGTCTCTTGCAGCAGCAGCAAGCGCGCCTTGGTGCGAAAGATTTTCTCTTTCAAATCAACCACTTGTTCTTCGAGCGTCTTGACCCGCGTCGCGAACGCTTCGTCGGCCGTCTGGGCCGCCGGTGGGGCCGCGACCGGCGCCGCCCCTGCTGGGGTGCCCGCTGCCGCGGCCGGGGTGGGCGTCGCAGCGGCCGGAGCCGGCGCCGCCGTCTGCGCGAACGCCAGCGACGCCAAAAGTGACGCCATCACTCCGAGCGACTTCATCCTTGCCCGCCTTTTCGCAGTTCTGCCAACACCAACTTCGCCGTCGCCTTGAGCGTGTCGAACACGCCCACGCCCGTCGGCGCCACGGCTTGGTAGTCGGGCACGTTGCGCGGGTTCAATTCACGGCGCATTTCTTCGGCCGACATGGCGTTGGGCAAGTCGCGTTTGTTGTACTGAATGACGAACGGTATTTTGTTGAGGTCGTAACCCTGCTCATTGAGGTTGATGCGCAGGTTCTCCATCGACTCCATGTTCGCTTCCATGCGCTCGACCTGCGAGTCGGCCACGAAAACGACTCCGTCGACGCCCTTCAAAATGAGCTTGCGGCTCGCGTCGTAGAAGACCTGCCCCGGCACCGTGTAGAGGTGAAAGCGCGTCTTGAACCCGCGAATTTCACCGAGCGAGAGCGGCAAGAAGTCGAAGAACAAAGTGCGGTCGGTCTCGGTCGACAGCGAGATCAGCTTGCCCTTCGTCTCGGCGTTGGTCTTGTTGTAGATGTACTGCAGGTTCGTCGTCTTCCCGCACAAGCCCGGGCCGTAGTAGACGATCTTGCAGTTAATCTCGCGGCTTGAATAGTTGATGAATGACATGGCGCGCGGGGGTTACTCGCTGAAAAGGTTGTCGATGTCGGCGTCGGAGATTTCGGCGAACGGCGAACCGGCACCGGGCGCCGCCGAACGGGCGGTGAGTGTGACGAATATTTTCTCGAGCTCGTCGGCCGCTTTTTTGATTCGCAGCCGAACCAACCCGAGCGAGGTGCGGTTGTCGAAAATCACCACCAACACCACTCGCCCCCCGACGAGCGTCATGTAGAGCGAATCTTTCGCTCCTTCGTGAAATTGGTTGGGAAACTCGTTCTCGCCGATCAACTTGGCCAAACCGCCCATGGCGGCAACATTGCCTGCGGTCAGAGACGCCAACGACGTCGTGTCGATGTTGTGCGTCTGCCCGGCCGCAGAAATGAGCTGACCGTTCTTGTCGACGAGAAACACCACCTTGGCGTTGGCGTCCTTCGTGAGTCGGTCGCACACCGCGTTGATTCGGTGGAATTCCTCTTCGTACATCACCAGCTGCGTGGCCATGAGGTCGAGGCACTCCCTGTTGGCAGGTAACGCGAAAGAAGCTAACGGGTCTACCAGAACGGTCTACCGCATTCTTGGGCTCTGTCGAACAAGCTTCTTCACGGAGATCGAATTGCGACCGACGTCAACTTGCATTTCATGCTTGTCACCGGGCCAGACCGATCTTCAACCCGAACCACGGGGTTCGCCCCGTTTGCCCGAAATTCGACCGTCTGCTCGTCAATGCCAACGGCAAATTCGAGCTCGCCCACATACACGCGGTATTCGACCCCAAACGGCGGGGCTTTGTTCGGGTTGATTTTTTCTCGCCACCGGCGCAGCCGCGCGCTGCCGTGGCTCACCACTTCACAGTGCCCGCGGGTCACCAGGGCATAACGCCCACCCGCTTCAACGTGGTGCGTTTGAAACGATTTGGTCTCGCCCGGGCCGACGTCGGCGTTGGTGAACCACACGTCGACACCGGCGGCCACGACGAACGAGACGATGGCGGGCCACATGCCCCCAGGAGCATGGCATTTCTGCGAGCCAACTTCACCTGAAGCTCGCGCATTTCAGGGAATCTCGCGACCAAAGCGCAGATCAGCCCACCTCGGTACCACTCAGAGGTCGCGCCGCGCCGACAACGCCCGGGCGAGGGTGGCTTGGTCGGCGTACTCGAGATCGCCGCCCATGGGTATGCCCTGGGCCAAGCGCGAAACGCGTACGCCCGAAGGCTTGAGCAGCTTGGTGAGGTACAGCGCGGTCGCCTCGCCTTCGACGTCGGGGTTCGTCGCCACGATGATCTCTTCGACCGACGACTGCCCGAGCCGCAGCACCAATTCGCGAATGCGCAGCTGCTCGGGCCCCACGCCCTCGAGGGGCGACAACACGCCGTGCAGCACGTGGTAGCGCCCCTTGAACTCGCGCGTTCGCTCAATGGCCATTTCGTCAGAAATGCCTTCGACCACGCACAGCACGCGGTCGTCTCGGCGGGTGTCGGTGCAAAAGCCACAGAGGGTGTTTTCGCCGCCGTCGTGCAGGCTGAAGCAGCGCGAACACAGCTTCACCTTGTCGACCACCTCGGTCAGCGCCGACGCGAGGCCGCGCGCGTATTCGGGGGGCGCCCGCAACACATGAAACGCCAACCGCTGCGCGGTCTTTTCGCCGACGCCTGGGAGCTTGGCGAACTGGGCGACGAGTCGGTTGATGGCGTCGGTACGTCGGCACCGACCTCGACGCCTTCGCCGAGTCTTTCGACCGAATGGAAATTGTCGACGGCACGCGGGTGCCCAAAGGGCAGCGCGGCATGCTGCTCGCCAAATTCTTCTACGAAGACCAAATGAAGCTGAAGAACGCGCGCCGCTTTGACAAAATCTACGAGGCGCTCACGACCGGCGGCAAGAAGATCGCGACCGACGAAGAGCTGACCCGCTTCGTGCGTGAAAACAAGTCGCAGACCCGCGACATCGAGTTGCAGCTCGACGGCATCGGCACCACCAAGGCGACCCAGAAGCTGCAGGCGTTCTTGGGGTCGACCGAAGGCGACTTGAGCAAGCTGCTGAGCACGTTCTTCGACACCGACGACGCCAACTTCAAAGACCGGTACGCGTTCT
Organism: Myxococcaceae bacterium; assembly: GCA_044225205.1. Lineage (GTDB taxonomy): Bacteria > Myxococcota > Myxococcia > Myxococcales > Myxococcaceae > JAEUJT01. Next base: position 1,608 of record JBGAIY010000325.1, on the reverse strand, counting down.
TCTACAAAGAAATCGCGCCCATGATTCAGCTCTACCGAGTGCCCATCGGTGGCTTGTTGACGATTCGCGCGTTCAGCCGCTCGGGCTACCAGCACTCGGTGAACATCAAAGTGTTCGGTACTTTTTCGTTCAAGGGCCTCGAGAAATCGCCGCTCGCCGGCAACACCAACTTGGTCGACCTGATGAGCTTTCGCGACCTGTTCGGCTACCTGACCGCCGACAAGCTCGCCGAACTCAAAGAAATTCAGCGTGAGACCGGGGCGAAGGCGGTCACCCGCGAGAACGCCGAAGCCGACCTGTTCGGCGGCGACGCCACCGTGGTGACCGAAGCGAAGCAAGACGCGATCGACACCGACGCGCAGCTCAGCCACGAGGCCCGCAAGTACCGTCAGCAAGACCTCGCGAACCGCGTCTACACCCAAAGTGAAATCGAAACCGGGGTCGTGTTGAACGCCGCCATCATGCTCAAAGACCCCGAGCGCACCGAAGAAACCATTGCTCGCATCAACGCGACTTCGAGCGAGAACCACCTCGGCATCAAAGCCATTGGGTGGAAAGAGGCGTCGGGCTTCTTGGGCAAGATGATCGGCGTGTTCGCGGTGCTGTTGTTCATTGGCGTCGTCGCCATCGTCTTCATCGCGGTGATCATCATTTTCGGGGCCATGGTCATGGCCACCATTCAACGCACCCAAATGATCGGCACCATGCGGGCCATCGGCGCGCAGCGGGAATTCGTGCTGCAAATGGTGCTCATCGAATCGGTGATGCTGGGCGTGGTGTTCGGTGGCGCCGGCGTGCTGTTGTCGGTGGCCTTCATGTCGGTGTGGCACTCGGTGGGCATGGCCGCCCCCAACGACGTCGCCTACTTCTTCTTTTCGGGCCCGCGGCTGTACCCCGACTATTCGACCACGACGCTCTTCGCGGCGTTCTTCTTGGTGCTGACGGTGACCCTCGTGTCGACGCTCGCCCCCGCGTGGATGGCGTCACGCATTTCACCCTTGCGCGCCATGCAGTCTGACGAGTGAAGCCATGCAAATTCTTCTGTTGATTGCAGGTTTGTTGGTCGCCCTCGTGCTGCTCGGGGTCGTGGTCACCCTCGCGGTCTCTTCAGGCTGGGTCGTGCGTTCGGTGTGGCAAGTCGTACGCAACCCGAAGATCGCGCTCATCGCGTTTCGAAGCCTGTTGCAACACCGGCTGCGGTCGATGCTGCTGGGCGTCGCCATCGCCCTCGTTACCGCCGGCCTCGCCCTGGTGACGGGCGTGTCGGTCGGCATCAACGACACGTTGCTCACGTCGGCTACCACGCTCATGAGCGGCCACGTGAACGTCGGCGGGTTCTACAAGGCCACGTCGGGTCAAGCCGCTCCGGTGGTCACGGGCTACAAGAAGGTCGAAGAGCTGGTGAAGCGCGAGTTTCCCGAAGTTGACTACATTGCCCACCGAGGCCGCGGCTGGGCGAAGATCGTCAGCGACACCGCGTCGACCCAAGCGGGCGTCGGCGGTGTCGACATCGCCAACGAGCCCGGCATGAAGCGCGTCATCGTCGTCAAAGAAGGCAACATCGACGACCTGAGCCGCCCCGATGCGATTTTGTTGTTCGAAGAGCAG
>JBGAIY010000324.1:0-8927 GCA_044225205.1 Myxococcaceae bacterium | reverse complement strand
TTGGCCTCTTCTTCGGCGGCCTTCTGTTGCGCCACGGGGTCGACCGGAGCCGGTTTCTCGGTGGTCGGTTGTACCTCGGGAGCGGTAGCGCAGTTCATCAGCACCACGGCGGTGACCGACAGCAACGTCTGGAAAATGGTTTTCATGGTCAGTGCCTCACTTCGCCGAAGCGGTGGTCTTCGCGACAGGAACGGTGGTCAGTTCGATGCGGCGGTCGTCGAGCAAATACTTGTTCGCGAACGCCTTCACCGCTTCGGGGGTCACGGCGCGGTAGCGAACCAACTCCTGGGTCAAATACCCGGGGTCTCCGACGAACGTCTCGTAGCGGTTGAGAATGTCGGCCTTGCCACCGAACCCGCCAATCAGCTCGAGCGAGCGAACGCTGCTCGCAATGACTTTGCGTTTGACGCGTTCGACTTCGGCGGCCGTGGGGCCATTCTTCTTCACGTCGTCGATGACGGCCTGTATGGCGGCCAGCTGGTCGGCCGGAGTCTTGCCGTCTTTCGGCACGGCCGAAATTTGAACATAGCCGCCGAGCCCAAGCGTCGAATTCGAGGCGCTGACCGTGGCCGCCACTTGAGAGTCGACGACGAGCGCTTTGTACAAACGAGAAGCGTGGCCGTCGCCCAAGACCAGCGCGAGCACGTCTCCCGCGGCTTCTTCGTCGGTGAAGTGTTTCACGCCGGCCCACACCAGGTCGAGCCGCCCGACCTCGGCGACGTTGTCTCGAACGGTTTCTTTCACGACGCCCGGCAAAACCGGTTGGGCCCATTCGGGCCTCGCCACTTTCGGGCCGGCCGGTATGGGGCCGAAGTACTGTTCGATGGCCGCTTTCGCGACCGCCGGGTCGAAGTCGCCGACGACGGCGAGCGACGCGTTGTTCGGGCCATAGTACTGCTTGAAGAAGTACTTGAGGTCGTCGACCGAAGCCGCCTGAATTTCAGGAATGCTGCCGATGACGCATTCTGAGTACGGGTGCGGCGCGGGGAAAACGAGGGAGCACGTCTTCAAGAACGTGAGCCCGTACGGGCGGTTCTCGTAGGTCTGGCGTCGTTCGTTCGACACGACGTTGCGCTGCACTTCGAGCTTCTTTTGGTCGAGCGTGTCGAGCAAGAACGCCATGCGATCACTTTCGACCCACAGGGCCGTCTTGAGTTCGCTCGTCGGCACGACTTCGAAATAATTCGTTCGGTCGAAGTTGGTGGTGCCGTTCGCCATGGAGCCGGCCATGGTGCCCACCGATTCGAGCACTTTGAACGGCGAGGGCTGAACGTGTTTGCTGCCCGAGAACATCATGTGTTCGAACAGGTGCGCAAAACCCGACCGACCCGTGGTCTGGTTCGCGGCGCCCACGTGGTACCACATGTTCACCGCGACCTGAGGCAGGCGGTGGTCTTCGCTGAGAATCACGGTCATGCCGTTGGGCAGCGAGAACTTCTCGAACTTGATTTCGGGGTCGCCGGCGAGAGCCGAACTCGCCAAGACCAGGGCACCTGCGAAGCACAGAGACCGCATCTGAACTGCTCCTTGTGTGGCGTGAATGCGCGCCGGGGTCGTACTGGTGCCCGTTCACGAGAGCAAGACCATTGAAGTACGGTCGCTCGCCGTGACGACACTCGAAGAAGCCCTGGCCGCCTTTCGCGACGCTCCCAGTTCGGTCATCGCCAACGCCGTGGTGGCCTTGGGGGCCGCCGCCCTTGAAGGCCACACGCCGCCCAAGCAACGACAAAACCTCGACTTTCACAAAGCGTGGAAAGTGGAGGCCGCGAAGCCGCGAGCGCTCACCTGGTGCCTGAGCACCCTCACCGCCCAATTGCCGAGGCTCAGCGGCGGTGACTATTTCGGTGAGCAGAGTGACGGGCTGGTCGACCGACTCAAGTGCTTGCAACAGCTCGAGCCCGACCCGCGAATTGGTCGTGCGGTCTTGGCGTTGTTGGTGCTCGACCCTCCGGTGGTCGGCACGGTCGACGTGCAAGCCGCGCTGATGGAAACGCTGGCCCGTCACGCCGACGACGGTACCTACGCGGCCGCGAGCGAGTCGCTCGAAGCGGCGTTGTTCGGCAATGACGGCGTGCCACCACTCGCTTCGTTGCGTCGCCCGACGGTCGCGCTGACCGCGCAGCAGCGGGCGAAGTGGCAACGCCCGAAAGCCGCGCCCCCTCGCGCAGTGACGGAGTTGTGGAACGCGGTGTGGGCCCACCCCGCCGACGACGCCCCCAAAGAAGTGCTGTCAGACGCGTTGCAGGAGCAAGGCGACCCGCGTGGCGAGTTCATTGCGCTTCAATTGCGTGAGCACCGGGGGCTCGCCACCGACGACGAGGTCAAACGGGCGCAGACGCTGGCCAAAGAGCACGGCAAAGCCTGGCTGGGCCCTCTGCGGGCGGTCGCTTACCGGGCTGAGTTTCGCCGGGGGTTTCTGTGGCGGCTCGAGCTGCAAGGTCGGTGGGCTTCGAGGTCGTGGGCCACGCTGGCCAAAGAGCCCTCGTTGGCGACGGTCGAAGAGCTCGTGGCGGGCAAAGCGGTCGACGACATCTTCATGCCGTTCTTCGAGTCGGGCGTGATGCGCAACGCGCGCCACCTCGACCTGGGCAGCAACGAGGTGCTCGCCATGGTGAAGCGCCTCGAGTGGCCGACGCTCGAGAGCGTCTCTTTTCTCGAGTGGAAAGGCATTCGATTCAGCGAAGACCGGTTCGACCAAAAGGTCACCTCCGAGGTATTGCCTTTCGTCGAACAACGCACCTCGGTCACGAAGGTGGTGTGTCACTCGGGGTTCGTGTCGCAATTTTCAAAAGGCCTTCGCGAACGACTGACGGCCTTTGGGTGCCGCGACGAGTTGCCGGTGGCGTTGAAGACCTGGCGGTTGTTGCCGAACGCCGACCGCCTGGCCTGCGAATGGCCAGAGCGCATCGAACTTGACCGCCGAGCGCCCTCGGTGGCCCGGGTCACGCCGTCGTCGGGTTCCCTCGACGCCAAGAAACTGCTGCAGCAGTTGCCCAAGGCGGTCAAAACGGTCGAAGTGGTGGGCAACGCCACGCTTGCGCGCGACCTCGCCACGGCCTTCGGCAAGCGCATGAAATTCGTCGCCCGGCCGCTGCCTTCGGGGCTCGTCACCAACCCCAAGGGGTGACGGGCCCACCTTGGCGCACCCGCGTTTCGCGGGGTTTTCACCAAGCGGCCCCCGGTGTGTCTGGAGTGCATGGTCTTTCAACACCTGCTGGGGCTCCTGGTGTTGGCGGCCCTGTTCATACCGCTCGAGCGGCTCTTCACTTTGCGCCGCCAACCCGTGTTGCGCCTGGGCTGGCGCACCGACTGCGTGCACTTCTTTCTCACGGGAGCGCTCGAGAAAGTGGCCTTGGCGGTGGGCGTGGGTCTCACCGTCGCAATGCTCGAACCCGTCGTGAACGCGCGTCTGCAAGACTGGGTGTCGTCACAGCCGCGGCGCTGGCAATTCGTCGAGGCGTTGGTGTTGGTTGAACTGATTGGGTATTTCATGCACCGCGCGTTTCACCGCGTGCCCTGGTTGTGGCGCGTTCACGCGGTGCACCACTCGAGCGCGCAGCTCGACTGGCTGGCAGCCGTGCGGGTGCACCCGCTTGACCAAGCCCTCACCCGGTTGGCGCAGTTCGTGCCGTTGTACCTGCTGGGTTTTCACGTCGACCTGCTCGCCGGAGCGGCGGGAGTGCTCGGGGTGTACGCGGTGTTGCTGCACGCGAATGTTCGGTGGCGACTGGGCCCGCTCAAGTGGTTGGTCGCGACGGCCGAGTTTCACCACTGGCACCATGCGGCCGACGCCGACGCACGAAGCGCCAATTTCGCGGGGCTCTTTCCGGTGATCGACGTGCTGTTTGGTACGGCGTACCTGCCGAGCGGTCGACAGCCGACCGGGTACGGCACCGAGACTCCAGTGCCGGCGGGCTATGTCGCTCAGCTCGCTTTTCCTTTTCGGGCGAGACGAAGGGTCAACGCGGCCGAGACGCTGAAATGAACCTTGCGACGCTTACCGTCGCCCGCCCCAATCGAGGGTCGCTCTCGCCGAAACCGGTCGGCTTTGGCCCTCTGAAGACGTGAGGGGTTCGAGCGAAGCCGGCAACGCCTGAAGCGCACTTTCATGGCGGGCCACGATTTCGGCGGCCACCACCGACATGGCGGGCCGAACGAAGACCCGAATGATCGGCACGTTGCCGACGAGGCGTGCCAGCGACAACCCGGCGAAGGCAGCGGGGTCGAATTCAACGGCCTTCGCCGGCGAAAACATGGAACGGGTCATTCGAACCCACAGCCAGGTGACGGCTCGGGCGCCCCACCAGCGAAAGCCGGGCACGTTTTCGGTGAGCCAGACCCACCATCGCAACGGAGCGTTGGGGCCGGCGGTCGTCTCCCAGGCCCAAGCGCGCGCGGTTCGAGCCGCGGAAAAAACCATCCACCAATAAAAAGTCCACGCGGTGGTGATGAGCGGGGTCACGAATTCGCTGCTCTTGGTGAGGTACCCCACGAAAAGCAACGGTGCCGAAGCAATGAAGCCGGGCACGAGCACCAGCACCCCTCGAATGCGACGGCGCAGTTTTCGACGCAGCCACTTGAAGTCAACGCGAATGCGAGGAACGACGTCGGCTTCCTCGGGTTCGATGCCTGCCGTGAGTGCCAACTCTCGCGACGTTCGGTCTTGAAAGTCGCGGCACAGCGCGAGCACGACCCACTGGGCGGCAATGAGGGTCGAAAACGCGAGTGCCACGAAGCGCCGCCACCAGGGTGTGCCGTCGACCGGGGTTGGGTCTTCGTCGGTGCCATCACCTGGGTCGGGTCGAGCGGTCTCTTGGCTCTTGGCGGCGAGTTCTGCCCGCTTATCTCGCTGCTCTTTGACCCGCGCTTTGGTGGCGGTTCTCAACTGGTCACGAACGTTGCGGAGCGCCTTTTTGAGTTCAGCGCGCTCCGCGGGCGACTTGGCTTCGTCTTCAGCGCGCTCCGCCAGAACAGCGGCCGCTTGGGCCAACGCCGAGAGCCCGGGTGGCTCCGGCTCTTCGGCGTCGGCTTCGTCGGTGTCGTCAACGACCGTTTGCTCATCAGCCGGTCGCTCGGCTCCATCTTGGGGCGGCGGCACCGGGAGGTCATTCGTCGCCCCGGCCGTCGGCTCGGGCGGCACGGGAGGGGGCCCTGGGAGCGTCACCTTGACCCCCGCGACGTTCAAGACCGCGGCGTTCTTCGGGGCTTCGGCCTGCGGTGAAAAGGCCCACTCGTCGTTTCGAAACGCGATGACGGCCGCGGCCAAAGCGACCGTGGCGCCGGCTTGCAAGAGCGCCGAACGAATCGCTCGGCGAAACACCTCGGGGCGCTGGTGCAAGGCCCACGAGAGCTGAAATGGGCGCACGACGCCCCAAATGAACCGCCGCCCAACTTCACGAGCGTTCATAGGCCCGACAGGTCACCCAACCTGCTCCGCATACGTCATCACCAAATACAGTACGGCCTCACTGGCGCCGGTATTGCGGTATTCGTGCGGTGAATCGGCTTCGAAGACAATGGCATCGCCGCCGGCCAATCGGTGGGTGTCACCGGCGGTGACGATTTCGACGTTGCCCTTTGAAACGACGAGGTTTTCGACGGTGCCGGGGGCGTGGGCCTCGGCTTGCTCGACGCCGTTGGGCAGCAGCCGCAGCTCGTAAAACTCAACCCGGCGCGGCTGATCGAAGGGAAAGAGCGCGCGAGAACTGAAGCTGCCGTCGTGCGACAGCAAGCGCTTGGCGTCTTTCTCGCGCAGCACCTTGACCGCGCTCGCCTGGCTGCTGCTGATGAGGGCCGAAAACGGCACGTCCAAAGCGCGGGCGATTTTCCACAACACGTTGATGGTCGGAGCGCTCTGACCGAGCTCGATTTGGCCGAGCATGGCGCGGCTGACGCCTGAAGCACGCGCCAACTTCTCGAGCGAGAGCGCACGTTCGGTTCGCATGCGGCGAAGGTTCTTGGCGACGGTCGGTATCAGGTCGGCGACGGGTGGAGCCGTTTCACCCGCGGTTTCAGGGGGTTCTGTTTTCGCAGCGGTCTTCTTTGCGGCCATGCCGCAAGACTCCCGGCAAGCTCGCAGCGGGTCAAGAACTCTCGGAGGCCAGGCCGTCTTCGTCTTCGGCGACCGGCGTCGCTTTCGCCGTCTGCAGCCGTTCTTGGAGCGCCCGGCTTGGCTTGAAGTGCACCGCCCGAGCTTCGGGCATTCAAGCGGCGAGTTGCTCGACCGCGCCCCGCATAGACAAAGGCCGCGCGGTCGGTCGACCACGCGGCCTCTGGCGGGTGCCACGGTGAGTTCGGTTTAGAACTGGTGCGCTTCGGTCGACTCTTTGAGCGCGGTGGTCGACGAGGTGCCGCCCGAAATCACTTCGGCGACTTGGTCGAAGTACCCGGTGCCGACCTCACGCTGGTGGCGGGTGGCCGTGTAGCCGTGCGCCTCCGAGGCGAACTCGTCTTGCTGCATCTTGCTGTACGCGGTCATGCCCGAGTCGCGGTACTGCGAGGCCAATTCGAACATCGAGAAGTTGAGCGCGTGAAAGCCGGCCAAGGTGACGAACTGAAACTTGTACCCCATGGCGCCGAGTTCACGTTGAAACTTGGCAATGGTGGCCTCGTCGAGGTTCTTCTTCCAGTTGAACGAGGGCGAGCAGTTGTACGCCAGCATCTTGTTGGGGAACTTGGCGTGAATCGACTCGGCGAAGCGCTTGGCTTGCGCGAGGTCGGGGGTGCTGGTCTCGCACCAGATCAGGTCGGCGTACGGCGCGTAGGCGAGGCCACGGGCAATGGCGAAGTCGTCGCCGTTGCTCTTGAGGCGGAAGAAGCCCTCGGCCGTGCGTTCTTTCGAGGCGATGAACGGCAGGTCGCGTTCGTCGATGTCGGTGGTGATGAGCTTCGCGCTCTGGGCGTCGGTGCGGGCGACAAGAATCGTGGGCACGTCGCACACGTCGGCCGCGAGGCGCGCCGCCGTCAACGTGCGAATGAACGCCGAAGTCGGTATCAGCACCTTGCCGCCCATGTGGCCGCACTTCTTTTCGCTGGCCAGTTGGTCTTCGAAGTGAACGCCGGCGGCGCCCGCTTCGATCAACGCCTTCATCAGTTCGAACGCGTTCAACGGGCCGCCGAAGCCGACTTCGGCGTCGGCGATCATCGGAGCGAACCACTGACGCTCTTTCTTGCCTTCGGCGTGATCAATTTGGTCGGCGCGACGCAGAGACGAATTGATGCGCTTGACCAGCTGGGGCACCGAGTCGACCGGGTACAACGACTGGTCGGGGTACATTTGCCCAGACGAGTTCGCGTCGGCGGCGACCTGCCAACCTGAAATGTACAGCGCCTCGAGACCGGCACGAACCATTTGCACGGCTTGGCCACCGGTGAGCGCGCCGAGGGCGGGCACGTATTCGCGGGTGTTCAGCAATTCCCACAGGCGGGTCGCGCCGTGGCGGGCCAGGGTGTGCTCAATTTTCAGCGAACCACGGAGCTTTTCGACGTCGGCTTTCGAGTAGGTGCGGGTGATGCCTTCGAAACGGCGGGCGTGCAGGTCGGCGGGGGTCAGTTTGGCAACAGCAGACATGGGCGGCTCCTTCTTCATTTGAAACGGCAGTGAACGGGGTGGGCGGCGTGAAACGGGTCAGGCTTCTTGGGCGAGCAGGCGTTGGTACGCGGGTATGGTGAGAAATTCTTCGAACGTCTCGGCGGTCGAGAGCGCGCGAAACAGCGTCTTGGCTTCAGAAAACTTGCCGTTGTTGAACGTGCGCAGCTCTTCGTTCATGACCTGGTCGAGCCGCTCGGCCGACAGCAGCCCGGCGCGCATTTGCTGCCACACTTGGGCGCGCGAGATTTCGGCGGTGGCGGCGTCTTCCATCAAGTTTTCAATGGGCACGCAGCCGTTGCCGCGCAACCACGCCTCGAGGTACTGCACGCCGACGCGCACGTTCTGGCGCAGGCCGGCCTCGGTGCGGGTGCCCTCGGGCACTCGCAACAGGTCGTCGCGGGTCACCATGACGTCGTGGCGAAGCTGGTTGAGCTGGTGGGGCCCCTTCATGTGCTCGTCGAAGACCGCTTTGGCGACCGGCACGAGGCCGGGGTGCGCGACCCACGTGCCGTCGTGACCGTCGGTCACTTCGCGGAGTTTGTCGGCGCGCACTTTCGCCAGCGCGGTCTCGTTCGCCGCCGGGTCGTCTTTGATCGGTATTTGCGCCGCCATGCCGCCCATCGCGTGGGCTCCGCGGCGGTGGCAGGTCTGAATGAGCCGCTGCGCGTAGGCTCGCAAAAAGCCCTTGTCCATCGTCAGTTGGGCGCGGTCGGGCAACAGCTGGTCGGGCTGCTTCTTGATGAAGCTGAAAATGTAGTCCCACCGGCCGCAGTTGAGCCCGGCCGAATGTTCGCGCAGCTCGTACAAGATCTCGTCCATCTCGAAGGCGGCGGGCAGCGTCTCGATGAGGCACGTCGCCTTGATCGACCCGCGTTTGAGACCGAGCGTGTCTTGGGCGAAGCAGAACGCGTCGTTCCACAGGCGGGCTTCGAGGTGGCTCTCCATTTTCGGCAGGTAAAAGAACGGGCCGACGCCGCGAGCCAGTTGCTCTTTGGCGTTGTTGAAGAAGAAGACGCCGAAGTCGAACAACGAAGCCGACATGGGCTTGCCGTCGACCAGCACGTGCGCCTCGTGCAAATGCCAGCCGCGCGGCCGAACGAACAGCTGCGCGATGGTGTCGTTCAACTTGTACGCCTTGCCTTCGGGGCTCGTGAACGTGAGCGACCGGCGCACGGCTTGGTAAAGCGCCTCCTGGCCGCCGATCACGTTGCCCCACGTCGGAGCCAACGAGTCTTCGAAGTCGGCCATGAACACGTTCGCGCCCGAGTTGAGGGCGTTGATCACCATTTTGGCGTCGGTCGGCCCGGTGATTTCGACCCGACGGTTCAACAGACAG
>JBGAIY010000323.1:0-9043 GCA_044225205.1 Myxococcaceae bacterium | reverse complement strand
CCTCGTGTTCTGACACGCCCGGGCAGCCCTCGACCTGCACGTCAACCGGGGCCGAGACCGCGACCAAGACCAGCCACCACCCGACGATCACTCTACGCCTCCGTGGTGGCGCACCGCTGCCGCACGCCTCCCGCCGGGGTACCGATTCAGGTAATCGACCGCGAGCTCATGGGCCTTCGCGGTTTCGCCCGCGCGCGCCCACGACTCGACCGAACGGGCCAGGGCGTCTTCGGCCAGGGGGCCCTCGGGCGCCAGCCGTCGGGCCGTGTCGAACGCTTCGGCGGCGGGGCGAGGCCGGCCCAGTTCGTCAAGCAAGACGCGCCCCAAGGTGAACGCCGCCAATGGCGTGCGCGGGTCGTTGGCATGCCGGGCAATGCACTGTTGGAGCGGCGCCACGGCTTCGGCCGAATGGTGACTCAAGCGGGCCACGTCGGCCGCCAAGAGCAACTCTTCGGGCAGGTCGCGCACGGCATGCGAAGGAGGCAGCTGTTTCCACGCGGCGTCGAATTCACCACCTCTGGCGAGTTCTTGCCAGGTGCGCCGGGCGTCTTTGGTGCGGCTTGGTGGTCGTTCGTTTCTTGACGGCGCCGTCGTCGGCTCGGTGGGGGTGTTGGGCTCATCGGGCACGGGCACGGGCACGGGCGGTGGTCGGGTGTCGGCGGGCTGGGCCGGCTCGGCCGACTCGGCGGCAAACCTGCCCGATTCGCCGGCTGCCAACGACCGAGTGCCACCGGGCCACCGCACCCGCACCTCGCCGCTCTCGACCGAGACGAGCACCTGGCCGTCGGCCCGCTCGACCAAAAACCGAGCGTTGCCCACCACGACCTCGACCTGGCCCGCGACCACCCGATACGGCTTGGCCGCGTCGCGCACCGTGAACCACGCCGCCCCAGCGACCAGCGTCGCGGCTTCGGGCGTCGACTCGACCTGCGCCGTGGCCGACTGCACCGAAATGGTCGTGCGCTCGCGTTCGACCGGGGCGCGCCACCACCGCGAAAGCCCACCGACGGCCACCAACACCACGCCGAGCACCGCCACCGTCTTCGCCGCCGCGCGAACCCGGGCCCGCGAACGCCCCCGTCGCAACATGCTCGCTTCGACTCGGCGCGCCCGCTCCGGCGACCAGTCGCTCGTGACGAAATCGCGCGCGTCTTCGAGGCGCTTGTCGAACGATTTACGGTTCATCGCCCAGGGCCTCCTGCAAATGACTTTGGGCCACGGCGATTCGCCGCTTCGCGGTGGCCAGTGAGCAGCCCAGCATGACCGCCACCGATTCGAGCGTCTCGCCTTCAATGCGGTGCAAGGTCCACGCGAGGCGTTCTGACACGTTGAGCTCGTGCAGCAACTCATACAACTGGCCCAACAGCGCTTGCTGTTCGGCCGAAGCGTTCGGCGCGGTGACGTCGTGCCCCTTGCCGTCGTCAAAGCTCAAGAACGCGGCGATTTTGCGGCGACGCAGCTTTCGCCCCGCCAGCCGCACCGTCAAGGTCGCCAGCCACCCCCGAACCGCCCGCGGCTCGAGCAAGCCGCTCAGCCCCGACATCGCCGCCAAGAACACGTCTTGCACCAAGTCGTCGACTTCGTGCGAACGGCCGAGCAACCGAAAGGCGAGCCGGGCGACGTAGGCCGAGTGCTCGGCGTAGACGCTCGTGACGTCGGTCTTCACCGGAGCCACGACCCGCAGGTGAGGGGTACTCGCGACCATCGCGCCCACAGTGCCTCAAGTCGGGGCCACTGGCTCACCCCCAGTTTCGCTTCTTTCAAGGTGTTGATGTCGTTGTTGTTTTGGCCACGCTGGCGGCGGCGAGCGTGAAGTGAAATGTCGCACCTTCACTGTTTTCAGTTGAGCGCGTGGGGCTGCGTCAGCGCGAATTCACCGATGACCGCCACGAACTCGCCGCCGTCGGCGCGGTCGAAGAAGTAGGTGCCGTGCATCGACCCGAAGGGGGTGCGCAGCATGGTGTAGCTCGTGTACTCGAACGATTCACCCGGCTCGAGCCGCGGCTGCTTGCCCACCACGCCGTCGCCTTTGACTTCTTCGACGTGGCCCGTCGCGTCGGTGATGACCCAATGCCGACGCCGCAACGTCGCCGCGCGGCTCCCCAGGTTGGTGATGACCACGGTGTACGAATAGGCCCACTGGCTCTTCTCGGGCGCGGTGCGCTCCTCCCACAGGGCGGGCTTCACTTGAATGCGAATGCCTTCGGTCGTGGTGTCAGACATGAGACGACGGTTCCTTCGTGGGGGCGGCCTCGGCCGGCGCGGGAGCGGGTTTCACCACCACCGAGGCGACAATGGCGACGGTCAGCGTGACGGCGATGAAGCCCAACGACACCAGAATCAACAACCCTTCGTGTTCGCGCAAAACGTGGGCGAACGCGGTTTCGACCCCGAGCTTCACCCCCACGAACGCGAGAATCACGCCCAAGGCGGTCTTCAAATAGCGAAACTTGTCCATCAGGGAGCTGATGACGAAGAACAGGCTGCGCAACCCGAGCACGGCGCACGCGTTCGAGGTGAACACCAGGTACGGGTCTTGGCTGATGCCCAACACCGCCGGTATCGAATCGAGCGCGAACAACACGTCGCTCGTCTCGACGACGATCAGCACCAAGAACAGCGTCGTGAACTGAAACTTGCCATTCGCCCGGGTGACGAAGGCCAGCCCGTGGTCGCCGCTCGCCACCGGCAGCACCCGCCGGGCCCAGACGAACACCCGGTTCTTTTCAGGGTCGATTTGCTCGTCTTCGGCGTCTGAAAACAACAGCTTCCACGACGTCCACAAGAGCAGGGCGCCGAAGAAGTACAGGAGCCACTCGAACCGGTCGACCAGAGTCGCCCCAAGCCCGATGAGCGCGCCCCGCAGGGCGAACGCGCCGATGATGCCCCAATACAAAAGTCGGTGCTGCGCGGCGCTCGACACCTTGAAGAACGTGAAAATCATCAAGAAGACGAACAGGTTGTCGACCGACAGCGCGTACTCAATGACGTACGCGGTGAGAAACGGCACCGCCGCCAACGCCCCGCCTTGGGTGAACAGAAAACCGGCGAACGCCAACGACAGACTCACCCAGACGCCTGTCCACGTCGCGGCGGTGCGAGGGGTGACCTCCTTGCCTCCCGAAACTCGGAGGTCGATGGCCACCACGATGGCCGCACCGACGAGAAAACCCAGCCACATCGCGAGAGAACCCAAGGTCTGTCACCTATAGCGCGGCTCGGGGCGACTTGCGGGGCGTTTCGCGCCAGCCCCACCCTACGCGCCGGCCGGGCCCGCCCCCAAGGGTTGGCAGAAGACCGCCACCGACCGCGCCGGCAACGAAAACGCTTGCCCCGGCTTCACCCCGAGCGAACGCGTCTCTTCTCTGGCCGTCTCGAGCAACAGCTCCCACGTCTCGCCCCAGTCTTTGGCGGGCAAGGTGACCTCAGCCGCTTCGCCCGCCGCGTTGAAATAAATGAGCAAGGTGGCGCCGGTCACCTTTTGGCCCCGCGGCCCGCGGGTGGCAATCGCGTCGCCGCCCAAGAACAGGCCGACGCAGCGCAGGTCGGGGTTCTCCCAGTCTTGGCGGTCGACTTCTCGACCCTCGGGGTGAAACCAGACCAGGTCTTTGAACCGCGAGTCTTCGAGCGTCATGCCCAAGAAAAAATTGCGCCGCTGCAGCACCGGCTGCTCGTGCCGCAACGCAATGCAGCGCCGGGTGAAGTCGAGCAGGGCGCGCTGGCGGTCGTCGAGCTGCCAGTGCACGTACGACAACTCGTTGTCTTGGCAGTACGCGTTGTTGTTGCCCCACTGCGTGCGCCCGAATTCGTCTCCCGCGAGCAACATGGGAGTGCCCACCGACAAGAACAGCGTCGCCAAGAAGTTGCGCTTCAGGCGGTCGCGCAGCGCGTTCACCAACGGGTCGTCGACCTCACCCTCGGCGCCCCAGTGCGAAGAATGGTTCTCGTCGGCGCCGTCGCGGTTCTCTTCGCCGTTCGGCTCGTTGTGCTTGCGCGCGTAGGTGACCAGGTCATGCAGGGTGAAACCGTCGTGGCAGGCCACGAAATTCACCGACGCCGACGGCCGCCGCCCCGACACCTTGAGCAAGTCTGAACTGCCGGTCAGTCGAAAGCCCAAGTCGGCCAGCTGCCCGGATTCGCCCCTCCAAAACCGGCGCACCGTCTGCCGGTACCGGTCGTTCCACTCCGCGAACGGAGCGGGGAAGTTGCCCAGCCGATAGCCGGCGTGGCCGACGTCCCAGGGTTCGGCGATGAGCTTGACCCGCGAGAGCACCGGGTCTTGGTGCACCGCCGCGAAGAAAATCGACCTCCAGTCGAATTCACCGTGGTGGCTGCGCGCCAGCGTCGTCGCCAAGTCGAACCGAAACCCGTCGACGTGCATTTCGGTGACCCAGTACCGCAGCGAGTCGAGAATCAACTTCATGACCTGCGGGTGGCTCGCGTCGAGCGAATTGCCGCAGCCCGTGAAGTCGCGGTACCGCGACAAGTCGTGGTCTTCGAGCCAGTAGTACGTCGTGTTGTCGAGCCCGCGAAAGCTGAGCGTCGGCCCCAAGTGGTTGCCTTCGCACGAATGGTTGTAGACGACGTCGAGAATCACCTCGAGCCCCGCCTGGTGCAGCGTCTTCACCAGCTGCTTGAATTCGCGCACCTGCCCCCCGCGCGAGCCGCTCGCCGAGAACCGCTGGTCGGGCGCGAAAAAACCGAGCGTGTTGTAGCCCCAGAAGTTCGTCAGCTGCCGTTCGACGAGAAAACCTTCAGACACCGCTTCGTGCACCGGCAACAGCTCGACCGAGGTGACCCCCAGCTTCACCAAGTGGTCGACGACGCTCGGGTGCCCAAGCCCCGCGTAGGTGCCGCGCTGTTCGGCCGGCACGTCGGGGTGCAAGGCCGTGTAGCCCTTCACGTGCAGTTCGTAGACGACCGCTTTGCGCCAGAGCACCTCGGGCCGCTTGTCGCCCGCCCAGTCGAAGTCGTCGTTCACCACCACGCTTCTCGGCACGCCCGCCGCGCTGTCTTGGCCGTCGCGCTGCTGGTCGGCCGTTTGCCCGAGCAACGGCGCCGACCAATCGGGCTTGCCCGAAATGGCTTTCGCGTACGGGTCGACCAACAACTTGTCGGCGTTGAAGCGCAGGCCGCGGTGCGGTTCCCACGGGCCGTCGACCCGAAAACCGTAGAGCGCCCCCGGCTGAATGCCCACGACATAGCCGTGAAAGACGTGGTGGGTTTGGTCGACCAACCGAACCCGCCCAATTTCAACTTGGGGGTGCTCGGGGTCGTAGAGACAGACTTCGGCCGAAGTGCCGAACTCCGAATAGAGCGCGAAGTTCACGCCTTTGCCGTCGAAGGTGGCGCCGAGCGGGTACGGCACTCCCGGCCACACGTCAAAATGAGCGGTTGTCACAACGGGTCGAATGTATGGCAACCCCGGGTGAAGTGCGCCGCTTTCTTCGCGCGCTTCAGAACCCGGTTTGCAGCATTTCGGCCACGACGCGGCGAATCAATTCTCGGCGCACCAGCGTGCGCGCTTGCTCGAAAGCCCGGGTCGGTTGTGGCCGGCCAACGCGTTGCTCGCGCGCCTTCGCGGCGGTGCGCACCACGAGGTCGACTTTCTTGGGCTCGAGCTGAAAGGGCCGGCTCGCGTCTTGTCGTAAGAAATAGTTGATGCCGCGCGTGTCGAGAAGCTTCTGCAGGTATTTGCGAGATTCAGAGACGAGCGCGAGGTCGATGATGTCTGCCATGT
Source organism: Myxococcaceae bacterium (assembly GCA_044225205.1). GTDB lineage: Bacteria > Myxococcota > Myxococcia > Myxococcales > Myxococcaceae > JAEUJT01. The sequence goes on along the minus strand of JBGAIY010000323.1, from coordinate 3,303 downwards.
GTGAAGATTTGTCGATCGAATCTTCGCCCTCGTCCAATTCGCGGCGCGCGCGTTTCGAAAACTTGCGCGCGTTTTCTGGCCGAGCCCCGCGCGATTTTCTTGCGGTGATCAGCGGGCGGTGAGCAGCACGGCGGCCTTGAGTCAGGTGTGCCGCGGGGCTTCCACTGTTGCGCCCGCGCGGAGACTTCGAAGAAGCCCAACAACGACAGTGGCTCGCCTCTCGACCCAAAAACTTTCTGCACCGAAGCCAGCGCCAATTGATCAAGTACACCGGCAGACCGACGACCAACGTCAGTGCCCAACACGCCCCACCAATGTCGGCTTCGGAGTGAATGAAGGCCAGGTCGACCACCGCCACGGCCAAAGCGACCGGTATGGCCAGCGAAAGCGCCTTTTGAATCGCGCGCCTCCTGCGGTAGCTCGTCTGAAAGCGGGCCAGTTCATTCATGGTTCGTTCGCTCAGGTCGGCGGGCCCGTCAGCAACCGGTAGTTCTGCAGCACCTCGACTTCGTCGAACCTCGCCGCGAACCCGGTCGCCTCTCGAAACGCTTTGCCGTCAACGACAATGGGGTACTTGATGTGCTCGAGCGCACCCTTCGGCAGGTCAGGAAAGCCGAACCGCCCCAACAATTGGCGCAGCACCATTTCGGGCAGCGGCACCGCGGTGCGGCCGGTGTAGCTGACGATGCTCGAGAGCGGCACCGGGTTCGGCCCCGCCACGTTGAAAATGCCGCGCGGGCGTTTGTCGACCGCGAGGGCCACCGCTTTCGCCGCGTCGGCCTCTTCGAGAAACTGAAAGAGCGGGTCGTACCCCAACACCATGGGCACCCGCTTGCCGCGCAGAAACGACGCGAGCGTGCCCTGCTGCGACGGGCCCAGCGTGTACACGAGCCGCAGCACCGTGGTGACCAGGTTGGGCTCTCGCCACAACGCGTTCGCCGTGAACAGGTCGGCCGCGATCAGGTCGGCCAGCTCGGGGAACATGCCCATGCCCTGAGGTGGTTCGTCTTCGGTGTGGTACAGCGCGGAGTCGGGCCCCGCGCCGTAGTAGGTGTGCCGACCGACGAAGACGAAGTGCTTCGCGTGGTGTCTCTTGGCGTGCTCGAACAACGCCCTCGTGCCGCCCACGTTGATGCGGGCGCGTTCTTCTCCGCCCGCCGTCAGCGCGTTGATGGTGGCCATGTGCACCACCGCTTCGGGCCGGGCGGTTCGAAACACGTCTTCGGCCGCGCGCTTGCGAATGTCGACCGAGTGCACGGTGATGCCCCGCGGAGCGTCGCGCCACGGCCGGCGGTCGAGCCCGATGACTTCGTGCCCCGCGTCACGCAACGCCAGCGCGACCTGCCGAGCCAGTGAACCGGCGATGCCGGCGATGAGCACCTTCATGACGTGCTCCCCCCGCCGCCGCGAATGCGCTGCCGCCGCGCCGCGCGGGCCTCCTCCATCAACTGGGCGATGCGGGCTTTGACCTGGTCGACGTAGCCTTTGATGACGGTGTCTTCTTCGTCTCCCGTGCCTTCGAATTGCATCGGCGCGCCGAAGTGCACTTGGCAGGGCACCGGCAACGGCGCCGCAATGCCGTACGGCGTGAAGGGCACGTACGGCACGCCCACCAATTTGCCGACCAACGCCGAGTTGTAGATCGTCGGCACCGCGTCGCCCCCGCCCACGAAACCCAGCGGCACGATGGGCGTCTTCGTCTTGAGCGCCAAGCGCACGAAACCCGTGCCGAAATCGACCAGGTTGTAGCGCTCTTTGTAGAGCTTGGCCGTGCCCTTCGCCCCTTCGGGGAAAACCATGAGCAACCGGTCGTCGAAGAGCAACCGCTCGGCGTGCTCGGGCAGGCCGGTGAATTGGCCGGTGCGGCTCGACCAGAGCGAACCCACCGGCAACATGTTGATGAATTTTTCGACCATGCCCTGCGCGAGTCGGGGCGGGTTCATTTCGAGCAACATCGCCGCGATGACCAACGCGCCGTCGAGCGCGTAGCCGCCTGAATGGTTGCCCACCAACATCGCCCGGCCCCGCGGAGGCACATGCTCGATGCCCTCGGCGTGCACCCGAAAGTAGTTTCGGTACAACCACCCCAAGACCCGAAAGAACGTCACCAGGTGCTTCTTCGAAATGCCGTAGGGGTCGACCCCGAGCGCGTTGAACGGCAACTCCAGGCGGTTGACCAAGTCTCGAATCGGTTCGTCTCGGGCCATTGAGCGCGCGACTATACGCGGGTTGATCGCAACTGTTCGCGCAAAGCCGCGCCGGGCCCCGCGACGAGCGATCGACCGACACGCTCATTCGAGGTCAGCTCGCCTTGGTCGACGGGGCCGAAGGTGTGCTGGTTCAGGGCCGCCCAGTCATCTTGGCTTCGCGTCGCAAGCCCCCGGCGGCGTTTGCGTGATGGTTGTCTTGTGCAGGGAGGCTTCACTCTGGGTCGCAAGTTGGGTTAGACCAAACCCCTGGGTTTCTTCGACATGCGTGCCCGAACTTGGCTGGCAGTGCTCTTGTCGGTCGGTACGCTTGGGTCGTTGCCGGCCCGGGCGGCGAACCCCATCGACACGCTCGTCGCAGGCGAATGGCTCGAAGTGCGAGCTCCGTTGCGGTCGGTCGACCCCTGCCCAACGAGCGACTGTTCGTATTCGGCGGCCGAGGGCCAAGCCGCCGTTGCGATGGACTGGTCGGGCGGCGCTTTCGACACCGCCCGCGACCGCCTCATGGTCTGGGGCGGCGGGCACGGCGGCTACGCGGGCAACGAACTCTACGCGTTCGATCTGGAGACGCTCACTTGGCAGCGGCTCACCGAGCCAACATCGGCGGTCTCGGCCAATGTCTTATATTACGCAGACGGCAGGCCCTCGTCTCGACACACCTACAACGCCCTGCAGTACGTGCCGGGCCTTGACCTGTTTTGCAGCTTCGGCGCGGCCGGCGTGTACGGCGACGGCCAGCATGGCGGGGCCGCTACCGACTGTTGGAACTTCAGTTCGGGGGCGTGGGTTCGCCTGCGCGACTCCACCTTCACTGGCATCGGGTCGTTCACGGCGGTCGACTCAGCGACCGGCTTGGTGTGGGGCAAGGGCACCGGGTACACCCCAAGCTACGACGTCGCGACGCAACTCTCGTCATGGGACCCGACGACCGATACCGCGACGCCCGCCGACCACGGCAACGCCGACCTTGCGTTTGTCTACGAAATGACGGCGGCCATTGACCCCAAGCGGCACGTGTTGGTGGCCATTGGCGGCGGTCACGCGCTCGCTTGGGACCTCTCGACACCGTCGGCCGCAGCTCGGAGAAATTTGGCCG
>JBGAIY010000322.1:0-9110 GCA_044225205.1 Myxococcaceae bacterium | reverse complement strand
GGTCTCGCCGATGCTGGGCCCAGCGGCGCCGACGCCGGCGCCGTCGATTCTGGTGCTCCCGAGAAATGCGGCCCCACCCCGCCGCCGGTCGCCCCCGGTACGTATGTGTGGCGTTTCGGCACCCAGTGCCCACTCGCGGCCGGCACCGTGGCGACCATTGCCACAGGTGCAGGCGGCATGACGGCGACCGTCTCGCCCGACCTGCCTCCCGGCCGTGACCTGCGCATCGACGCCAACGGGGCGGCCGTCATCGTCGCGGCGCCCGACGCGCCGCCCTTCGAAGGGCTTCATCGCGACTGGGTGATCGAGGTGCTCGACTCGCCGTTGGCGCTCATTTTCAACCGAACGCAGGGCAAGACGTACGGCAAGAACAGCGCCTCGGGCAAAGACTGGTACCACTGCCAAGATGAAGCGGCCGACGGAGACGTGATCGAGATTTCACCGGGTGCCGTCTACGCCAGCATCGCCGACGCCGACGGCAGCAGCCATGGCCACTACCATTACTTTCAAGGCCTCGACAATTGCACGATGCCCATTTGGAAGAGCTGCACCATCAAGAACCTCGACGGGCGCGGGCGGTGGCGCCTGCTGCCCGCAGGCACCTCGGTGCCCGATTCGTACAGCGGCATCACGATCTTCGAGCCGAGCGCGGCGGGTGGGCGCAAGACGATCACGGTTCAAGGCTTCGACATCGTTGACCAATATGGCATCAACCGCGACGCGTACGGCGCGCGCATACGCCAAAGCGCGGGCGCCGACTGGTCTTTTAGCCACCAGAGCGTGACGTTTCGCGACTTCAAGGTCGGCAAGACGGCCACGACGGGCGGCAGCGGGTTCAACAACGGCGCCGAGGTGCTCGTGTTCGAAAACGGGCACGTCTTTGACTGCGGCTGGAGCGGGTACGAGCACAACTTCTATGTGAGCGCGCGGAGCCTGACGGTGCGGGGGGTACGCAGCTCACGCACCCGCGCCGGGCTCGACGGCCACATTTTCAAGACGAGGGCGGCGAACACCGTTTTCGAGGGCTGCGTGTTCGAGAGCCTCGGCCCCGCCGACAACACCGACGTGGTTCAGCTCGCCAATGGCGGCAACCACGTTCTGAAGGGGTGCCTCTTCATTCAAGGCGCCACCCCCAGCGCCAACAACGGCATCATCGTCTACGAGAACGAGCAGGCCGGCAATCAGCCCTGGTACTACGGAGTCGATGGCCATTCGCTGTTGGTGCGAGGGTGCGTCTTCATTTCTCGCGCACTTCAGCAGTACGGGTGGGGCTGCCCCTTCGTCACGTTTCGCGCCGCCGGGCAGCCGAACTTCGTCTGGCCGACGTCGCTCACCATTGCCGACAACATTGGCGCCAACGTCAACCTCGCCCCAGAATTTTGGGTCGCGCAATCGGTGGCCGGCACGAGCGGCGCGACTTCGGCACAAGACTGGGCCGCGGCGAATTCGGTCGAGACCTACGACGCGGCCGACAGCCGCTTCACGAACGTCGCGCTGCGTGATTACCTGCGGGCCGCCGGGCCACTCCCAGCGAGCGCTCCAGTGTCGACGTTGCGCTTTCAGTACCCGCACGGGTTCATCGCCCGCGATGACTCGGCCCGCGGGCTCGGCTGACGTGGTCGACGAGACTCGGTCGTTGGGTTGGTGGCGCTGGCCTTCAGCTGCGCTCCGGCTGACGTTCGAGACCGCCACGGTCGCGCAGGTCGAAACGCGCGAACGCCCCGAGCTCGATGACAACAGCGGCCAGATGGCGGTGCTGCGCAAGGCAAGCCGAAAGGTGGCCCGCCTCGTGGGCGTCCTTCGGGCCCCGGCGGCGGGTTTCGAGCCGGCCCCGGCACCAAGGGCCTGTCGATGTTCATCGTGCCGAAGTTCTTAGCAACGACGACGGCTCGCTCGGCGCCCGCAACGGCGTGTACTGCACCTCGAATAGAAGATGGGCCTCAACGCCTCGGCCACCTACGAAATGACCTTCGGCGACGGCGCCCCCGCCGTCGGCTACCTCGTCGGCAATGTGCACAATGGCATTTCACAGATGTTTCACGACACTGAACACGCGCGCATGGCCGTCGGCATGAAGTCGATGGCCACGCTGTCGACCGCGTACCTCAACGCGCTCGCGTACGCGAAAGAACGCAAACAGGGCGCCGATTTGGCGCAAGCCCGCGACAAGAACGCCCCCGCGTCACCGTCATTCACCACCCCGACGTTCGCCGCATGCTGATGATGCAGAAGTCGCACGCCGAAGGCATGCGCGCCCTGATTCTGTTCAACCCCTCGCTGCAAGACCACTCATGGGCAAACTCGGCGAGTCGGCGTACCACGTCGGCTTGCAGGGCAACCCGGGGCTCTTCGCGTTGGCCGAATTGACCGTCGCTTGGTTGCTCGTGCGCCACGCCGCCGTCGCGGTGAAGAAGCGCGGTGGTCATGGCCGGCCCTGACTTTACGAAGGCAAAATCGCCTCGGCCCGGTTCTTTTGTCATGAGGTGTTGCCCAACGTCGCGCTCACGCTCAAGCACGTTCAAAACAGCTCGCTCCAGGTGATGGAGGTCTCTGAAGCCGCATTTTGAAGTTCGGGCTTGGGGTGAAGCAGCGGCTTTGATGAACGCGGCCAATGATTGGCTTTGCCCCGTGCCGAGCACCACCAGCTCCTCGACTCGACGGCGGGGCCTTCATGACCAGGCCGTCGGGGGCGGGTTTTCTCAATCGTAAGGAGTACTGCCTATTTTCTCGGCCCGCCGCCCGCGCCCCTTCGAAAAAGTCGAGCGGGCTCGGGTCGGCACGCAGCTCGAGCACTCGAGTTCGGAGCCACCTCATCGAGCCGCACCGTGCGCCCGAGCGGCGCCGAGCCCTTCTGCGGTACGAATGGCACTTCGAGGGTGAAGCCGGCCGCGCGCAGGCGCCAGAAATCACGGTCGTCGGCACAGCTCCCGTGACTGAAGAGCGGGCGCTCGACCGCGCGTGGCGCCAATCGCTCGATTCTGTGACGCCCGTGCCCACCGACACCGAGGGCCACGCTGGGCCTCAGTGAAATGCTGGAGTGATCTTCAACGTCTTGCCGAGTTCGAACCGCACCGGGGTCTCGGTGACCTGGCCGCTGTTGGCGTCGATGAAGCGAACGGTGTGCACGCCGGGCTCGACGGCAACTCGGGTCAAGGGGCTGCACAAGGCCACGCCGTCGAACTGAGCGAAGACGGGGGCGTCGACGCTCAGAAAAGCCGCGTCACGCGGCAATGGTGACTCGTAACACCTCGGCCCGGCGCGCGTCGGCTTCGACGGCAGGCGAGACCGAAGAGCGAGGCCGGCGGTGCCGCCGACGAACGCGATCAACAGCAGCCAGGGCACCCACCGGCCGATCGGGCCGCGCAGCTCGCTCACCTTGGGTTGCTCGGCGTCGGTGTCGCGAAGCGCCTCGGCCGGCGGCATGAAGGTCACCAGCGTCTTCGCGGCGGTAGGCAACACCACGGCCGGTGGCCGCGGCGCGACGTCGTGTTCATCGGTGGTGGCGCCCTGCCGCGAGTCGCTCACCCGCGGCTCGAGCCCCGGCCTGGGGCCAGGCCACGCCCCTTCGGGCGCGTGCCAGTCTTCAAACGCCGGCGTTGGCGCCACCGGCGCCTCGTCTTCGTCGACTTCGGTCGCTGCCGCCGGGCTGAACGGGGCGCGGGTTGCGACTTCTGACACTTCTTCTTCGCCGCCAAAAACCCCAGCAATCTCGTCGAGTTCGAACGATTCGAAGGGTACGGGCCCGAGAGCCCCCACCACCGCGTCTTTGGGCAACATCGACTCGAGAAAGGCCGCGAGGTCAGCCCCGCTCGACAGGCCACCGGCCGACGCGACGACGTCTCGCAGGGCCTGCGCCGTTTCAAGCGCCGAGCGAAAGCGACGCGACGGTTCGACTTCGATGAGGCGCATGACCACCGCGTCGAGTCGCGAGCTGAGAGTGCGAACGACGCGCGACGGCGGTACCCACTTTTCGCGGCGGGTCGAGAGCGCCTGCCCTGCCCCAAGCTCGCGCAGCGTCAGCAATTCGTAGAGCAACGCCCCCACGGCGTAGAGGTCACTTGCCACCGTCGCCGGTTCTCCACGGGCCAATTCGGGGGCTCGGTAGCTGCTGCGCCCCTTGTTCGCGAAAGCGGCTCGCAGAACGGCCGAGGCCTGCAATGCCTGAAGGGCGCCGAAGTCGGCGAGGCCGACCTGGCCCTCGGCCGACAACAACACGTTGCCCGGCGTCAATGCGCCGTGAACGACGCCGACGTCGTGCGCCGCCCCCAAGCCCCCAAGCAAGTCGAGCACGATCGAAAACGCCAACGCCGGGGGCAAGTGCACTTCGCGGGTGTGCAAGCGCGCCAACACCTGAGCGAGCGAGAAGCGCTCGAACGCACCTCGCATGACAGCGAGGCGCTCGCGCGCGAGGCCGACCCGGCTGACGTGCACCAGGCCTGGGTGCGTGGCTTGACGCAGCGCCGCGGCCACCCCGGCGATGACTTGGGCATAAGCCGCGTCGGTCGTCTTGGGGTGAAACAACTTCACGACGAGGGGGTCACCGCCCGCGACCTCGGCGCGAAACATATCGGCCAAGGCGCTGGCCTCCAAGCGACCCAGGAGCCGATACACCCCACCGTTCTACTCCAAGTTGCCTGGCTCAGCGGTGGGCTTTGAGAAACGAGACGCCGTCGAAGCGAAAACCACACCACACGCAGGCTTCGCCCCGCTTGCCCCGCGGCAATTCGAGCGTGCAGCCCGGGCACCGCGACGTGGCCGGGCTCGAAGCGGCTTTGACTGACCGTTTGCCCGGTTTTGACGCTGTGCGTTCGGTCGCCCGACTCACCCGCGCTTCAAGCAACTTGAGTCGCAGCTCGAGTTCTTCGAGCCGTGAGGTCAGGCCGACTTTCTCGTTCTGAGTCAAAGGTCTGCTGCGAGGCCGCGCCATTGTCAGTATAAGAGCACGCGTCGTGAGCGAAGGGAAAATCTTGGAATCTATTCACGGAACGTTTCAGGCGCCGGTCGACCGCGCGCGGGCCATGGCGGCCGAAGCCCGCGCCATTCAGGTGCTCGAAGATGCTGAATTGCATCGCATTTTGGCGCAGCGGCAAGGCAAAGACGTGGCGGTGCCTCGACAGGTGTTCGTCAACCGAAACCTGCACATGGCCAAAGTCGACATGGTCGGCTTCGACATGGACTACACGCTCGCCATCTACCACCTGCGCCGCATCGAGCAGCTGTCGTACGACATGACGGTGGCCAGGCTGATCAGCGCCAAGGGGTACCCAGAAGACATTCGCGCCCTGCCCTACGATCACACGTTCGTCATGCGGGGCTTGTTCGTCGACAAGCACCACGGCAACTTGCTGAAGATCGACCGGTTCGGGGCCGTGGGCCGGGCGTACCACGGCCGAACCCGGCTGCCTGAAGACGAGCTCGCTCGGCTGTACCGCAACGAGCGAATTCGGCTCAAAAACCCCGAATACGCGTGGATCGACACGTTGTTCGCGCTGCCCGAGGCGTGCCTGTACGCCGGCATCGTCGACTTGTTCGAAAAAGAACTGAAGCGACCGGTCGACACCGTGAAGCTGTACGACGACATTCGCGAGGCGATCGACACGGTTCACCGAGACAATTCGCTCAAGGCGATCATTCGCAAAGAAATCAGCCACTACATTTACAGAGACCCCGAATTGGCGACGGCGCTGCACAAGCTGCGTTCGGGCGGCAAGAAGCTCTTCGTGCTCACCAATTCACTGTGGGACTACACCCGCGTCGTCATGGAGTACCTGCTCGACGGCGCCCTGCCCGAATACCCGAGCTGGCGAAACTACTTCGACTACGTGATCACCGGGGCGCGCAAGCCCGAGTTCTTCAGCGACCACCACCCGTTTCTCGAAATTGATTCGACCACCGACGACAACAAGCAGTTGGGAGAAGCCGCCACGCTCGAGCGCGGCAAGGTGTACCAGGGCGGCAATTTGTCGGCCTTCGAGCGACTGACCGGGCACGCGGGAGAAACCGTGCTGTACGTCGGCGACCACATTTACGGCGACATTCTGAAGTCGAAGAAAACGTCGATGTGGCGAACCTGCATGATCGTGCAAGAAATCGAAGACGAGATCGGCTACCTCGAGTCACGAGCGAACGAAATCGACCGGCTGAACGAACTCGAGCGCCTGCAGGCGCGGCTCGACGACGAAGTGGCGAAGCGCAAGCAGCGCCTCAACCAAATCGAGCGGCGCATCGACAAAGAAAAAGAACTCGACCCCGTCGTCAAAGCCTCGCTCGAAGAAGACTTCAAAGTGACGAAAGCCGAGCTCGACCGGGTGCGCAAGGCGCTCAAAGAAACGAACGACATCGTCGGCATCTTGAGCTCAGACGTCGAACAGGGGTTCAACCCGTACTGGGGCCTGCACTTCAAAGAAGGCAACGAAAACTCGCGCTTCGGCGAGCAGGTCGAACAGTACGCGTGCCTCTATACGAGCCGGGTGTCGAACTTCAGTTCGTATTCGCCGATGTTCTTCTACCGCTCGGCGCGCGACTTCATGCCGCATGAAGAAGCGGGCGCGCTGTCGGGCAAAATGGGCGTGCTCGGCAGCGGAGGCCTGCCCAAGGGCACCAACCGCGCGCCGACCGACATACCGTGACCCCGCTCAGCGGGCGCCACCAGGCACGCGGGCCCAAATCGTCGGCTTGAACCGCGATGTCGGAGCCGCGACGAGCCCCAGCCGTTCGAATTCGCGGGTGTGCCGCCCCGCCTTCACGACGACCCAGCGCCGGGCGATGCGCCGCGCCTCGTCGATGGTGGCACGCTCCAGGGGGCGGTGATCGGCGAATTGGCGCAGCAGTTCGAACGGCGGCGTCGACTTCTTGGGCGTGTCGAACATGGGGTCGAGCACGACGCAGTCGACCGACTGGTCTTCGAGCGAGCGCATGACGTCGAGCGCTTGACCGTGGCGAACGTCGAACACGTTCGAATTCGGCAATGACTTCAACCCCCGCGAAACCAGCGCATACATGGGCAACGACGCTTCGACGGCGATGACCTTGCCGGTGGGGCCGACCACGTGACCGCACACCAGCGCGTCGGCCCCCAAGCCCAACGTACCGTCGAGCACGGTGTCGCCGGCGCGCAGCTCGGTCAGCTTGAGCAGCACGTCGTCGAGTGGGTGGCCAGCGTCGAGCCGCTTGATGCGCAGCGCCGCCATGCCTGGCGTGAAGCGAAGCGTCACGGCCGAAGTGCGCAGCGCCCACCCGTCGTGGCCCAGCACCAAGAACCCGTCGGCCGCTCGGCCGAACGCCGGTTCGAGGCCCTCGTTCTTGCGGCGCTCGAAATACGGCAGGCCCCACTCGAGCGCCGCGGCGCGGGCGACGCGTTGCAGGGCGGCCCCTCCACTCGAACTCACCGTCACCGCGAGGCGAAACGGGTTCGACGGCCCGCTCATGGAGGGCCGACCTCCGTGGCGATGCGACGCACGTCGTCGTACATGGAGTCGTCGAAGGTCTGAAACCCATTCATTTCGAGCGGGTCGAGAACGTCACGGCCTTCGCGGTGTTTGGTGTTGAGCGACAGCAACGCCCGGGTGACGGCGTCGGCGACCTCGGGCGCGAGCGAGGCCGAAGCGCAAAACGCGTCGCGGGGCATGCGCGGCGTCTTGCCGATGATGCGAAACGACAAGGGGTCGACGTTCTTCGAGCGCCGGAGCGCCGAAAACGCCCCCTGAAACGTCGCCCCGGCGTCGATGCGACCGTCGAGCACGGCCAGCAACACCGCCTCGTGGTTGCCCAAGAAATCGACGGTCGAAAAGTCGGTCTTGGGGTTGAGGCCCCGGTCGCGAAGCAGCTTGGCCGCGTACAAATACCCCGAGGTCGAAGCGGGGTCGACGAAGCCAAATTGCACGCCCTTCAGGTCTTCGACTGAATGAATGGGGCTGTCGTCACGCACGACGATGTAGCCCGCCGCCGACGCCGAGCCATTGGCGATGCCTTGAACCAAGCAGCGCAGCTTCGTTCGACGTTCGGCCATGGCCAGCGAATACGGGCTGATTTCGATGAGGTCGTATTCGCCGCGCACGAGCCGGTCGACGGCGTCGCCGTAACTGTCGGCAACCAGCAGTTCGACGGGCGTGTGCAACGCTTCCTCCAGCCAAGTCGCGAGGGGCACATGGCCTTGGCGAATGGCGTCTTTGCCCAGGTAGGGCGTGAGGCCGACCCTCAACTTGGCGAAGCCGCTCGGTGGGGCAAACGGGGCGACTGGCGCGAACGAGCGCGGCTTGCTGGGCGGTGAATGTTCGGGCAAAGCCTCGCAGGCGCACAACGCCAACACGAGCGCCGCGGTGGCCTTCGAGCACCGGTTCATGCGGCGGCCACCCGAGCGCCGACGACCCGGTTTCGGCCCGAACGCTTGGCGATGTACATGGCTTGGTCGGCGGCTTCGAGCACATCGGCACCACTCGCCCCGTCTTCGGGGTACGTGGCCACGCCCAGGCTCACCGTCACGCGCTGCGGCCAGGGGTTGCCTTCGTTGATTCGAGACTCGACCGCGGCGCGCATGCGTTCTCCGACCTGCATGGCGACCGACTTGGTTGTCTCGGGCAGCAGCACCGTGAATTCTTCACCCCCATAGCGGGCGATGAGGTCGGTCTGTCGGAGGTCGGCGCCCAACACCTCGGCGAGCCGGCGCAGCAGGTCGTCGCCGGCCGGGTGACCCATGGCGTCGTTGATTCGCTTGAAGAAGTCGACGTCGATCATCAGCACCGACAGGGGGCGCTTGTGGCGCTCGGCGCGCAACAGCTCGCTCTGGAGCGCCTCTTGAAAGCGACGGTGGTTGTTGACGCCGGTGAGCCCGTCGGTGACCGCGAGGCGCTGCAGCCGGGCATTCGCGTCTTGCAGCTCTTTGGTGCGCTCGGCGACGCTCCGCTCGAGGTTTTCACGTTCTGACTGCAGCGCCGAAGCCATGCCGTTGATGGTTTCTGACAGCTCTCGCATTTCGCGGCCCCACAGGGGGGGTACCCGTTGGCTCAAGTGGCCCTCGCCCATGCGGCGAACCGCGTACTGGAGCGTGCGCACCGAGCGAGTCACCAGCCGGTCGATACCGAAGAACAAGGTGCCGGCGATCACCAAAAAAA
>JBGAIY010000321.1:0-9157 GCA_044225205.1 Myxococcaceae bacterium | reverse complement strand
CGGGCGAGCTTGACGCGACGGGCCCAACCACGCTCAAAGACGAGCCATGGCTGGCAAAGACCGAGACGACGACGAAACGGGCATCAGCGGCAAGCGCAAGAAGACGTGGCGCGAGCTCGACGCCCAGCGCGGCAAGTCGAAATACCATTCGCGGCAAGACGACCCGCAGCAGCAACGCATCGAGCGAAGCCCGAGCTACGAGAAGTACAAGAAAGCGGCCGACTCGCTCTTCGGCGGCGGGGAGCTGCCCCAGGGCCTCGCCGAAACCTTCGACCCCGACGGCAAACGCAAAGAGCGCAGGGTGGCGTCATGGCGATTCGACGCGGAGCAGGTGCCCCGAGTTCCCGCGCTGGCTCGTTTCTCCCGTTTGCGGCCGCGTTGTGCTGCGCTTGAGCACCCGGGTGAACCACGAGGTGGCGGCGCCGAAGCGTGTTTCGCCGGCTTGCGGCGGCGTTGAGCCCGTCGCACCCCCGAACCACGAGGTGGCGGCGGGGCGAACTCGGCCGAGCCGTGTTTCGCCGGCTTGCGGGCGTGTCGAGCCCCGCTGCGCTTGAGCACCCGGGGTCAACCGCCAGGTGGCGGCGGCGCGAATTCCGCCGAAGCGTGTTTCGCCGCCTTGCGGCGGCGTTGAGCCCGTCGCACCGGTGAGCCACCAGGTGGCGGTGGCGCGAACTCGGCCGAAGCTATTTTGCGGCTTCGACGGTCGGCGCCAAGAGCTGCACCTTCGAACCGTCTCCCAACGCGGCGTTCGCGAGCTTGACGATGCGCTCGTCGCCTTCGAGGCCGCTCGACAAGAGCAACGTCGTACCGGTGTCTCGTTCGATGACGACCTTGCGCATGCTCACTTCGTTGTGGGCGTCGACCACGGCCACGCGGGTGCCTTTGGCGTCGCTGTACAGGGCGGTGATGGGTATTTCGAGCAGCCGGTGCGGGGTTGGCAGCGACAGCGACACCTGCACGTACATGCCCGCGAGCAACCGGTGCTCGGCGTTCGGCACGCGTACCTCGGTGTTCATGGTGCGAGAGGCTTCGTCGAGCGAACCGGCGAGGTGGGCGACGGTGCCTTCGAACGTCTGCCCGGGGTACTCGCGCACGGTGACCTTCGCCGAGGTCTCGGTGCGTACGCTCGCCGCCACGTCTTGCGGCACCGAGACGAACACGCGCACGGGGTCGAGCGTTTGCAACTTGAACAGGGGCGTGGTGCCCGCGTTCACCAGCATGCCGCGCTCGACCGTTCGCGACACGACCCGGCCCGAAAACGGGGCGACGACGCGCGAATACGCCTTGGCCTGCGAGAGCCGCCGCACGTTGGCCTGCGCCGCGGCGATGGTGGCCTCGGCCACCGTCACGTTCGCGCGGTCGCCGTTCGACTGTGCTTGGCGCTGCTCGAGTTCTTGTTGCGAGGCGACCCCCGCGGGCGTGAGCCGTTGGTACCGTTCGACCGCGGTCTTCGAAAATTCGACGTTCGCTTTCGCGCGCACCAGGCCCGCTTCGGCTTCGGCCAATTGAGCGCGGCCCTGTTCGAGCTGGGCGTCGAGTTCGGGCGTTTCGAGCTCGAGCAGCACGTCGCCTTCTTTCACGTCGCTGCCCAAGTCGGCCAACCAGCGCCGCGCGTACCCGGTGGCGCGCGCGAAAATGACCGTTTCTTCGAGCGGTTGCACCGAGCCAGGCATGAGCAAGTCGCGCTCGGTGGTGACGACTTTCGCGGTGACGACTTCGACGCGCGGCGCCTGGGCCAGCGCCCCGGCCGTTTCGGCTTCGACGTGGGCTCGGCGCGCCCACCGCGGCAGGGCTCCGGCGACCACGGCGAGCAGCACGAGCCCAGCCGAGCCGACGACCAGGGCGAGGCCCCGCTTGCGGCTGACGGGCGTGGGGGCCGGCAACTCGAACCCCAAGTCGTGGCCGGGCGCCGGAGTCGGGTGGTCGTCTTTCGGGTCGGTGCTCACAGGTGCTCCACGAGAGGGTCGACGCGCGCGGGGGTGCGGCGCAGCAGGCTGTACATCACCGGCACGAAGAACAGCGTCGTCACCGTGGCGACGAGCAAACCGCCAATGACGGCCCGGCCGAGCGGCGCGTTCTGTTCGCCGCCTTCACCCAGCCCGAGCGACATGGGCAACATGCCGATGACCATGGCCAACGCCGTCATCGCCACGGGGCGCAACCGCGTCATGCCCGACGCGAGCGCGGCTTGAACGGCGTCGCGGCCGACCAGGCGTTGGTCGTTCGCGAAGGTGACGACGAGAATGCTGTTCGCCGTCGCCACCCCGACGCACATGATGGCGCCCATCAACGCGGGCACGCTGAGCGTCGTCTGTGTCAGGTACAGCAGCCACACGATGCCGGCCACGGCCCCCGGCAGCGCCATGAGAATGATGAACGGGTCGACCCACGACTGAAAGTTCACCACCATGAGCAGGTAGACCAGCAGCACCGCGAAAATGAGGCCGAAGCTCAACCCGCGAAACGACGAGTTCATGCTTTCGACCTGACCTTTGACCCGCACCGTCGTACCCCGGGGAAAGTCTTTCTTCATCGACTCGATGATGCGGTCGACCGCGGCCGACACCGAACCCAGGTCGGTGCCGTCGACGTTGGCCTGCACGTCGAACGTTCGGGTCGCGTTGAAGTGGGTCACGTTCACCGGGCCCGTGCCCCGGCTGATGTGCGCCACGTTCGACAACAGCTGGGGTTCGCCCTGCGGCCCGGTCGACAACGGCGTGGTGTTGAGCGCGTCGAGCGAGTCGACGACGTACTGCGGCGTCTGCACGGCCACGAGGTACTGCACTCCGCGCTTGTCGAGCCAAAAACTGGGGGCCACCTGGCCACTCGATGACAGCGACACGAGCACGTCGTTCGCCACGTCGCGTTGGGTGAGCCCCAGGGTGCTCGCCATGGTTCGGTCGACGTCGATGCGCAGCTGCGGCCGGCGCTGCACCTGCGCCAAGTGCACGTCGGCGGCGCCCGGCACGGCTTTGAGCTTTTCGGCCATGGCCGCCGCGAGGTCGTACAGGGCGTTCTCGTTGCCCAGCGCCCCCGTCACCTGAATGTCGATGGGGGCGGGCAGGCCGAAGTTGAGCACCTGGGTCGAAATGTCGGGCGCCAAGAAGAAGAACGTCGTGTCGGGGTAGGTCGCGTTGAGCACCGTGCGCAGTTGGCGCACGTAGTCGGCGGTGGGGTGGTGGTCTTCTTTGAGGGCGATCAAAATTTGCCCGTCGGCCGACGAAATGAGCGCGCCTTCAGACAGCGACAGGTTGATGCCGCTCGACGGTATGCCCATGTTGTCGATGAGGGTGGCGATTTCGTCGGGCGGTATCACTCGGCGAATCGTGTCTTCGATGTGGGTGAAGCGCCGCTCGGTTTCTTCGATGCGGGTACCCGGCACGCCTCGCACGTGCAGCTTGATGAGGCCCGCGTCGACCGCGGGGAAAAAGTCGCGCCCGAGCAACGGGGTGAGCCCGAGCGAAAAGAGCACGAACGCCGAGAACCCCAGCACCACCGTGCGTCGGTGGGTCAGCGCCCAGGCCAGGTACCCGCCGTACCAGGTGCGCAAACGGTCGAAGTGCCGGTTGAAGGCGATGAAGAACGGGTGCAGGTCGTGGTGCTCGGCTTCTTTCTGGAGCAGCGCGCGCACCATGGTCGGCACCAGCGTGCGCGAGAGCACGTACGACATGAGCATGGCGAAGACGACCGCCATGGCCATGGGCACGAAGAGCGACTTGGCCGAACCGGTGATGAACGCGACCGGCACGAAGACGATGCAAATGCACAGCGTCGACACCAAGGCGGGCACCGAAATTTCTTGAGCGCCGTCGACGATGCTTCGAATGAAGCCCTTCTTTTGGCCCAAGTTGCGGTGAATGTTTTCAATGGCGACCGTCGCGTCGTCGACCAAAATGCCGACCGCCAGCGCCAGGCCGCCCAGCGTCATGACGTTGAGCGTCTGGCCCAACGCCCCCAGCACGATGATGCTCGTCAAAATCGACAACGGTATGCTGACGACGACGATCAGCGTGCTGCGCCAGCTGCCCAAGAACAGCAGAATCATCAGCGCGGTGAGCCCCGCGGCGATGAGCGCTTCTTTGACGACGCCTTCGACCGCCGCGCGCACGAACAGCGACTGGTCGAACAACAGCGACACCTTGAGCTCTTTGGGCAACTTCGCCAGCGACGACGGCAACATCGCCCGAACCGCGTTCGTCACGTCGAGCGTGCTCGCGCCGCCCGCTTTCAAAATCGTCATCAGCGCGGCTTTCTTGCCGGCCACGTGCACGATGCTCGTTTGCGGCGCCGCGCCGTCGCGCACGTTCGACACGTCGCGCACGAAAATCGTTTTGCCGTTGACGGTTCGAATGGGTATCGCCCCGATTTCGTCGAGCAGCTCGGGGTTGCTGTTCATGACGACCGGCAGTTCGGCCGCGCCGATCTTCGCCGACCCCGACGGCAGAATGACGTTCTGCAGGCCGAGCGCGGCGTTCACGTCTTTCGGCGAGAGCCCCCACGCGTACAGACGCTGAGGGTCGATGTCGATCATGATTTGCCGCTGCTTGCCGCCGTAGGGAAACGGTATTTGCGCGCCGGGTATCGACGAAATGTCGGCGCGCAAAAAGTTGTACCCGACGTCGAAGAGCTGCTGCTCGCTCATGGTGTCGCTCTCGAGCGCGGCTTGAATGATGGGCACGTTCGACGCGCTGTAGCGAATGATGAGCGGCGGTACCGAGCCCGGAGGCATTTGCCGAACCGCCGCCTGCGACACCGCGGTGATTTGCGCGACCGCCGCGTCGACGCTCGCTCCGGGTTGCAAGAACACCTTGATCACGGCCATGCCGGTGAGCGACTGGCTCTCGACGTGGTCGATGTCGTTCACCACCGTGGTGAGAAACCGCTCGTAGTTGCTGGTGATTCGGCGCTCCATTTCTTCTGGAGGCAGGCCGCCGTAGTTCCACACCACCGACACCACGGGTATGTCGATGGCGGGGAAAATGTCAGTCGGTATGCGGGCAATGGTGAGCCCGCCGACAATGACGATCAGCAGTGACATCACCACGAAGGTGTAGGGCCGCTGCAGGGCAATTCTGACCAGCCACATGGGCGCAATACCTGCGCCCGAATTGGCTGCCCGTAAAGTCGATTTGGCCCCGGCTCGTCGGAAAAGCGGAGCCCCTCGTGCCCAAACGGGCGCTCAACCGGTCAAATTTCGGCCAGCATTTGCGCTTTTTTCGCTTCGAACTCGGCCTCGGTGATGACGCCCTTGGTCTTCAGTTCGCCCAGCTTCTCGAGGCGCTCGAACACGCTCTGGGCGGCGTCTTTCTTGGCGTTGGCTTCTTTGGCGACCTGTTTGCCCTTCTCGTATTCGGCTTGGTACGCGGCCTTGGCGTTCTCGACGTTGAAGTCGATCATCGTGCCGCCGGCTTCGAGGTGCGCCGATACGACGCGACCCACCGCGTAGGTCGACGCGCCCGAGGCGATCGACATCGACAGGCCGCCCAGCACGCTGCCGATGCCGGGTATCGCTTTGATGGCCGAAGCGCCGATGCGTGCAATGGCTCCGCCGGTGAGTGCGCCCACCCAAATTTTACCGGTACCTTCTTCGTATTTGATGTTGTGCAGGGTGCAGAGCTGGCGAATCAAGTCGAGCTGAATGGCCGTGACGGCAATGAAGTCGGCCACCGGCACCGGTACGAGCCCCGCCCCCACCGCCCAAATGACGTGCTGGCGAATGATTTTCTCGGTCGGCTCGGTGGTGCTCATGTGCGGTGCCCCTCGGGAGACAGTGTGAAGTAAGCGTGGTGCTTGAACGCCCAGCCCGGCGAATCGATTTCTCAGCACCGGTGTAGCAGGCGGTCGTGCCACAACCCATTGAATTTGAATCGGTTTTTGGCCTTGACGAAAGCGGAGCCAACCCCGAGAAGCCGCCCATGCCGATTCGCCGTGGCTCCGTCAGTTGTTCTCGGTTTCGCCTGCAGGGAGACGTGCCCAAAGACGTTCGCCGGTGGGTGCACAAAGCGCTGACCGCGCGTGCGTTCGAGCCCATTGACCCCAAGGGCGAAGACGACCGGGCGAGCGGTTTCGTCGAACTCGACGACGACCGGGCCACCGAGTTTTCGACCGGGGCGGTGTTCGACGGCGAATACGCGCTCTTCGCGTGGCGGGTCGAAAAAATACGCATACCGTCGGCGGCCCTTCGCGGCGAATTGGCGACCTGGGCCCAGTCATTCGAAGCGAAGAACGGCCGGGCTCCCGGGCGAAAAGAAAAGACCGACCAGAAAGACGCCATTCGCAAGTCGCTGCGCGCGAAGACCGAGCCGTCGACCAAGGTGTTCGACGTGAGCTGGCACCTCAAGGCCAATGAAGTTGTCGTCTGGGGTACTTCGCGCGGCATCGTCGACGAAGTGCAAGTGGCGCTCGAAGAAGGGCTCGAAGTGCGGCTCGTGCCGGCGGTACCGGCCTCGCAGCTGTCGGCCGACGAGCTCGAGCGGCTCGCCCCCACGCCCGAGTTGTTCGGTCTCGAATTGTCGGAGGTGAAGTGATGGCGTCGCGAAAACAAGCCACCGCCGAGTCGCGTTTCATGCGCGGCCAGACCGGAGTCGACGGCCAAGCCACCGAAGAGAAGGCCGACCCCAGCGTGGTCGAACAGGCGAAAGCCAAAGAAGCGCTCTACCGGGGTCGCACTTGGCTTGGCCGCGAGGCCCTGACCTGGCTTTTGTGGCGAAGCGAGTCGGCCGACGATTTTGGCGAAGTCGACCAGTTGCCGCTCAAAGTGGTGTTCACCGGCAAGCTGCTGTTGCGCGCCGGCGCGGGCGAGGTCACCGAGGTGGCCGTGAAGGGCGTCTCGGCTCCGTATTCGGCCCTGGTGCGTCAGGCCCTGGCGCGCGGCGTGTTGGTTCACGGTGCCCGGTTGCAGCTCGACCACGGCGAACAGACCTTCGAGGTGACCCTCGACGCCGAATACTTCGACTTTCGAGCCGCCAAGTTGCCGCAATTGCTGCAAGAAGAAGAAGCCGAGCAGCGACTGGAGCGGCTCGACTTGGTGGCGCGGCTGGGCAAGTTGGTCGACGCGGTGGTGGCGGAGTTCATCAAGGCGCGCAAACACCCCAGCTGGAAGAAGACGGTCGTGCCTCAAATGAAGGCCTGGCTGGAGGCCGATCAGCCCAGCCGGCGTAACCGGTTGTAAGGCGGTTGGTGGGTGGGTTGGTGGCGATCAGCTGATCGCTGCTTGACCGAGTGCGGCAGGTGACATACAGAGACGGCCCTTTTCAGCGGTGCCCTCGGGCGCGCGCACTTTTGAGAAATTCGAGGACTGAAGCATGTACGCCGTCATTCGCACAGGTGGGAAGCAGTACCGCGTCGCCGAAGGCGATGTGCTGCGCATCGAGAAGATCGCAGGCGACTCGGGCGTCGAGGTGAAATTCGACGAGGTGCTGATGATTGGCGGCACCGACGCCCCGAAGGTCGGCAAGCCGACGCTCTCTGGCGCCAAAGTGGTTGGCAAAATCGTTCGGCAGGCCAAGGCCCGCCGCGTGCTGCACTTTCGCAAAGAAAAAGAAGGGTGGACGCGGCTGCGCGGTCACCGCCAACCGTTCACCGAGGTGAAAATCACCTCGATCGCCGCCTAATTTTTCGGAGACCGTACTTCCATGGCACATAAAAAAGGGCAGGGCTCGTCTCGCAACGGCCGTGATTCAAATTCACAACGTCGTGGCGTCAAAGCCTACGGCGGCCAATTCATCACCGCGGGCAGCATCATCGTTCGTCAGTTGGGCACCAAGCTGCACGCCGGCACCAACGTGAAGGTCGGTCGCGACCACACGCTGTTCTCGGTCGTCGACGGCGTGGTGACCTTCGAGCGCAAGGGCAAAGACAAGAAGCAGGTCTCGGTGTACCCGGTCGAAGCCGCGGCGAAGTAAAGCCAGCTCGGCAACGAGCGACTGTGACGCGGGTCGTGCCCCCGGTTTCTTGGGGCCGACCCGTTTGTCGTTTCAAAAGGTGCATTCGTGAAATTCGTCGATCAGGTTCGAGTGATGGTGAAAGCCGGCGACGGCGGCCGGGGCGCGGTCGCGTTTCGTCGAGAAAAATACGTCGACAAAGGCGGCCCGTCGGGCGGTGACGGGGGCAACGGCGGCTCGGTGATTTTCACCGCCGACCCGCAACTGACGACCCTGCTCGACTACCGGTTTCAGCAGCACTTGCGCGCGCGCAACGGCCAGCACGGCATGGGGAGCGACTGCAACGGAGAGAACGGCGGCGACCTCGAGCTCAAGGTGCCAGTCGGTACGCTCGTGCGCGACGAAGCAACCGGTGAATTGCTCGAAGACCTCGCGTCACCCGGGCACCGGTACGTCGTCGCCCGCGGAGGCCGTGGCGGTCTGGGCAACATGAACTTCGCCACGTCGACCCGGCAGACGCCGCGCTTCGCCCAAGACGGCACCCCCGGTGAAGAAAAGACGCTCATTCTTGAACTGAAGCTCCTGGCCGACGTGGGGCTGCTCGGTTTTCCCAACGCGGGCAAGAGCACGCTCATCAGCCGCATTTCACGCGCGCGACCGAAAATTGCCGACTACCCATTCACCACGCTGGTGCCGAACTTGGGGGTCGTTCAGTACAAAGACAAGTTGAGCTTCGTGGTCGCCGACATACCGGGGTTGATCGCCGGGGCGAGCGAGGGCGTGGGGCTGGGCCTGCAGTTCTTGCGGCACGTCGAACGGTGTCGGGTGTTGGTGCACCTGGTCGACCTGTCGGCCGGCGCCGAAGGGCGAGACCCCGTGGTCGACTTCGACGCCATCAACAAAGAACTGCAGAAGTACAGCCCCGAGCTGGCGAACAAACCGCAAATCGTCGTGGCGAACAAACTCGACGTCACCGAAGCGCGCGAGGCGCTCGTCGCTTTCACCGAAAAAATGAAGGCGCGCGGCATCGTCGTGCACGAAATTTCGGGCGCCACGGGCGACGGTGTTGACCGGGTGCTCGACGCGTGTGCGCGGGTGCTGTTCGGCCGCGGCGCGGCTCCCGGCGTGGTCACCGCGAACCAGGCCCTGGCCGCTGCGAAGCCCGCGAAAAAGGCGGCGAAGCCCGCGCTCGCCGTGAAGCGAAGCCAGGCGAAGCAAAAGCCCAAGCCGCGAGCGCCGGTCAAGGCGGCGAAGTTGGCACCGAAGGCGAAGCC
>JBGAIY010000320.1:0-9176 GCA_044225205.1 Myxococcaceae bacterium | reverse complement strand
ACTTCACCTCGACCCCGCGAACCCGCGCGCGGGGGTGCTCGTCGGGCTCGCCGTCGGCGATGAGGCCGTGGGTGTACACGTCTTCAAGCGGCGGCTCGGCCGAGGCGTCGGCGAACGCAATCGCCTCTTCGACCACGTGCTTCTGTTCTTCGTCGACCTGGTCGAGCTGGGCGTCGGTCGCAAGCTTGTTCTTCACCAGGTACTCGCGCAACGTGAGAATCGGGTCGAGCTGCTTCTTCTGTTCGACCTCGTCTTTCGTGCGGTACGTCGCCGCGTCTGACATCGAATGCCCGCGAAAGCGGTAGCAGTACGCCTCGAGCAGCACCGGCCCTTTGCCCGCGCGAATGTACTCGGTCAGCTCTTTGACCTTCTCGTAGACCTTGATCACGTCCATGCCGTCGACGCTGTCGCCGCGCATGTTGAACGCGCCCGCGCGCTTGTGAATGTCGGGTTCGGCCGACACCCGGGCAATGTCGGTGCCCATGCCGTATTTGTTGTTCTCGACAATGTAGAGCACCGGCAACTTCCACTTCGAGGCCATGTTGCAGGTCTCGTAGAGCGCGCCTTGGTTCGCCGCCGCGTCGCCGAAACTGCACACCGTGACCCGGTCTTCGCCGCGGTACTTCGAAGCGAACGCCATGCCCGCGGCCAACGGTATCTGCCCACCGACGATGCCGTAGCCCCCATAGAAATGGTGCTCGACGTCGAAGAAGTGCATCGACCCGCCCTTGCCCTTCGAGTACCCGGTGTCTTTGCCGAACAGCTCGGCCATGAGCATGCCGGCGTCGGCGCCGCGCATGAGCGGGTGAACGTGGTCGCGGTACCCGGTCATCACGTAGTCGTCGGCCCGCAACGCTTCGTTGACGCCCACGACCACGGCCTCTTGGCCAATGTAGAGGTGGCAAAAACCCTGAATCTTCTTCTGCCCGTAGGCCTGGCCGGCCTTCTCTTCGAAACGCCGCGCGAGCGACATTTTTCGAAACATGGTCAGCAGCAAGTCTGCACTGTGCACAAAAATCTCCCCTGAAGGTGCGTGAGAATTAGCACCAGCTTCGCGCCGCCGCCCAACTGATTGCGACGACGCAGGTCGTCAGAAGCGCGCTTGAATGACGGTGTTGAAACCCAGTTGGTTTTCTTTTTCGAAGGTCGGTTGGGCCACCGACGCCGTCGAGTCGCGAAAGGTCACCCGGTTCGCGTCGCGCGTGTAAAACACCTCGCCGATCGCCGCGAAGTACTCCGAAATGTCGAGTTTGAAGGTCGTCTTCACCGACACAATGGGTATGACCCCGCTGCCCGCCGGCAAAATGCTGAACAGGTTGACGTCGCGAACGACGACCGTGCGCGGCCCCTCGAGGCCCGCGGGCGGGTTGTTGCCACCGAAGTCGAACCGCGGAGCGCTGATCGACGCCGGCAGCTGCACGCCCGCCACCAAGCCCGCCGTCAAATGCAAGTTGGGGAAGAACCGGTCGAAGCCCAAGGCGCCCCACGTCTCGGGCACCACCGTGCTGCCTTTGGCGAAGTCGTAGTACGGCGGCAAGCCCGGCACGTCGAACTGAATGAACGACAAGGTGCGGTACAGGCCGAGCGCCCAGAAACGCCAATAGTCGTACTTGAAGCGGGCCTGCAGGGCGATCGACGACGCCGGCTGAATGCGGGTCGTCGCGAAGCGGTCGGGGTCGACCAGCGTCTGCACCAGGTACGACGCCTCGACCTCGAGCTGCATCGACAGGCCCCCCGGGTACGTCTCGGGCCGAAAGAACCGGGTCAGCACGTCGGGGTCGTTGCGGTACAGCCGAATGTCAATCGACGACTGAATTTCTTCGCCTTGGCTGAACGACAACCGACCCGACCCGCCCGCCGCCGTCACCGGCGCGTTGATGCCTTGCTGCGCGAGCGACGGCACGATGCCCCGGCCGAAGTACCCGCCGTTCGCCTCGAAGCGCAGCCGACTCGTGCCTTCTTTGTACAGGTCGACCCCGCCGCCCAGCAGGCCGCCGTAGGTGCGCTCTTGCACGTTGAGCAGGTTGTTCAGCAACAAGCCCGTCTTCAGGCCCACGAACGCGTACCAGCGGTCGCGGGTGATCTGAATCTTGCCGCCCGGCACGGCCGACGGGCGACCGGTGAGCGACGTGCCCGACCCCTGGTTGTAGGTGAAGGCCGCGTCACCACCCCAGCTCACCCGCCAGTTGTACCCCCAGCGAAACCGGTCAGACGACACGGGGAAACCGGTCAATGAAATGTCTTCTTTGGGGCCCCACCCCATCGGCTTGTAGTTGAGCTTCACGTAGCTCGAGTTGTCGACCAGCGAAATCGCGCCCGAGGGTTGCGTCAGCACCAACATGCTCATCGCCGCTTCGGCGTCGAAGCCCTCGAAGAAGCTCGCCGACTTCTTGTAGAGCGTGAGGTTCGAGAGCGTCTCGTACCCGGTGTAGCGCGTGTTGAAGTTGTCGTAGAACTGCGTGTTCTGCCGCGCCGCGCCGAACCCCACGCCCGGGCTGTTGGGCGTCGTTTCTCCCGGCTTCACGAAAACGTTGTCGTGCGCGAAAGCGAACGTCACGCGGGTGTCGATGAAGTCACCGGCCAGAGCGCTCGTCGCGCCCACCAGCGTGAGGCCGAATACCAACTTGAACACGTTCACTGTCCCTCTCCTCAAAGGTTCGTTCGCGCCGAACCCTCTGCTGTAAAGTATGAAAATTCGCCCAAGGCCTATTGCGCGCAAGCCTTGATGGGTTTGGGGCACCCGAGCCCCTCGCCCGGGTAGCAACACACGTCGTCAGGGTCGCGCGGAGTCACCACCCACCGCGGGCGCCCCGGCTGCACTTGCTTCAGGTGGCCCATGACGTCGAACGTCGCTCCGTGCAGGTATTTGCACTGCGTCGCCCGGTCGGCCACCGTGTCGGCTTCGTCACAGTTGACGTTCAGTTCGGGTATCGAGTCTTTCGTGATGAGGTTGATCATCATGTGCGGGTTGAACGACACCGAGCAGGTGCCCGCCCCCGCCATCGACGTCACCACGAGGCTGTCTTCGGTCGGGTCGAGGTCGAGCTCGGCCACCTCCGCCGCGGCCAAGGTGCCCCCCAGCTTCGCCAGCGCGTCTCGGTACGACACCGGCACATCGCACGCCAACGCAATCGACGCTCCGGCTTCGTAGCCGCGCGAAGTGTCGAACGACAGGCCCGAAATCGTCACCGGCGTCGCGACGCCTCCGTCGGCGGCCGGCAACACGACCGAGGTGATGCGCTTGCCCAACGAGTCGTCGAGCCGCGCCCACGCCGGGCCGGGCGCCGCCATTTCGACCACGAATTGGCCGAACCCGTCGAACGTCGCTTTTTCAGAACAGAACCCGTCGTGCCGGTTTTCGCCGCGGTTGAGCACGCAGTTCTGCAAGCAGGTGCGCTCGGCCGTGTCGTTCGGGGCTTCGGGCGCGGGCGGCACGTTGAAGTCGCAGTTGCCCCACGAATAAATCGTTCGGTTCTGCTCGTCTCGGTCAGAACGGTTGCAGAAGAACGGCACCGTGCCGTCGCCGTTGTAGTCACAGTTCACGAACCGCTTGGGGAAACGAACGCCCTTGACCCGCACCAACGACGACTCGAGGCTCTCGAGCTTCAAGTTCGTCGAACTCATGCCGCACAAGGCGTCGGTCACGAACGGCGGGTTCGAGTCGTCGAGGCCGCACAGCCGCCCGTTGATCACCGGCGGCTTCACGAAGTTGAGCCACTTGTTCCACTGCTCCGGGGGCAAGAGGCGAACGCTCTCGGCGATCGTCCACCCGGGGAAGACCATTTGCGTCGTCGAGGTGAACTCTTGAATCGACCCCGACACGGTGAACAACAAGTCGCCCTGGTTCAACCCGTCGGGAAAGTTGTAGTTGAAGACGAACATCGACCCGAAGGTGCCCGGCAGGTACCGAGCGCACTGCGAGCCGCCCTTCGTGCACGTGCGCTGCGAAATTTGGCAGGTGCCCGACGTCTCGGTCGTCTGGTCGATGGTCGTCGTGCCGCCGTCGGCCAACGTCACCAAACAGGGCTCCGGCGGCTCGGCGGTGCGAACGATCGTTCGGCCCGTCGCG
The DNA here is from genome assembly GCA_044225205.1 of Myxococcaceae bacterium. GTDB lineage: Bacteria > Myxococcota > Myxococcia > Myxococcales > Myxococcaceae > JAEUJT01. The sequence goes on along the minus strand of JBGAIY010000320.1, from coordinate 5,107 downwards.
TCGGTTGGCTGCTCGATGAGCCGGCACCCGGTGATGTCGGTCACGAAGAACCCACTCGGGTCGATGCCCGTCACCACCATGAGCGACTGCTGGCCATTGCGGGCCGGGTCGGCTGCGCAGTTCTGCAACAACCGCTCACCCGACTCGGGGTTCTTGCCCACCGACACGAATTCGCCCACGAACGGCGAGCTGCGGTTGTCGAACCCGTCGGGCATTTGCAGTCTCTGCATCGTTTGGTCTTCGAAGAAGTTCGTCGGAGACAGGCCGCTCGCGTACGTGCGCGTCGCCGGCTCGTTCGGCAGCTTCGCCACGTCGACGACCTCGCCCCCGTCGACCCCGCCGTCGACCCCGGCGTCGAACAACACGTAGAGCGGCTCGGGCGGCGCGTCTTCGACCCACACCCGCACCTGGCCGTACTGGTGCGTCGCCTTCACCGTGCCTTGCAGCACGCCGTCGACGACCGTGCCCCAACGCCCCGTCACGTCGTTGCTCAAGTCGCCCGGCAACACCTTGAAGGCCACCGGCCCGTTGAAGGTGCGCATCGCTTGGCCGTTGCGGTCGAGCGCCGTCGCGCCGACGTCAATTTCAATGGGCCCGCGAGGTATGAGGTACCGGCACCCCTTCGTGCCGCGAACCTCGTTGGGCACGCCACCGTCGGCGTACTGCGCCACGCACGAGCTGCTCACGCCCAGCGGCACCCGAAGGCCACCACCGTCGGCCAGCGGCACTCGCACGTACACCCCGTGGTTCTCGACCAGAAACGACGCCACCGCCGACGGCGCTGGTATCGCCGTCACCGAACACGACGACACCGACAGCACCGCCCCGAGGGCCGCGACCGAGACAACGAGAACCGCGCGGTTCATTTGACCCTCCGTGAAATGCGGCCGTCTTCGAGGCCCACCGCAATCGGCAAGGCCATGGGGTTCTCACAGAAGTTGCGTACCGGGCGCGTCACGTTGCCGCAGGCGGGCAACCCGGCCAGCGCGTCACGACAGCCGCACCGCCCCAACACCGGCCCCGCCGGCAACTGCGTCAAGCACGCTTGCACCCGCGCTTCGAGCGGCGGGCCTTCACCGCACTTCGCTTCGCGGCGAAACACGTCGGCGCAGGAGCAGCCGTCGCCCAAGTCGGTCAACAGTTGCTCTTGAAACGTCTTCGCCGCGTTGCAGAAACTCGTGGTGCGGTCGCTGATCACCCACTTCGACGGAGTCACCAGATCGCGTTCGCCACAGGTCTGGCCGATTTTACCGACAATGTTTTGGTATTCGTCGCGCTTGGGCGAGACGATCATGTCGGTGCACGAACAGAAGTTCTGCATGTAGCCGACGAGCGAATCGCGCAGCGGTATGCCCGTTTCGACCCGAGTCGTGTTGCGCTTGAGCACCAAGAACCCCGACCCACCGCGCGCGATGTAGTCATTCACCGCGATGCGGTAACTTTCGTTCTCTTCGACCGGTTTGCCGTTGATCAACACGTTCGTCGCCGGGTGCGACCAACACCGACCACCCGACGAATTGCCCACCGTCGTGTCTTCAAGACACTGCCAGGGAAAGCGGCCGCCCGAGCGGTCGTCGTTCGGGCAGTCGGCGCCGTTCTTCGCCGGGTCACACGCAATGCGCACCCGGTTCAGCTGGGCCTGCGCGCAGTCCATCGTGAAGCGAACTCCCGAAACCTGCGACTGGCTCACGCACCCACGGTCTGACGACTTTTCGGTCGAAAAATCGAACAGTTCCTGCATTTCGCGGCCTGAAATGAACATGATGTTGATCGTGTTCTCGAAGGGGAACACGTTGAACATCGCCTCTTGCGTCAGCGGCCCCGCGTACAGGTTGTCGCGAATGCCCAACGAGTTCGTCAACGCCACTTCGGCTTCGACGCCCTGGCGCCGTCGCATGGAGTCGGCGGCGATGTTGCCCAACGGGGAGTCGCCCCCGGCCGAGCTGTTGCGGCGCGCAATGTCTTCGGGCGCGTAGGCGAAAATCGACGTCAGCGCGAGCCGCTCGTCGAGGTCGGTGATGTACGGCAGCAACAACTGCGTCGTGTCTTTGTCTTCGAGCTCGCGGCAGTGGTTGATCGCCGGGCGAACCTTCGGGTCGTTGATGAATTGACCCGGCTGCCAAAAATTCGCCGAATAGTACGAGTGCATGCCGCTGTCGCACCACAGCGCATCAATGGGAAAGACGTCGAAGTTGTTGCTCAAGATCTCGGCGCCCTCGGTGCGGTCACCGCCGCGCTCGGGCATTTGGAGCACCAAGTCCATTCGCAGCACGTATTTCGCGAACGCGCCACCGTGCGACAAAATCACCCGGCGCCCCTTGGGGTCGGTCAGCTGCTGCGGCGGGTTGAGCACGATGTGCAAGTGCCCACCCAAAATCGCGTCGATGCCCTCGACGCCCGGTATGCGAACCCGCACGACCGACGCGTCGTCGCCCACGTCGCCGTACCATTCGAGCACGGTCCACGTGTTGGGTTTCGCGGGCAGGCGCGGGTCTTGGGCGTACTTCTTGGCGATGCTCCACTCGAAGAAGGCCTCGTACCCTTCGATGAGGTCTTGGTCTTCGGTGAGACCCGCGTGGCTCACCACCATCATCAGGTCGACCGACGGCCGCAAGAATTCGACGTACGAACGAACGATTTCGTTTTCTTCGAGCGGTATGATCTGCAGCGAGTTGCCGCGCTCGACGATCGAATTGAGCGACCCCAGGTTGCCCGTACCGATGATGCCGACGCGCACCCCGCCGATGTTCTTGATGGTGTACGGCTGAACGTACAGGGCCGTTTGGTTGCTCGCCGGGTTGCGCCAGTCTTCCCACTGGTAATTCGCCGCCAAGACGGGAAAGCGGGCGTTGTCTCGCAGCTGCTTGGTGAAGTTGGCCGCCCCCGCGTCGAATTCGTGGTTGCCCACGACCGCCGCGTCGACCTTCAAGAGCGACAAGAATTTGTATTCGGCCTCGCCCAAGTTGAGGTTGAAAATCGGCGCGCCCTGAAACGAGTCGCCCGAATCGAGGTGCAGCACCCGCCCCGCGTTCGCGCGTTCGCGTTTCACGATCGCCGCGATGCGCGTCGCGCCGCCGAACGGGCCCGCTTCGGGTATCAACCCCAGGTCGGTGTCGGTCTTCACCGGGTTGAAGTCATACGGCAACAAGCGCGAGTGAAGGTCAGAGGTGTGCAGCAACGTGAAGCGAACCTGCTGCCCAGCGAGGTCGACGTCTTCGCCCTCGACCAACGGCAAACACGACACGTGAATCAACGCGACCGCCGCGTACGCGACCACACGAACCGGGCTGAAGACCAAAGGCCAACGATTGAGTTTTTTCACGTCAGGTCACCGGGCTTGATGAGTTCGGCGTGGGGCCGCATACGTGGCTTGCGCGCTGACGTAAAGCGACGCTTTCGCGCCACCGCAGCGCCCCCATCAACGCCGCCGCTCCACAAAAAATGACGAATGAATTCATTGGGTTCAACCGACTGCACTGGGTTCGAACACTTTCAGGCTCTCGCAAGTTGAGAATGCCGCGAAGCACCGAAAAGACGGCAAGATGCCGGCCATGAAACACGCCCCAGTCATCGACCTTGACGTGGTCGAAGATTTTTCGGCGACGGCCCGGTGCGACGAAGGCTTTCTGCAAATTCGCAGGCTGCGCGCCCGCAACGTGAGGGCCGACGGGTCTCATTCGGTCACCTACCGCATCGACGTGGTCGACCGGCCCCGCCTCGACGCCGTCGCCGTGCTCATTTACCGACGCACGCCGGGCGGTGACTTCGAGTTTCTCACCCGCGACAACTTGCGCCCCGCCGCGCATTTTCGAAAAGACAAGGTGCCCACCGTGGCCGACGGGCGGTCACACCTGCACTGCGAAGAAATCGTCGCCGGCTTGCTCGAAGAAACCGACCACGGTACCGACGGCGTGCGCCACCGAGCCGCCGAAGAGACCGCCGAAGAGGCCGGCTTTCACGTCGACCCCACGACGGTCGAACTGCTCGGAGCCCCCTTCTTCGTCGCCCCCGGCATCATCAGCGAGAAGATCTTTCTCACCGCCGTCGACGTGACCGGCCTTTCGCCCCACCCCCCCGAAGGCGACGGCACGCCGCTCGAAGAAACCGGCGAGGTCACCTGGAGAAGCGCCACCGAATTGCGCAACGCCTGCATTCACGGCGACATTCAAGACGCGAAAACCGAGCTTGCCCTGAACCGGTTCTTGGCCGAACGCGGCGACTCGGCCGACACCCAATAGACTCGCAGGGTCGGCCGACCCTCACCACGCGAAGTGCGGTATCGACACGACCCGGGCGGCCAACGGCACGTCGCGGCCCGAATGGTCGGTCGCCAAGTGCACGGGCACCGCCGTGGTGAACTTGCTCGCGTAGTCGTTCACGTGCGTGGGCTCGTTGTCGAACGCGGCCACCACCGTGCCCATTTCACCCAACAGCTGGTGCGCCACCCGCTTGTACCCGTCGTCGTCTTCGCGCAGCGTCGGCTTCATCAGCAACTTCACCGACGCATGGCTGGCCGGCGTCGGCATGCCGCACTTTTCCATCGCCGTGACCGAGCCGGCCCTCATTTCTTCATGCCGGCCGGTCACGTAGACGACCTGGGCGCCCGTTTTCACGCACGCGTGCAAGAACCGCGGCGCCCCGACAATTTCAATGTCGTCGCGGCAGTAGTCGCTCGTGAAGAACCGCGCCCCCCAAAACCGCTTGAGCTCTGAATAGAACGCGTCGGCTTCGGCTTCAGACACGCCGCACGCCACGGTGGCAGACCGGAGGTCCCACCCGCTGGTGAAGTGAAAGGGCTGGCACCCTTCGAGCACGCGCAAGCCCTTCTTCTGGCCGAACTCGCGAACGATGCGCGCTTGCCGCGGCCGGTTGTCGAAGACGGTCGAGTCGAGGTCGAACACCAGCACCCCACCCGCGCCCAGCTTCTGCGCCGAACTCAAAATGCGCTCGAGCGCCAAGTGCCAATCAACTGCAATGCGAGACAGAAATTCACTCATACGTGCGCGCGCTTCCTACACCGAGCGGGGCCGGTTCGCTGCGTCAGAAAAGTGACTTCGTGCGTTACAGCCGCGCCACCTTGGCGGGGTGCGCCGCGGGCGACGGCTGG
>JBGAIY010000319.1:0-10076 GCA_044225205.1 Myxococcaceae bacterium | reverse complement strand
GGAGACTGCCAACGGTCGCGGCGTCACACCCAGCGCGATGCGTCGGCGGCTCGCAGTCGCGCCCGGGAGACATCAGACCGTGCTCGAGCCCGGAGCGGTCGCATCGGGGCCGGCCGTCGCTCCCACAGATTGGCTCGAACACGAGCCCGCCTTGCACTCGGCCGTCGCGCCCACTCATCTCCTCGCGCACAAGCCCAAAGCCGTTGCCTTGCCCTCTGCCGTCCCGCCCACTCATCTCCTCACGCACGAGCCCGAAGCCGTCGCCTTGCGCTCTCTCGTCGCGCCCACTCATCTCCGCGCGCACCAGCCCAAAGCCGTCGCAGTCACGCCCACTCATCGCCTCGTGCACGAGCCCGAAGCAGCCGCCGGCGCGCCCACACGTCTCCTCGCGCACGAACCCAAAGCCGTCGCAGTCACGCCCACTCATCGCCTCGTGCACGAGCCCGAAGCAGCCGCCGGCGCGCCCACACGTCTCCTCGCGCACGAGCCCAAAGTCGTCGCCTTGGGGGTAGGCGTGACAACCGAGCGCAACCGACATCGGCGCTCAAGCGCTGGCGCCCTTGCGCCTGCCGGCCCCGTCGGCCGAATGCTGCTCATCGTGCTCTCACTGAGCGCCGCCGCCCGCTTCGTCGGCCGTCGTAAGGGCTACCAAAGACGCGCACGGTCCACACCGCCACCTGCGTCGCTGAATGACGGGAGGGTGCTGGTCGTCGGTGGCCGCGGCGTCGACGCGCTCAGCACCCTCGCCAGCGGTCGAACTGTACAACCCGAAAACCAAGAAGTGGTCACCCGCGGCGCCCTTGCCCCACGGCCGGTCGCACCACACCGCGACGTTGCTCAACGACGGCCGGGTGCTCGTCGTCGGCGGCACCACCCATGAAGGTGAAGACACCAACAACCGGTTCGCCGCGGTCGCTTGGGCCGAAGTCTACGACCCGAAGAAGAACACCTGGGCCACCGCCGCTTCGCTCGGTGAGCCTCGCAGCAACCACGCTCCATGGACATTGCTCAACGACGGCAGGTGCTCGTCGCCGGCGGCGCCAAGGCCCAGCGCGCCCACTTGGCGTCGGTCGAGTTGTTTGACCTGCACCGGGCGCGGTCTCGGCCTCGCCTCTGGGCCATGCCGCGATAGCAGCATCGAAGCCGTTCGGCTCGCCAACGGTTCGGTGGTCGTCGTCGCCAGCCGGTCGAACCGAAGGGGAACCCGACGGCGGCTCGGGCCTGGCGGTGGCCGACGTCGAGACCTTCGTCGACGGAGGGTGGCAGGTCGGCCCTCCGCTCAATGAGCTCACGCCAACGCGGCGCCACCGTGGGTCACCAAAACGAAGTCACCGTCATCGGCGGCATCAGCACCACCACGGCGACGAACTACGTCGAAACCTGGTCGCCGGGAGCTGCGCTGTGGTCGCTCGGCGACACGCACTTGTCGCGTGCGCTGTCGGCGCACACCGCCACGGCGCTGCCGGCGGGCGCTCGTCGTCGGTGGAGAGCCCTACAACGCGGTCGACTCGGCGCGCTCAGCGGTGGAGCCACGCCAGCAGGCAGCCCGTCGGTTGCCGACGCAGTTGACGCCTGCCACCACGCTGCTCAACGACGGCCAAGCGCTCGTCGTCGGTGGCACGTCGGCCGGCGTGCCCGAAGCGTCGGCCGAGCTGTGGCAGGCCACGAAAGTGCCGTGTGAAGAACCGGGCGGGCTCGGGAGCGAGCCCTAACCCGAAGTTGACCTGATCTGCTTCGCCGCCGAGGCTGAATGACATGCACATGTTCGGTCGCGAAACCATCACAGCTCGACTCAACTTCGCTGGCGTCACGAAGTTCACCTCCGCTGCGCTGCGTTGGCTCACGAGGCACCCTCATCGCCTGCGTTGGCTCTCGCTCGTCACGTGGGGCCTCGTCATCGCGGTGTTCACCTCGTGCCACGCCCAGGTCGCTCACGACGCGGGCCTCATTGAAGGCGACCTCGAGACCGTCGAGCGGTGGGTCGCGTCGGTGCCTCGCTGCGAGGGCGACGACCCCGCCGCGAACATTGAAGGCACGCTCGCCTTCAAAGCATCGTGTGCCACCAAAGCCGACGTGATCTGCCAGCGCGCGTGTTGTTCGACCTGTTCTCTGCGTTGGGTCGTGCTCCCCGCCGACGGCACTGAGGTCGTGAGCCTCGAGTTGACTGGGCCACTCGCCCTCGCGGCGGGTCAGGTGCAGCTGCATGACTGCAGCGAAAGCCGAGCCATCGAACGGCTGAGCCGAGTCGTGGTGCGCGCGAGCGGTCAGGTCACGCCCACTGCGCCGCGGGTGTTGCGCACCACGGGCCTGTGTCGCCCGCGCTGACCACGCAACGCCGCAAACCGTCAGGAGCTGACCACACGAGTGATCAGGTGACACTCCCCCACACACGGGTGTGGGGTTCCTCCCTACTCCGTGTTTGAGCTTCGATGCCGACCCAGTGCTTCTCACCAAAACCATGGCCACCGGCATTCACAGGGCTGGGCTTGCGACGCTGACGTTGCTCGGCGCGTGCTCGGGCATCATCGACACGAAGCCCGCCGGGTCGACGACCGGCTCGAACGTCGGCACCGGCCTCGACGTCGCGGCCGCGTGCGCCACGCCCACCCGCGCCACTTCGCCCGGCACGAAGCTGGTTCGACTCACCCACACCCAATACGACAACACCGTTCGCGACTTGCTGGGCATCGACACCAAGCCCTCACTCGCGTTTCAGAAAGACCCCACCTTTCACGGCTTCGACAACAGCGCCGTCGGCCTCGACGTCGAAGACCGCCTGGGCCGCGACTACCGACGCGCGGCCGAAGACCTCTCGGTGCAAGTGGCGGCCACCTCGGCCACACGCTCGAAAGTGGTGCCGTGCTCGGCGACGACCGATGCCTGCGCGAAACAATTCATTTCCACCTTCGGGGCGCGCGCGTTTCGGCGGCCGCTCTCCGACCCCGAGCAAGCCGCCTACCTGGCGCTCTTCAAACAAGCTGACGCCTTCATTGACGGCACCGACCCGTTCGCGAAGGGCGTGCAAGTCACCGTCGAAGCGATGTTGCAGTCGCCCCACTTCTTGTACCGCGTCGAACTGGCCGAGCAGGCGCCCACCGACGGGCTCGTGCCGCTCTCGGGCTACGAAATGGCCTCGCGGCTCTCGTACCTGCTGTGGAACTCGATGCCCGACGCCGCGCTCTTCGACGCCGCCGCCAAGGGGGCGCTCAGCGACGAAGCCCAGCTGACCGCGCAAGCCCAGCGCCTGCTCGACGACCCCCGAGCGCAAACCGTGGTCGATGACTTTCACCGCCAATTTCTCGAGCTGTCGAAAGACTACAACCTCAACCGCGACCCGACGCTCTACCCGAACTTTTCGGCCGCCGTTTCACCCATGATGGAGCAAGAGACGCTGCGCTTCATTCGCCAGCTCATCTTCGTCGACCAGGCGCCATTCGCCGCCCTGTACACAGCGCCCTATTCGTTCGTGAACAAGGAACTCGCCGCGCTCTACAAGGTGAGCGGCACGTTCAGTTCGACCGAGTACACGAAGGTGACGCTCGACCCGACCCAGCGGCGTGGCCTGCTCACCCAAATCGGGTTTCTCGCGTCGCACGCCTACGCGCGCACCGACTCGCCCATTCACCGCGGCGTCTTCATCGTGCGCAAGGTCTTGGGGCTGCCCCAGGGCGACCCGCCGCCCGGCATCGACTTCACCCTGCCTCCCATTGGCTCGGGAGAAATCAAAACCACCCGTCAGCAAGTCACCGCCAAGACGTCACCGGCCGGGTGCGCGACCTGCCACGACCGCATCAACAGCCTCGGGTTCGCGTTCGAGCACTACGACGCGGTCGGCCAGTACCGAACCCAAGAGAACAACGTCGACGTCGATTCGTCGGGCACCATGACGCTGGGAGACCAACCCGTCGCCTACCAGAACGCGCTCGACTTCACGACCGCGGTGTCGACCTCGGCCGAAGCGCGCATTTCGTACGCGACCAATTGGCTGCGCTTCGGGTACCAACGCGTCGACACCTCAGACGACACCTGCGACCTGACGAAAATGGCGGTGCACCTGGGCGAGCCCGAACTACCCCATGCAGCGCCTCATTCGCGACCTCGCGTTGACCACGTCGTTTCGCTTTCGCCCGGTGGAGACCGCCATGACGCAACGCCTGACCCGCCGGTTCTTGTTGCGAGGCCTGGGCGGAGCCGCGGTCGCCTTGCCGTTTCTCGAGTCGCTCTGGCCACGCGCGCCCGCGCCGCCCCCGCGGCCGCGCCCAAGCGCTTCGTCGCCTTCTTCGAGTGCAACGGCGTGAACATGAGCAGGTTCTTCCCCGCGACTCCGTACGGCGCGCGCTCACGTCGGCGTCGTTCACCGGCACCTCGCTCGCTCCGCTGGCCGGGCTCGAGTCGAAGGTGCTGATGCCGCGGGGCATTTTCAAGACCCCCAAGGGCTTCAACCGCGACGGAGAAACCCCGGTCGGCTGCGACCACCAAAACGGCATGGGCGGCAAATTGACCGCCCAACAGCTCGCCGGCGCCGACCACTATGCCAACGGCATTTCGGTCGACCAGTACATGGCCGCGAAAATCAACCCGTCGGCACGGCCGCCCTTGACGCTCAAGGTCGGCCCCAAGAGCAGCGGCGTCACCAGCGTCATTTCGTACACCGGGCCCGGCCAGCCGGTGCAGGGCGAAAACAACCCCTGGCTCGCGTTTCAAGACTTCATGGGCGTGCCCGCCGGCCCCACTTCGGCCGAGAAGACGTACAACCGCCAGAAGAGCGTGCTCGACCTCGTGAAGTCTGAAATGGACGCGCTCAAGTCGAAGAACCTCTCGACCGCCGACAAGAACAAGCTCGACCTGCACTACACGTCGATTCGCGACCTCGAGGTGGCCATGGTCGACATGGGCCTGCCCGCGTGCGTGCTGCCCGACGCACGCAAAGCCCAAATTCAAGCGATGAACGGCAGCAACCTCGTTGAAGACGACGCGAACTACAAAGCCATTGGCCAAATGCAGATGGACATTTTGGCCCTCGCGCTCGCGTGCGACCACACCCGCGTCGCCACCCTGCAGTGGAACAACGGCGCCGGTGGCCCCACCTTCAAGTGGGACGGCATGACCCACCAGTACCACCACCACGCGATCAGCCACAACGCGACCACCGACGCAGGCTCGAACACCGGCGTCGGCGGTGCCGACTACAAGCAGCTCTTGTTCGAAATCGACTCTTGGTACGCGAAGCAGTTTCGCTACCTGCTCGACAAGTTGGCCGCCTACAGCGAAGCCGACGGCAAGTCGGTGCTCGACAACAGCGCGGTGGTGTGGATGAACGAGTTGTCTGACGGCCTCGAGCACAACTTCATGGACATGCCCATACGTCATCGCCGGGAGCTGCGGCGGCTGAAGAGACGGGCCAGTACATCAAAGTCACCAAGCAGCAGGACACCAAGCAGTTGGTCGACGCGCCTCACAACAAGCTGCTCACCACGTTGATCAACGCCGTCGGCATTCGCGACAGCGCCGGCAACCTCATCAACAACTTTGGCGCGTTCGGCGAAGCCGGCGAATTCACCGAATTCAAGGCCTGACATGACCTTTCGTACTTGGTGGTGCGCCGCGGCCAATCGCGGTTGGGTGTCTCGAGCGGCGCCCGAAGGCCGCGGCGATGCCGGCGTGACTCCCGGTCGACGGGGGCGGAGGCGGCGGCTCCGGTTTTGATGCCGGCGGTGCCGGTGGCGGGGCAGGTGGTGGCGGTGGCGGTGGCAGCAACGCGCCGAGCGATGGGGGCGTACCTCCCGTTGACGCCGGCCAGGCCCCGCGCGACGCGGGCGCGGCAGGGCGTGTCTATTCGACCAACCGCGCTGAATTCTTCGGTGCGCCACGCTGTGGCGACTTGGGGGTGTTGTTCTGCGACGACTTCGAAAGCGAAACCGCCGGAGCCGAGCCCGACCCCGCGAGCTGGAAGCCCGAGTACTGGGGCCACCCCGCCGGCACCTCGGTGGCCATCGACGGAGCGCTCGCCGCCCGTGGCACCAAGTCGGCTCGCTTCACCATCGGCGCTGGCGCCGACAAGGCGATGATGACGCTGCGCAAGCCGTTCCCCGTGGCGGGCAACGCGTTTTGGGTGCGACTGTTCTTGTACGCGAACAAAGTGCCGCTCCCCTTCAAGTGGGACGATACCGCCCACTACCCCCTCACCCATTGGACGTTCGCCTACGCATCGGGCCCGCACGTCTTCGGCACGCAGACCCTTCACCCCGAGCTGCGCGCGGGCGGCCTCATCAACCAGGTGCCGCTCATGAATGAAGACGGCATGGACCGCGCCGAAGTCGGCATCGACGACTCCAACCCGCCGCAAGGGCAGACCGCGTTTCCCGAGAAGCAGTGGGTCTGCTTCGAAATGTATTGGAGCGGCCCCGACCAAGAAATGCGCCTGTTCTGGGACGGCGTCGAGCACCCGGGGCTTCACCTCACCAAGACGCACACCGGCGGTACGAACGACTCGAACCCGCCGTGGCCCATGGGCGACCCGTTCGACGCGCTCACCGTCGGGCTCGTCATGTACCAGGCGTACGACAAAATCGGCCCCAGCATTTCGGTCAACATCGACGAAGTCGCGCTCGACGCGCAACGCATCGGCTGCGGCAACTGAACTTCGAGCGAGGTCAGAGCATGCCGACTTCGCCCGAACCGCCCTGCGTGCCCTTGCTGCTCGGCACCGTCGACGAGCCGCCCGCCCCGCCCGAACCGAAGGTGAGCGTGTTGTCGGAGCTCGTCACCGTCGTTTGGTAGGTGCCAATCGCATACGAGGGCCCACCGGCACCGCCGCCCCCCGCGCCACCGGCCCCGCCGTTGCCACCCGCGCCACCGTTGCCTCCGCCGCCGACTTCGCTCGTGCATTCGGTGGCACCGTTGCCACCTTTGCCCCCGAAGCCGCCCTTGCCGCCTGGGCCACCCGCCCCGCCAGCCCCGCCGTTTTTGCTGCTCACCGTGGAGTGACGAACCGTCAGACCGCTCGACAGCACCGCGAAAATGCCGAACGACGAACCGCCCGCCGAGCCGCCGAAGCCACCTTGCCCTGCGCACCCACCGGCCCCGCCGCCTCCGCCACCATTGCCGTTGCCGTTGTCACACAGGTTGCACCCTTGGCCACCGCCGCCACCGCCGCCGCCGCCCCCCTTGCCCGCGACGCCGCCGCTGCCGGCGCCACCACTGGCGCCGACGTAGAACCCATTCATCAGCACCCCGCCGGTGCCACCCATGCCGGCCACGCCTGCATCGCCGCTCGAGCCGACATCGCCCATGTCTCCTGGCCGGCCGGGGTCTCCACCCGAGCCGCCGTTGCCGCCATGGGTCACCGCGCTGCCGAGGCCGCCCGACGCGCCGGGGTTGTCTCCGTAGTCTCCGCCTTTGCCGCCGGGGCCGCCGTTCTCGCCGCAAGCCGAAGTGGCGGCCGGGCCCGCCGAGCCACCGGGGTCGTTGTTGTCACAACAGCCGTTGCCACCATTGCCACCCACGCCGCCGTCGGCCCCGTCGATGCCGGCGATGCCATCTGAACCCGCCCCGCCTGCGCCCGCCGAAATGGTGCACGACGAAATGGTCAGCGCGGTGCACCCACTGCAGAGCAAGCCCACGCTCGATCCGCCGGCAATCGCGCTCGCGTCTGACGCCGAAATCGTCAACCGGTCGAGCACGGTGGGGGTCGAAATCAACGAGCCCTGCACGGCGACAATTCGCCCGGCCGACGCAGTGGCATTCGAAATTTTGACGACGTTCGTGGCGCTGCGCTGCCAATTGTCTTGCTGCGAATACCCGCCGTATACCGACACGCCGTTCTGCAGCTCAATGGGGCCGTCGTATTGGCCCGCCGACACGTACACCGCGGTTTTCGACTGCGTGTGGGCCAGCGTGAGGGCCGCTTGAATCGTTCGCACGGGTTGCGGCTTGCTGCCGTCGTTCGAGTCGTTGCCGATGGCGGCCGACACGAAAATCGCTTTGCTGGCGTCGCCGTCGATGCCGTCACAGTTGGCGTCGAAAAAGGAGTCGTCGGGCTCGTCGACGCGTTCGGGTGAACACTGCCCCAAGTTGCCGCCGTCGCCCGAACTGCCGCCGCCGTCGCGACCCGACGACGTGCCTCCGTCTGAGTTTCCGTGAAGGCCGCCGTCTTGAAACTCGGTCGTCCCCACGCCACAGCCAATGACACACAGCGTGAAGAGCACCCAGCGCGTCGGTCGCATGGTGTGAATGGTGCCATCGCCGACGGCGGCTCACAAATCGGCGACCTGACGACCGGGTGACGAAAAGCCCCGCGCCCGTGACGCCAACGGTCGCGAGCGCACCGCCATTACCCTCTTGGGCTTGATGCTCGTTTGGCCTTTGGCTTCTGTGGGCGCTCAAGTGCTCGACTTCGCTTGAGAACGGCCTTGTCGACCATTCGCTCGAGGTCCTCGTCGAACTCCATGCCGAGACCCGTGGTGAGCCGCCTGGAGATACCGACGTCACCTGGTCCCTCGCCAGCCAACCACCTGATCTTGGGCGACGTGGTTTCCAGCACGGCTTTGGCAAGATCGAACGCGAGCATGAGCGCTTGCACTGAGTCGACGCCGAAGACTCTGAAGAGCTGCGGCTTTCCTGCGCGAACAAGACGAATCGCGCAGGAGAAATCGGTCTTCCAACTCGCTTTGTGCGGAGTCCCGATCTGGAAACGGATCGTCTCCCGACCGAGCTTGTACTCGCGTTCAGCAACCACTCGACCGAACACGATTGGTTCCTCGGCAATCGGCCGCATTGAGGTACGAGTCTCCTTCGGTGCCAGGCTCACTGTGCCTCCGCGTCGCGGGCTGCCGATCTGGCCTTCACGCCCACGTTCGGCCTCTGGCGATTTGGCGGTTCATTTCACACTGAGGCTCTCGGGTATGGCGACTTCGAAGGTGCCACCCTCGCTGCGCCCCCACGTCTCCGGCTCGTACATGAGCGCGCCCTTGGCCGGCTTGAGCACGTAGGTGCCCGGCGTCGTCGCCCGCGCGACGAAGCTCGTCACGTGCACGCCCGGAGGCAAGTGGTCAGCGAAGACGATGACGCGGTTGTCGCGCATTTCGGTGTGGGTGAACGGAGAATAGAACGCCATGGCCCACGGGTTCTCGGGCTCGCCCCGCTCGGCGAGGCCGTCTTCGAGCTCGTTCGCCTCTTCGTCTTCTGATTCGACTTCGCGCGACTCTTCGTGCGGTGAACTGCGGCCGCCGGCGGTCGTCGCCAACGACGTGTCGACGGGCTCGAGCCCCGCCGGCAACGGCACTTCGAACGCCACCCAGTGCCGTTCTTGGTTCGACGCGGTGCGGAGCCGAATGCGAACCAAGTCACCGGCGAAGAACTTCGTGGCCTGCCCGCCGCCCGAGTACGGCTCGAACCACCGCTGCACGAACAACCCATTGTCGAGCGACTTGGTGGGCATTTCTTTGGGCGCGTAGGTGAGCAGCGCCGTGTAATAGAGCACGCCGGTGCCTTCTTTCGAGAAGGTCAGCTTGTCGCCCGCTTTGCCGACGAGGTCTGACATGGGCGTTCGCTTGGTCTGCGCAGTCATCGACCGGCCCTTGAACGGCCCGTTCACCAGTTCATTCGCGCCGAGCGCCACCTTCGCCGTGAAGTCGGGCGTGTCTTTCTCTTTCGTGCGGAGCACCTCGGTCAACGCCAGCAACGAGAACGCCGCTTCTTGCGTCGAACGCCATTCACCGTCGCCCTGTCGAACCGACGTCAAATACCGACTCATTTTCGCGACGTACGGGTGGTCGGGGCTGATGTCGGTGAGCGCCTGCAGCACCACTCCGGTCGTTCGGGTGTCTGAATTGAAATACGTGGCGTACGAACCCGAGCGCACCTCTTCCAAGTGCACGCCGTTGGCCGACTCCTTGGCGTTGTTGAGAATTTCTTGCAGCAAGGCGTTGGCCTTCTTGCGGTCTCCGCCGCCCACGAACATCGCGTTGGCCAAGAGCGCGCGGCCGAAGAGCGACAGTTTGTCGCGGCGCGCGTAAAATTCGCCGTAGCTCGACGCCCTGGGCTTCTTCAGCCGCGCGAGCACGTACGACGCGAAC
>JBGAIY010000318.1:0-9725 GCA_044225205.1 Myxococcaceae bacterium | reverse complement strand
ACTACAAGGCGCTCGCCGACGCGGGGGTGAAGACGCTCGTCTCGGGTTACCCGCAAGACGCGGGGCTCATTTACTGGCCGCGCAATGGCTATGCCGAGGCGTGCCCCACGGGTGAACTCAATGACGGTCGCAACCCCACCTGCACGGCCTCGAACCCCTGCACCGTCAACTACCTCGGTCTCGACAGCGACGGTGGCGCCGCGCCCGGTGACCAGTTCTGGTTCTCGAACTCGGTTGCCCAGTACGCGGTCGACGGCGGTTTCCCCGGGCCGCCGAACCCGGTGTACGCGTATTCGGGTGACGTCGGGTACGTCAACATCAGCACCAACGACTACGGCCCCCTCGACATTACCGGTTGCGCGGCGAACGTGACGTTGTCGAGCGGTGAAAACCTCACCGCTTACGGCGCGAACGGGGTCTGCGACGCCGCCCACCCCTGCAACCTCGTCTACGACCAAGACTACTGCTTCAGCATTTCGCCCCCGTACACGGCGCAAACCTGCACCGGCGGCACCGACGGCTTGCAGACCAAGAAATGCGGCTACAAGGTCATGAAGTCGCGCTACTCGGCCACGCCATTCGGCAGCTGCAAGTACCAGTACAGCGCCTTCAAGTACGAGACGAAGCAGTGTTCGTACAAGGTCAACAACTGGGGCCCGAACAAGCCCGGCGGCTGCTTTACGTACACCTGCGTGTACGACGTGAACCGGTGGCCTTATACGTATTCTGACCCGTACACCTACTGCCGTGCGTACGGCACCGAGTACAGCTACGTCGGTTCGACCACCGCCCTCTACACCTACCAGTGGACGACGAGAGGCGGCGAGTACCTCGGCACGTTCTCGGTGTCGGGTGGTTCGGTGCTCAGCTCGCGCAACTGGTGTGAATTGCCGGCCAGCCGCTACGCGACCGACTACGGCGTGAACCCGGCGAGCTCGGCCAACCCGACCTGCCCGCCCGAAATCAACGCTTCGAACCGCGCCCTCTTCTCGGGCACGGCGAACTCGGCCTGCGGCGTCGGTGGCTCGGTGTGCCGCTTGCGGTGGCGCTCGAGTGTGACGGTCGACGCGGGTGTGCCCGACGCCGGCTTCTTCAACCGAGGCCGCTACGCGTACACCACGGTCACCAACGATACGACTTACACCACCGGCGCGACGGTCTACTGCAGCACCCCCGACCGTGACGGTGGCGAACTGGAAACGCCCGACGTGACCAGCTGGGTGCCGCAAGTGGCCGACGGTGGTTATTCGAACTGGTGCCTCGGCACGGGTTCGGCCGGCCCGCCGCAATACCGCTTGGTCGCCGACTGGTACGAGACCGGGCGCCCGAACGCGTCGCCCTCGGCCACCCTCCCGTACGCCGACTTTTGGACAAACCAGGTCAGCAAGGAAAGCGGCTGGAGCGTCAACCAACAAGACGGCGGCACGTCGCAAATTTTCGTGCCGCTCGACTTGGGCACGAACAACTTGAGCGCGGTGAAGACGGCGTTCTCGGCCTGCGTGCGCCCGACCGACTTGACGACGCCCATGGCCGGCGGCTTCTGCACCGTCGACTACGACAACTGCGGCCCCGGCGCTTCGAACGTCTGCCAGACCCAAGACGCCGGCATGACCGACTACACGCCGCTCAACGGCGCGCTCAAGAACGCGCAAGCCTACCTGCAAGCGCAGCTCGCGACCGACACCACCGACTACGCGTGCCGCGACTACTACGTCGTGCTCGTGACCGACGGGTTAGAGTCGTCTCCAGCGAACTACACGCAAGCCGACATTCAGACGACGGTGACCGGGTTGACCAACACCACGTCGACCTCGCCGGCGCGTTCGAAGACGGTCAAGACCTTCGTCATTGGCTTCGGTGCCGGCCTCGCCGGAGCGGCCGACGCCGGTGCGACCGACCTCGACGTCATTGCGCGCACGGGCTTGACGGCCATGGTGCAGTCGGGCGGCAACATTGTCTACGACATGACCAACGGCAAAGCGTTGAGCGCGTCGAACGAGACCGAGCTGCGCAACGTGCTCAACATTGTGTTCTCGAGCATCACGCAAGGCCGGTTCTCGCGCAGCCGCCCGACGTTGACGGCGACGAGCGACCGCATTTACCAAGCGTTTTTCGACCGCGGCGTGTCGGGGGCCCTCGACGCGGGTACGCCCGAATGGCGCGGCAACCTGCAGGCCTATTCGATTGACGTCGCGGGCAACCTGACGAACGTGTGGGAGTTCCGCCCGAAGGTCGACAACCAGGCCGCGACCGGCTGTGGTTCGTGCTCGGGGCCGGCCCGCGTGCTCAAGGCCGAAATCGCCGACGGTGGGCAGTTGACGCTGCAAGACTTCTCGACGTCGAACGCCACCATGGTCAGCTACATGAACGCGCTGAGCTCGGGGGCCGGCGCCGACACCATACGGTTCGTGCGCAACGACGGCTTGGGTACGCTCTCGGGTGAGACGTTCACGCCCATTGCCATACCGCGCATGACCCGCGCGGGTGCCTTCGTCTTCTCGAACCCGGTCGTCGTGGGGCCCCCGGTGTTCTCGGGCACGGGCTACGCCGGTCTGTCGACCGAAACGGGCGTAATTGCCGCCTACAACAGCTTCAAAACGCTGTGGACCGGCCGACCCACCCGAATCATCATTGGGTCTGAAGACGGCTTCTTGCACGGCATCGCCGACAAGTCGGGGGCGGGGGCGTGTTCTCCGCTCGAGTCTGACGGGTTGTGCCCGAACGGCACCGAGGCGTGGGGTCTCATACCTTCGTCGATTCTCAAGCAGCTGCCTTCGACGCGGTCGGGGCCGTTGCTCTTGGTCGACGGCACGACGGCCATCGCCGACGTGTGCTGGCCGTCGGTCGGCAGCAACGCGGCCAACTGCTCGAGCTCGAACGACTGGAGAACCATTGCCATCGGCTCGCTGCGTGGGGGTGGTCAGTCGGTCGTCGGCTGCGGCGGTGGTCTGTGCCCGATGAACGACTCCGAGTACTTCGCGCTCGACATCACCGACGGTGGTTTCCCCACTCCGTTGTGGAAGTACGACGACCGGTTCGACGACGTGTCGCCCGGCAGCGACGACGACCTCGGCATGACCTACAGCACGCCGACCATCGGCCGTGTGCCGTTCAACGGCGAGAAGCGCTGGGTGGCCTTCGCCGGCGGCGGTAAGTGCGTGGCGGCCGACGAAGGCGACGGCATTTACATGCTCGACGCCAAGACGGGCAAAGCCGAGCTCTCGTCGACCTTCATCACCAAGTGGACCGACGCCGACGACTGCGGCACGGCGAACCCGACGAACTTCGTCGCCCGCCCGACGTTGTACAAGCGCGCGGGCAGGGTCGACGTCGAGTCGGCGTACTACGGGTCGGAGCGCGGCCAAGTGTGGGCGCAGCGCATTTACGACACGTCGAACGATTCTGACTGGAGAGGCAAGAACTGGTACGACCCGTGGGACAACATGTCGCGGCCAGACGTGTTCGGCAACACCCGGGCCCCCATCTACTACATGGTCAAAGAGACCGGCGGCAGCTTCGTCGGCGGCACGCAGCTCGACACCGGTTGCCGAATGGAACTGGGCTCGGGCGGTACGCCGAATTCGTTGCCTGCCTCGGCCGCGCTGGCGAACTGCTCGAGCAGAGTCGCGCCGGCCGATCCGCGGCGCCGGGTGGCCAACGTGACCGGCCTCGCTCGTGTCGCCCGACTTGTACTTCGGCACGGGTGACGTGCAGGCGCTCGACACGACCACCGACCGCAACTACTTCTTCGCCGTGTACGACAACCGGTTCGCGTCGTCGCACGACGCGTCGAACGGCGGCAAGACGTTGTGGGTGTACATGTTCGACCCCGGCGAGAAGGTGCTGGGTCAACCGGCGTTCTCGGGTGGCTCGGTCGTCGTGGCGACCTACGCGCCCCCCTTGGGCGGCACCTGCAACCAGCTGGGCGACTCGTACCTCTACGCGTTCGACCCGAAGACCGGCGCTCCGCGCAACACGTTGCACGACCCGTCGACTCCGCCGGGCACGTACACGTCGGTCATGAAGTTGTCTGGCGTGGGCGCGATTTCAGACCTCGTCGTGGTGAACGGCGGCATCTACTACGCGAACGGCAAGGGCGGCATCGGCAAGACCGACACCAAGCCGTTGGGTTCGGCGGTCGCGTACAGGGTGGAGGCGCGTGCGATAGGTCAGCGGCGAGTTCAGACGACGGGGGTTCACCCTCATCGAGATCATGGTGGTGATCGCCATCATCGGCATTCTGACGTCGCTGTCGGTCGTCGGGTACCAAGCGGTGGCGAGCAACGGCAAGGCGAACGGGGAAACCGACGTGCTCGCCCAGTTCATGCGCAATGCCCGGCTGCGGAGCGTGTCGACCGGCTGCCCCCACGTCGTGCGCTACCGCGGCTACAGCGTGAGCACCGGCGGCGGCTTGCTGACGCTCTACCGCAAGGCCAACTGCACCTTGACCGCCCAGACCGACCTGCCGAGCGTGTCGGGCGACGTGGTCGTCAACACGTACTCGCTCACGCCCTCCATGAACGTCATGTCGGGCAGCAACGACTTGGAAAACGCGACCTACTACGTGGGGTTCAACCCCGCGGGCCAGCCCACGGTCGCGTACGACGCGGGGTCGCTCACTGGCCTTGCGGGCAACCAGTCGCTCACCATTCGAACCCGGTCGACCGATACCTATGTTCGAACCCTCTCCATCGCGAGCAATGGCAATGTCACCGCGCTCTAACCGCGGCTCGACGCTCATCGAGGTGTTGATCGCCGGGGCGATTTTGGCGATCGGCATGACCGCCATCGCCGCCATGTTGACGGAGTCGAGTTTCTCGAGCCGGTCGGCGCTCCGAAAGACCGAAGCGGCCGAGCTGGGGGTCAGCACGCTCGAAAAAATCGCCGCGCAAGGGTACAACCAAACGTACGGTACGTTTGACGCGGGCTGCGTCATCGACGACGCGGGCATCATTCTCTACGAGCGCACCTACACCGTGCTCGAACTCAACGACGCGGGGTTGGCGGGCACCTTCGTGGGGTTGCAAGGCTACGCGCTGCAAGTCGACGTGTCGTACTACGTGCCGTTTCTCTCGAATCGCATTCGCAAGACCCAAACCTTCACCACAGTGATCTCGAACCCAGATGCGGGCTAACAAGCGCGGTTTCACATTGCTGGAGATTCTGGTGGTCAGCGCCATCGCCGCGATTCTCGTGGTGACGGCCGCGGCGCTGCTGGTCACCATGTCGTCGCAGCGGGCGGCGAACCGCAAGCGGCTCGACCGGTTGACCCAGTCGTTCTCGGCGATGACGCTGCTCGAGCGGTCGATGCTCAACGCGGGCTACCACTTTCCCGCGTCGAGGTTCGGTTTTCGCGTCTACAACAACGTGAGCGGCGCGACGTTTGGCCCGGGCAGCTCGCCCACCTGCATGGCCCAAGGGTGCGTCGTCGACGGGTCTGACGTGCTCGAGACCGTCGAAGGCAACCCCGGGCCGTTCGGTCTGATCATCGGCGCGAACAATTCAGCGGCCGACGGCGGCAGCGGCTCCACGTGGAACGTGTTCGTCTCGCCTCCGGGCGGCCCGCTCGACACCACCGACACCGCCCAGCACCTGTTCATCTTCGCCTCGATGGACGGCCGCAGCTGTGCCGGCATCGGCACGGTCGCCGACGGGGTGTTGGGAGGCATGGCCACCCAGTATGCGGTGACGATGGTCGACCGCGACCTCGCCGCGGTGTCGGCCACCTACTATTCGCCCAGCTCGGCGGCCCCCCACAACTTCATGTGCCCGGAGTCGGGCATGTCGGTGGCGGTCGCCCAGTCGCGCCGGCGCTACATGGTGCTCGCCCAAGACGGCGGCACCACGCGCGGCCTGTACATGCAGACCGGAGACCCCCTCAACTTGAACGGTGGCGACGCCGGGCTCGAGCTGTTGGCCTTCGGCATCGACAATTTTCAAGTGGTGCCCTTGGCCGCGTTGGGTGACGCGGGGTTCACGGCCGGGTGCGTGAATGGGGTGTGCGAGTGCAACGCCCCGGGCACGTCGTGCCAAATCGTCGGCGCCAGCAACGACCAAGAGTTTTCAGACTCGCGGCGGGTCATCGGGGTTCGGGTGGGCCTGAGCGCGCGCGGTGAAACCGAAGACCGAATCTCCGCCACGGCGGGGGTCGTACCCGACCGCTTGGGCGACGAGACGATGAGCGCCGACCGCATCAAGCGCACGAGTCAGACGCAGACGTACATGTTTCGCAACTTTGCCCAGGTGCAGCCGTGAAGCCGTTCATCGGTCAGAGGCGTTGGGGCCAGCGGCGCGGCGGGTACGTGCTGATCATGGTGTTGGTGGTGTTGCTGGTGCTGTCGCTGCTGGTGGCCGGGTTGTATTCGGCGTCAGAAGACAGCCGGTTCACTGCGCAGTCGATCATGTCGCAACGGGTGGCGGCGTCACGCGCCGACCAAGCGGCCCAGCTCGCCATCGCCACGGTGCGGGCCAACGTCGTGCCGCCCACCGGCATGGCCTATTGCTCGGGGCCTCCGGCGAAATTGTCGAGCGGCAGCTGCACCACCTCTGATTTCGTGACCAGTGGGCTCGTTCAGGGGCCCACCTCGGGCGACCTCGAAACGGGGTCGGGCTTGCGGTACCAGTGGTGGGTGTTCAAACTCGCCGGCCCCGACGGCGGCGCGCCGAACCAAGCCGCCCAAATTTTCAACATCTACGCCGAGGGGTATTACGGGTACACCGACACGTCGCCCAACTTCGCGGTGGCGGCGGTGACGGCCGAAATCACCATTCCCCTGCCTCCGGGCATGAACCCCTGCGAGTACGACTACAGCTGCCCGCACTGAGTTGGGTCGGCATGAAACGGCAAAACGGCGACAGCCGCTGAATGCGTGCGGGTCAGTGGGCCAGCACAAAGTCTGAGCAGCTCATGGGGTACAGCACGTGGGTGTACCCGGCGTCGGTTCCCGGCACGTTGCCGTCGGCCTTGAAGCAACTCGACATGATGCCGCCATCGACACAGGCGTTATCGGTGTACGAGTCCCACACTCCGGACACGCTGGTCAAATGCACCGTGCCTCTCCGTCGAGCACGACCAAGCGATGGTCGCATGAGGGTCGTTTGTTGAGCGGCCCGCCCGGCCCCAACGAAGAACCGCGAGGGCAGTTCAGGGAGGCGGCGCGAGTTCAATGACGAGCCCGTCGTGGGCCACCTCGACCGCGCGGTCGAATTCTTGTTTCGCTTGGTCGAGCAGCGGCCTCGGGTCGACGTCGTGGCGTGACGACAGGTGGGTCAGCACGAGCCGCTTCACGTGGGCTTCGCGTGCCACTCGGCCGGCTTCGCGGGCGGTCGAATGGCGCGTCTCGAGCGCGCGGGCTTGCTCGTCGTCGCTGAAGGTGGCTTCGTGCACCAACAGGTCGGCGTTCTTCGCGGCGTCGATGAGCGCGGCGCAGGGGCGGGTGTCTCCCGAAATGACGACCTTGCGCCCGGGTCGAAGCGGCCGGGCCGCACGTCTTCTTCAATGACGTAGCCGAGCGCGTTGACGCGGTGGTCGACCCGAATGGGTCGCACGGTGTACCCGGCGCGGGCCAACACCTCGCCCCCCCGCAATTCTTGAATGTCGACGGGGAACGCGAGCCGCTCGACGCCCAAGTGAATGGCTTCGTCGAGAATGCGCCGCGCCGGAGGCGGCCCCGACAACGTCAACGACTCGGTGCGCCCGCCCATGCCCAACGTGCGCAAAAAGCCGATGATGCCCAGGTAGTGGTCGGCGTGAAAGTGGGTGAAGAACGCCGCGTCGACCGAGAACCCGGTACCGAAGCGAATCATTTGGCGCTGGCTGCCTTCGCCACAGTCGAACAACAGCAAGTCGGTGTTGGCCTTCACCGCCAACCCCGAGACGTTGCGGTGCAAGGTGGGGGCGGCGGCCGAGGTGCCGAGAAACGTCAGCCGCAATATCGACATGCCGCTCGAGCTCACCGGGTCACCACGTCACCACGTTCGGGTGGAGTCTTCGACGACGAACCGTCGGGCAGCGAACTGACCGTGCACACGGGCGAATGCCTCATCGCCAAAGACCTCAAACACAAGGGCCACTTCGGTTCCCCAAAGTGGCCCTGTTTCTCACAAGTTTCGGTTGGGCGGAGCTGCTGTGAAGTTACGCCGCCGCTTTCGCGTTCGCCGCCGTCGGAGCGGTTTCGTCTTTCACGCCCGACTCAATGCGCATGCCGTAGAACGAGCGGTAGACGAAGAACGCCGAGATGGCGAAGAACACCGCCGCCAGGCCCAACGTCACCGGGGTTTCGACGAACCAGCCCGTCGCCGACTTGCCGCCCAATGAAATGGCGACTTCGACCGCGAGCAAACCGAAGAGCGTGGTGAACTTGATGACCGGGTTCAGCGCCACCGACGAGGTGTCTTTGAAGGGGTCGCCGACGGTGTCGCCCACGACGCAGGCCGCGTGCAACTCGGTGCCCTTCGCGCGCAGCTCGGTCTCGACCAGCTTCTTGGCGTTGTCCCACGCGCCGCCGGCGTTCGCCATGAACACGGCTTGGAACAAGCCGAACAACGCGATCGAAATGAGGTAGCCGATGAAGAAGGCCGGCTCGTAGCAAGCGAACGCCAACGTCGCGAAGAAGACCGCGATGAAGATGTTGAGCATGCCCTTCTGCGCGTACTCGGTGCAGATCTGAACGACCTTCTTCGAGTCTTCGACCGAGGCCTTTTCAGCGCCTTCGAGTTTCATGTTGCGCTTGATGAACTCGACCGCGCGGTACGCACCGGTCGACACGGCTTGCATCGACGCGCCGGTGAACCAGTAGATCATGCCACCGCCCATGATGAGGCCGAGCAAGAAGGGCGCGTTGACCAGCGACAAGAATTCGATGCCCGTCGTGAGGCCGTTGGTGATGCTGTAGAGAATCGAGAAGATCATCGTGGTCGAGCCGACGACCGCGGTGCCGATGAGCACCGGTTTCGCGGTGGCCTTGAACGTGTTGCCCGCGCCGTCGTTCTCTTCGAGGTACTGCTTGCCCTTTTCGAAGTTGGGTTCGAAGCCGAAGTCTTTCTTCACTTCAGCGCCAATGTCTTTGATGGTCTCGATCAGCGACAGTTCGTACACCGACTGCGCGTTGTCGGTCACCGGGCCGTACGAGTCGACGGCGATGGTGACGGGGCCCATGCCCAAGAAGCCGAAGGCCACCAAGCCGAACGCGAACACCGGAGCCGGGTCGATGGCGCCGGCCTTCACGCCGAACAGGAGGTGCCCCATGAGGTGGTCGTCCATGATGGCGACTTTGTAGGCGACGCCCATGAGCGCGACGATGACGACGCCCATCCAGTAGGCGGAGAAGTTACCGGCGACGAGACCCGAAATGACGTTGAGCGACGCTCCGCCTTCTTTCGACGCGGTGACGACTTCACGAACGTGACGCGAGTTGGTCGACGTGAACACCTTCACGAGCTCAGGAATGATGGCGCCCGCGGCCGTGCCGCAGGTGATGATGAGCGAGAGCCGCCACCACATCGATTCGTCTCCGCCGAGTTGCGGCACGAGCAGCTTCGACATGACGAACGTGACGACGACCGACAGCACCGACGTCAAAATCACCAACTGGGTCAGCGGGTGCTCGAAGTCCATCTTGTCGGCGTTGGCGTACTTGCCCTTTTGGTACACGTTGTTGAGCGCGTACGAAATGAAGCTGGTGACGACCATCATCACGCGCATCACGAAGATCCACACCAGCAGC
>JBGAIY010000317.1:3187-9168 GCA_044225205.1 Myxococcaceae bacterium | reverse complement strand
GCGGGTGCTGCGGGTGACACCCGGAGCGGCGAGCAACAGGGGGTCGAGCGAGTGGGTCACCTTGGTGTCTTGGTAGATGACGTTGCTGGGAGGCTCGACCCAATAATCGAAGCAGGCGCTCTCGAACACGGGCATCGCTCCCTGGCCGACCCATTCGTGGCCAGGCACCGCGGGGCACGTGAAAGCCGACCTGGGAGTGACCCGCAGCACCAATTGCGCGGGGCCCCGCTGGTGGGTGGTTGTTTCTTGGCCCGCGCTGTCACCCCCCGTGCGCCGGGCGAAAGAAGCGACCGGGCCGCGCGCCTGCAGCGCAGCGCCGACCTGCTTGAGTTCCCACCCTTTGGGCAGCGAGGGGCGACCCTCGAGAAGTGCTTGCGCGCCCGCTGCGGGCGTCGGGCATGCGTCGGTCGCCAGCGCGCGGGCCACTTCTTCGACCGGCACGACCACGACGTTCGAACGGGTCTCATCGACGACGTTCATGACCAGCAAGTACTGGCCCAGCGGGTCGAGCGAGGCGGCGCGCAGGCCACCGTCGCCCGCTCGCGGCACCAACGCCACACGCCGTCGCACCAGCACCGGTGCCTGACCGGCTTCGACGAACAGGTCGACGGCGCCGAGCATGCTGCCGTCTTCGGGCCCCCAACGAAACACGACGTCGGCCGCGAGCGACGCCAGCCGCACGCGCAGGGGCTCCGACGGAGTGTGCGTGGCAGGCAGCAGCGGGTACGGCCCGGCGAAGGTGTAGCCGGCGGCCACCAACCGGGCCTGGGCGGCACGCCACCTGCGAGCGCGGGTCTTTTCGCGGTCTTGGTCGTCGCCAGTCAACACCGGTATCTTCTCGAGTACCCGGCCACTGGCCAAGTCGACCAGCTGCAGGTGAATTCTCGAAAAACCACCCTCTTCGCGCGAGGCCGACAGCGCATGGCGAACGACGGCGACCCCGCTCTTGGGGCCAAAGCCCACGACCTCGAGCGTTTCGTCGGGCAGCTGGCCCCACGCCACCCAGGGCAAGAAGCACAACGTCACCACGAACCATCTCTTGGGCATCGGTCAGTACCCCTGCGTCGCTTGGTGCATGAGCCACGACAGCCACACCACGAGCGAGCCAGCCGTGGCGACTTCGAGAACGCAGGCCCCGAGCCCGAATTTTCGGTTCGCCCCCGCCGCCCGCAGCAGCGTCGGCGCATGGCACAGCAAAAAGAAGGGAGCCGCCATGACCCTCCAGGCGCCGACGTTCGAGAGCCCCCGCAGCAGGTCGTGCTGACGAGACACCAAGAACGCAAACGCGGCACCGAACGGGCCCGTGAGCGCGACGGCCAGGCTCGCCCGGCCGTACCGGTGCCACACCCTCGGTGAGGGGTCGAGCAGCCGAAACAGCACCACGGTCGGTACCAGGGCGACGAATGACGCGGCCCAGACAAACAGCACCAGGTCGCCCAACTCGAACGCGCCCGACGAGGTGACGTGGTCGGCCTCGGCGAGTTCTCGGTTCTTGAGCCACACGGCCAGTACGCCGGCCCCGGCCGCGAGCCCATGGCCGCCGACGACGACGGCCCACCGGCTCACCTTCACGAGGGGTCCCACTCCAGGGCCGCGTCTTCGGCACCTCGCCGCAGCAACAGCCGGCCCGTGGAGATCGCCTTGACGGTGGCACCCTCGGTGCCGAGGCACTGGGCGCGACCGACGATGAACGAATGCCCCTGCGCGTCGGTCACCGATGCGTATGGGGTGGCGACCCCCGTCACGAAGCCGGTCAGCCGCAACTCGGCGAGGGGGGTCGCGTCGGCCACGCACTTGGGCGGTACGGGCAGCGCCTCGAGGGCCGGCGCCTTCGCGGCGCTGGGCTTCGCTCCCGAGACTTCGACGACCAAGTCGAACAGCTGGTCGGTCGGTACGTTGCGCAGCGAAAACGAAACCGGGTCGCCACCGCCGACGGTCGGCACTTGCACCTCGGCGGCCCGGGCCAGCAGCTCGACCGTCACGCAGGGCTCGAGCTGGCGAAACGCGGCGGTGACGCGGCGGCCACGGTACGTCGGGCGTTCGGGGCTTCTCACGAAATCGACGGGAGAGACCACCAGCACGGAGCCCGTGCGCTCCGCCTTGAATTTTGCCCGCGCGATCACCTCGTCGAGCACTTGGTCCCACGGGAGGCCTCGTCGAGCACTTGGTCCCACGGGAGGTTCTTCGCGTCGAGGTCGAGCGTGGCTTCGGGGTGCCCGACGAAGATCACACTCAGGTGGGCGACTTCGACAATCTGCTCAATCACCTGGGTGGCGCTGGCGTTCTTCTCGACCAGCGTCAGGTGTTTGCCGTGAAACGCTTTGGCGGGGGTGGCCAACCAGAGCAACGAGCACACCGACGACACGAGAGCGTGATTCACCGCGTCACCATACCTGAAGCCGACCGAAGCGTCGGTGCGCCCTGGCCCGAAAAGTACGGTAACGTCGCCCCCATGTTTTTGGCCGTGCTCATCGCCGGAGCGCAAGCCCTGGCGGCCACTCCGACGGCGCCCAAGGGGCCCCCGGGCACGCGCGCGCCGTACTGCAGCGGCACCTACGCCGACGACTTCGCCGCGCTGTCGAAGAGCTCGAGCGACCTCGCGAACAAGCCTGGGGCGTCTTTCACCTATTGCGTGCGCACCACCGCGACCTACGAGTGCCTCTCGTATGGCGGCGACGGCAGCATCAGGCGTTCGAAACACCAGTCGACCGCGCACGGTACCGCATTCGCCTACCGCAAGCAGAACACGGGCGAGACGCTGCTGCTCACGAACGCCCACGTCGCCGAATGGCCGGCGGTCACCGACGACGACCACGTCGTCTCGGGGGTGCCCACGGGGTGCAAGCGGGTCGGAGACCAGCTGCACATCGTCGACAACGAAAAAGACACCTTCGAAGGCGACGACATACCGCTCAACAAAGTCGTGACCGACGCCTCGCTCGACATGGCCGTCGTGAAGTCGAAGCTGACCCTCAACGTCATGCCGTGGAAAATTGGGCGCAGCTCGGCGTTGCAAGAGCGCAACGTCGTCGAGGTTCGCGGCTTCCCCCTCGGGGCGTTCAAGGCCACGGTACAAGGGCGGGTGACCTCGGCCTTCGACCACGACGACTTCAAGGAGTGGGACCACGACGACTTCGTGGTCGACGCGCAGCTGTCGGGCGGCAACTCGGGGTCTCCCGTGGTGGCGGTCAACTGCCAAACGGGCGAATACGAATTGGTGGGCGTCTTTCACGCCGACTATTCGCGCGGCAATTCACTCAACGTGGTCGTGCACATCGACCAGGTGCGTGAACTGATGACGACGCTCAAGCGCACCGCCGGGCTGCAGGCCGACACCGCGCCCTTGGGGGTGGCCGCCCGCCGACGGTTGCTCGAGGCCACGACCGAAGTCGCCCACTTGTTCTTGCCGTTCGGGCCAGTGCCCGCCGAAGCCCGCGCCCGGGTCGACGGCGCCATGGTCTACAGCCTGTACTCGCGCGACTTCCCGCTCCATGGGTGGCCGCTGGTGGTCTTCGAAGACCTCGACCGCTCGACGGCGGGAGGCTTCGGCCAGCTTGGGCGGGTGTGGGCCGGCAACGCCCGCGGGCTCAAAGAAGTGCCGGTCGACCAGCTCGACGAAGACGAACGGCTGCAGCTCGACAAGTCGCTCGATTCGCTGCGGCGCACGGCGCTGCTCGTGGCCGGGCTGCGTCGGGTGACGACCCGCAGCCAAACCTCGCGCGAAGCCGCCGACGATCTGGCGCGGCTCGAAAAAGAAATTCGGCGCATCGGCGCGAACGGCCGCGACTTGTCATTGTCGTTGAGCGACTTCGCCGACAAGTACGCCCCGACGCCGAGCGACGAACCGGTGGCCGCGCTCCGCCCGTACCAAGCCACCGCCGCCGACGCCCCAGTGGCGCCGGCCCCTCCCGCCGCCCCTGCCCGATGACCTTGCTCAAAGACTCGACCGACCCCGAAGCACCGCGCGTGATTCGCCGCGACACCGTCAACCCGCCCAAGCTCATCGAGTTCATGCGCACGCAGTGGCGCGAGCCGAAGCGGGTGCTGCCCAAGCGCCACCCGCAGGCGCGGGCCTTCGCCGAACGCCGCCGCGCCTTGTCGGCCAAGTTTCCCCACGAGGTGCTGATCGTACCGACCGGCCACGAGCAGGTTCGCGCCAACGACACGCATTACCGGTTTCGGCCCGGGTCTGACTTTTTCTGGCTCACGGGCAACACCGAACCCGACTGCGTGCTGGTGATGACGCCACGGCCTGGCGGCGGCCACGACGCGCACCTGTTCGTCGAGCCCAACCCCGGCCGTACCGACGACACGTTCTACACCGACCGAAAAAAGGGTGAGCTCTGGGTCGGCCCGAGGCTCGGTGTGCCGCAGAGCCACGCTCGGTTCGGCACCGAATTCACCCACGGCCTGCCCGACCTCGAAGCCTTTTTGGCGAAGTGGCCACTGGCCCGGGTGCTGCGCGGCCTCAGCGCCCGCGTCGACTCGCTGCGAAGCCCGGCCCACGAGCGGCCGCCCGACCAAGAGCTCGCCACCGCCCTGAGCGAGCTGCGCTTGCTGAAAGACGCCGCCGAAGTGAGCGAACTCAAGAAAGTCGTCGACGCGACCAAGCGCGGCTTCGAAGACGTGATTCGCGCGCTGCCCAAGGCCACCAGTGAGCGCGAAATCGAAGGGGTTTTCGCCCTGCGCGCTCGGGTCGAAGGCAATGACGTGGGCTACGGCACCATCGCCGCCGGTGGCGCGAATGCCTGCATTCTCCACTGGGTGCGCAACGACGCGAAGCTCGACAAACGAGAGCTGCTGCTGCTCGACGCCGGCGTCGAAGGGCATTCGCTCTATACCGCCGACATCACCCGCACGGTGCCCATGGGCGGCCGCTTTTCTGTCGAGCAACGCACCATTTACACGTTGGTCTGGCGTGCCCAGCAAGCGGCCTTCGAAGCCGTCAAACCCGGCAACGACTTCATGGAGCCGAACCGCCGGGCCATGCGCGTGTTGGCCGAGGGGCTGGTCGAGCTCGGCATCTTGCGCACGAGCGTCGACGAGGCCCTGGCCGACCAACACCAATTCTACAAGCGCTACTCCTTGCACAACATCAGCCACATGCTGGGCCTCGACGTGCACGACTGCGCCAAAGCGCGCCAAGAGCACTACCGGTACGGCCCGTTGCAACCGGGCATGGTGCTCACCATTGAACCCGGCCTGTACTTTCAGCTCGACGACCTGACCGTGCCCGCCAAGTACCGGGGCATTGGCGTGCGCATCGAAGACGACGTGCTCGTGACCAAGACCGGCATGCGCAACCTCTCGGCCGCCATACCGACCGAGGCGAGCGCCGTGGAGCGGTGGGTGCAGTCGCTCCAAAAGTCACCCAAAGCGAAGCGACGTGTCGCGCGGCGGTAGCCCCGCCTCTCGGGCCCGACCCACCCCGCCAGTCTGGGCGACCTTCGCCGCCATGCCGCCGGCTGGGCCGAGCCGCTGGCGCGTCGCGCGAATTCACCTGTCGTTTC
The DNA here is from genome assembly GCA_044225205.1 of Myxococcaceae bacterium. Taxonomy (GTDB): domain Bacteria; phylum Myxococcota; class Myxococcia; order Myxococcales; family Myxococcaceae; genus JAEUJT01. The sequence continues at coordinate 3,658 of JBGAIY010000317.1, read as the reverse complement.
GCGCGCGTACCCGGGCCGACAACCGGTCATGGTGCAGAACTTCAACACCGCCGCCGCCGCCCACGTTCGCCAACCGCGTGGCGTCGACGACGACTCGATGTGAGCGGTGAGCGGCCCTTCGGCCGGCGTCAGTCGAGCTCTTCGACGGGCTCGGGCGACTCGCCTTCGACGAAGGTGAAGGTCTTTCGGCCAATTTCACGCCCGTCTTTGGTGAGCACCCGCACGCGGTAGTTGCCCGGCCGCGACAGCGTGCTGTACGCGAAGGTGCGGTACCCCTCTTCGTTGCCGCCCGACAGCGACGACGCGTACGGGTTGCCCCGGGTCTGCCACCCCTTGTCGGGGTCTTCGTATTCCCACGCGAAGGCGACTTGGTCGTGAAACTTGGTCGGAGCGAAGATGCGAACGAAGACCCACGCCTTTTCACCCGCGGGGGCCACCAATTCGGTGTGTTCGAGCTTCCAAAACTGCCAG
>JBGAIY010000317.1:0-3121 GCA_044225205.1 Myxococcaceae bacterium | reverse complement strand
ACTGCAGCCGGTAGTGGAGCCCCTTCTCGGTGCGCTCGGGCGCCACCGAGGTGTAAATGCCAATGTGCTTGAGCGACAGCGGCACCGGAGGAATGGCTTCGAGCAGGTACAGCGACAACAGCGTCACTTGAACGATGAGGCCCGGCAAGAGGCCGCGCCGAAAAGTCCACTTCGGGTCGCGGGTGAAACGTGCCGACAGCCGCCAAAACCCGTACGTGACCGCCGCGCCAGCCAAGACCGAGACGATGTATTGCCACGCGCGCAGCTCGCCGTAGACGACGGGCAACAGGTACGCGAGAAACGACGTCACCGCGAAGCTGAGCAACGCCACCCGCACCACCGGGCCCTGCTGCCGAAAGCGCGGCAGTTCGTTCGCCACGATGACGACCGACAACATGACAATGAAGGTGAAGGCGAAAAACCCGCTCGACGCTCGAAAGTAAAAGACGAGAAAGGCGTTGAGCAACGTGCCCAAGAAAAAGTGCATCGCCCACAGACGGTACGACGCGACCTTGCCGATGAAGCCTTTCGGTTCGGTGCCCAAGACGGCCAGGCGGTGGTCCCAGAAAATGAGGAGCGCGCTCAGCACCAAATAGGTCGCTTGGTGCATGAGCAACGGCGTGCTGTCGATTCGGTGCAAGAGCACCACGTCGAACAAAAAGCCCGCGAAGAAGAACACCACTTCGAACGCCAAGTGGTGCCGCTCTTTGAACGCTTTGGCCCGTTCACCGAAGGAGTCGCCGGCCATGAGAACCCGAGCCTCGCTCAGCCGTTGATCAACTTCGCCAGTTCACCGCGGCTGGCCAACTCGGCGACAATGTCGCTGCCTCCGACGAATTGGCCATTGATGTACACCTGGGGAATGGTGGGCCAGTTCGAATACGCCTTGATGGCGTCGCGCACACCGGGCGTGGTGAGCACGTCGACGGTGTGCAGCGCACCGAACGGTTTGAGCAGCTCCACCGCCCGCGCCGAAAAACCACACGCGGGAAAGAGCTGGTTGCCCTTCATGTAAATGACGACTTTGTGGTTTTTGATTTCGTCGTCGAAACGTTGCTTCAGTTCGGGGGTCAACATGTCTTGCTCCAACTTCTTCAAGCGTCGGGTCAACGCTTCGAGGCCTCAGCCCACTGGGCAGGCGTGTACGTCTTGAGGGCCAGGGCGTGCAACTCTCCAGTGGCCAACACGTCTTGCAACGGGGCGTACACCCGTTGGTGCTGCTGCACCATCGACAGCCCGTCGAAGCCGGCGCTCACCACGCGGGCTTCGAAGTGGTCGTTGGTGCCGGTGGTGTCGTGCACTTCGACTTGAGCCCCGGGCAGGGCCTGCTCAATGCGCTTTTTGATCTCGGTCGCGTTCAACATCAGTTCACGCCTCCTGTTTGCACCAGCATCGCGGGGTCGACGCCCATGCTCTTAATCGTCTCGCCCCAAATCTGCTCGGGTTCACCGAACAAGACCGTGGCGGTGAGCGCCTCGGTGAACAGCCACGAACCCGACGCCAGTTCGGCTTCGACTTGGCCCGCCCCCCAGCCCGAATAGCCGAGGCAAAACCGCACGTGCACCGCCGGGTCGCGCAACAACGGTTGCAGTGAGTCGCTCGTCACCGACAAGTAGAGCCCCGGCAACAACAGGGTCTTTTCGGCCACCCGGTCGGAGTCGTGCAACACGAAGCCGCGGTACGGTTCGACCGGCCCGCCCACGAAAATCGACTTGGCTTCGTGCACTGGGTCGACGTCGAATTGTTGGTCGCTCGCCAAATCGCCGAAGGTGACGTCGGCCGGCCGGTTGATGACCAGCCCCATGGCGCCGCCGCTGCCGTGCTCGACCATCAACACGACGGCTTTTTCGAAGTTGGTGTCTTTCAACTGCGGCATCGCAATCAAAAAACCGGGCGCCAGCGCTTTCATGGCTTCGCGAGTTCCCTGTCGATGAGGTGGCGAAATTTTTCTTCGGGTTGGGCTCCCGAGAGCATGTACCCGTTGAGAAAGAACGCCGGAGTGCCCGAAACGCCCAGCCGTTCGCCTTCTTTCATGTCGCTGGCGACGACCGCTCGCATTTCGCTCGAGTCGAGGCAGGCCTCGAAGCGCTTGAGGTCGAGGCCCAACTTGAACGCTTGGCCCTTCAAGTCGTCGACGCCCAGGGCGTCTTGGTGGGCGTAGAGCGCATCGTGAAACTGCCAAAACTTGCCCTGCTGGTCGGCGCACATCGACGCCTCGGCGGCCTTCGGGGCGTCTTTGTGAAACGACAGGGGAAAATGGCGGTACACCAAGCGCACCTGGCCGGGGTACGCCGCCATCAGCTTCTCGACGACTTCTCCGGCCTTGCTGCAATACGGGCACTGAAAGTCGGCAAACTCGACAATGGTGACCTTGGCGGTGGCGTCTCCTCGCGACGGGCCCGAGCCCATGACCGTCTTGCGAGGGCGGGCGGGTTCTTCGAGCACGACCGTGTACCCGGCGGCTTTTTTGAGGCCGTCGAACAGCTCGCGGGCCCGCTTGCCGCGCGCTTCTCGCAACAACGCTTGGCGAAGCTGAGGCTTGACGTCTTCAAACGTCGCGTCATTGGGCAGGCGCCCGCGCACTTTGTCGAACAATTCGTGCAAGTCGGCGTCGGTCGGTGCGGTCAGCGATTTTTCGAGGCGAGCCTCGATCCACTGGTCTTCGGTGAGGTGTTCTTTGCGCGCCTCACGCTCAACCAGCAACTCAATGGCGATTCGTTCGGCCGCGTCGGTGCGCAATTCGTAGAGTTGTTCTTGCAGCTTGAACAGCTCGTCGCCCGCGCGCGCGTCGGCTTCGGCGACGGTGATGCGCCGGTCTCCGACTTCGGCCACCACGGTCGACCCGTTCGCCGCCCCCGGCAACGGAGCGGCCGGCCCCAGATTGGCCGCGGGCCCCGCACAAGACACCGCCACGACCGACGCTGCGAACGAACAAAACAAACGCATGGGGGCACATTCCCATGCGCGGGGTGAACCTGCACCTCCGTCGCTCACATTTTTTGGGCGGGCCGGTGGGCCCGTCGGGGTCAGCGACCTTCTCGCAGCTCGGCGGCTCGGCGAATTTGGGCGTACAACGCCGCCATTTCACGTTTGAAGGCCTCGGCTTCGCCCGGGCTCCGCT
>JBGAIY010000316.1:0-9199 GCA_044225205.1 Myxococcaceae bacterium | reverse complement strand
AGCGGCTTGAGCAACTTGGCCACGCCGAAGTCGAGCACCTTGACGAACTCGGCGTCGCCTCCGCGCTTCTGCAAGAAGATGTTCTCGGGCTTGATGTCGCGGTGCACGACGCCCACCTGGTGGGCCGCATGCAGGGCGAGCGCCATGTTCTGGGCCACCCGGCTCGCCCGCTGCACCGAGAACGGGCCCTCGAGCATGGCCGAATCGAGCGGGCGGCCGTCGAGCAACTCCATGACGCAATAGGCGCAGGTCGAGCCGTCGGGCATGGGCTGCTCGCCGAAGTCGTACACCTCGACGATGTGCTCATTGCGAATCGCGTTGACGGCTTGGGCTTCTTGAATGAAGCGCTGAACCAGTTCTGAGTTCGACGCGTGTTCGGCTTTGAGCACCTTGAGCGCCGCCATGCGGCCAATGCGCTGGTGGCGCGCCAGGTACACCGTGCCCATGGCGCCCTCACCCAGCACCCGCTCGAGCTGGTACTGGCCCAGCACCGCGCCGGTCAGGTTGCGCTCTTCAGACAGCAGCTGGGTCTTCTTGCCGCTGCTGACCGCGGTGCGCGACAGCCACCGCTCATGCAATTGGCTGAGCCCCGCGCGCAACGCGTCGACCGTCGCCGCGCCTTTGAGCGTGTGCCGAATGGTCGACTCGAACGGCGCATGGTCGACCCCCGCCGCTCCCGCCGCAATGAGCACCTCGGCGAGCGACTGCACGTCGGCTTCAGGAGAGCCGCCGGTCGAGAACCCCGCGAGGCTCACGTCGAGCGTCGTGGGGTTCAAGAGCACGTCGCGCGGGTCGAGCGCGCCCAACGTCAACCCCGCCGCGTGTATCGCCTCGAGGCCTTCGAGCATTTCGAGGCCCAAGGTCACCAACTCGTCGACCGGCACCCCCGGCCGGGCCGAGAGCGTGTGGGGGGCCGCCACCGCATCGGTCACGACGTAGAGCCGAGCGTCTTTCATTTGCCCTGCCGCCCGCACCGGTCGAACCCGCGCGTGGGCGACGGCCTGAAACGCGCGGGCCCGCTGCAGAAACGCGGCCGGGTCGACCCCGGCGTGCGCTTTGACGACGCGCAACACCTTGGGCTCTGAAAACCCCGGCACCTCGGCCAACACGGTGTCGACCCGCTCGTCTGAGGCCAGCGCCTGCAACACCCTCAGGCCAGAACCACCCGTCGACGGCGATGTCACGAGCTGACCCGCTTGGAGCGGGGCCGTACCTGCCGTGCTTTGGCCGAGAGGTCGCGATCGCACAGTCGAACAACACCAGAATGGCCCATGAGGTTGCGGGCATTGTATTCGTGTCTTTCGCCGTCGCCTCTATTTGATCGAGCCACCGCCGCCATGTCATCAAAGGTGCGCGTGCGAGACGGGCACACGCAACCAGTTGAATTCATCGGCGTGAGGCGAAATCACCACGACGCCAAAGTCACGAGCCATTCAGAGCGCCGTGAGCACCGCGTACAGGTCGACGGCGAACGAGGCGACTCGGGCCTCACGGTGAGAAACGAAGACCACGGCCCCGCCCCGCGCTCGCATGCCTCGGTCGAGGGGCTGGTGACTTCGACCAGCACCGTTGGGTTCGTCATGGCCAAATGGTCAATCGCGGTGCGCTCGACCCGCCCACAGGCGAACAGTGAACGCCTTCATGCAAAACCCCAGCAAATCACCGGGGGCCCGCCGAGGCGCTCAGCGAGTTCGCTTGGAGCGAACGCGAGTATTCGAGAATCGCCTTGAAGATGACGTCGACGAAGCGCTCGTCGAGCCCCAGTTCACCCGCCCACCGCTTGCGCAAGTCGAACACCGCGCGTTCTCGGTCGGGGTCGAGCACCGGGTGGTTCAATTCGCGCTTGGCCCGGGCCACCACCGACATGAGCTGGGCGCGCTGCTGCAACAGCACCACGAGGCGCCGGTCGAGCCCGTCGATCGACTCACGCGCGATCGACAACAAGTCGTTGGGCTGCGCGTGCGTCGACAATTCAGTACTCAAGGCCCGTGCACGCCGGCGTTCTTGGGTTTCGACCCGCCGCACGAACAAGTCACGCGCGGCTTTCACGTCGTCGATGAAGGCGGGCAGCTCTTCGAGGGTGAGCGCTTGCGGCCCGTCGCACATGGCCTGCTCGGGCGACGGGTGCACGTCGACCAAGACCATGTTCGCGCCCGCCACCACCGCCTGCGCGGTCACGTGGGCGATGTCTGAAATGCCTTCGGGCCCGAGCCCCTTCTTGCCGACCGAATGCGACGGGTCGATGCACACCGGCAGCCGCGTCATGCGCCGAACGACCGGCACGTGGGCGAAGTCGACCATGTTGCGGTGCGGGTCTCCGAAGTTGGTCTTCATGCCGCGCAACGCAAAGACGATGCGTTGATTGCCGCTCGCCGCCACGTACTCGCACGCATTGAGCGACTCTTCGAGGGTGATGCCCATGCCACGCTTGAACAGCACGGGAAATTCGTTCTGCGAGCCCACGAACTTGAGCAGCTCGAAGTTCTGCGCGTTGCGCGTGCCGATTTGCAACATGACGCCGGTCGCACGGCCGCTCGCCTCGAGTGCTTGGCGAATTTCGTCGACGTGCGCCTCGCGCAACACCTCAATGGCGATGACCCGAATGCCGTACTTGCCGGCCAATTCGAACAACCACGGCAAGCACTTGGCTCCCAGCCCCTGAAATTCGTAAGGGCTCGTGCGCGGTTTGTACGCCCCCGCCCGCGTGGTGGTGATGCCCAGCGACTGCAGCGCCCGAAACGTGCGTTCGACGTTCTGAGGCGTGTCGACGGCGCACAACCCAGCGAAGACGTGAAACGAGTCTTGGGTGAACGCGAGCCCGTTGTATTCGAACCCGACCGCCTGGGCTTTGCCCTCGTGCCGGCCGATGCCGCGGTACCGTTCTTTGACGCGAATGACCCGCTCGACTCCCGTGAGCGCCTCAAAGACGTCTTCGCGCACGCCGGCGGTGTTGCCCAACACGTGCACTTCGATGAGCGGGCGAATCACGCCTTCGAATTGCAACACCTCGACGCGAATGCCTTCGTGGGCAGCGGCCACCCGGCGCACGGCTTCGACTTCGGGCGAATGGGCGCCAACGTCGGGGCGCATGACGATGATCATGGTGTTTCCTCCACTGCTGTTTTTACTGACGACGACTGACCCGTTGACGGGCCCAGCCCGCGCACGAAAGCCTCCAGCCGCTCGACGCCGCGTTCGAGGTCGGCGTCGCTTTTCGCGAACGAGAGCCGAACGTGGCCTCGACCCGAGGCGCCGAAAGCGTCACCGGGAGTGACCGCGACCCAGGCCTCGTCGAGCAACCGTCGGCTGAAGGTGACCGCGTCGCTCAACCCGGTGCCGCGAACGTCGACGAACGCGTAGAACGCGCCTTCGGGCGGGGCACACCGCAGTGCGCCTGAAGCCGAGAGCCGCTCGCACACCCACCGACCGCGGCGCTCCCACGCGTCGACCATCACTTGCCGGGGAGCGACCGGGCCAGTCAGCGCCGCCAGCGCGCCCCGCTGCCCAAACGACGACGCGCACGAAACCATGTGGCCGTGCAGCACCTTGATGGGCTTGACCAATTCGCGCGGGCCCGCCACGTAGCCGAGCCGCCAGCCGGTCATGGCCCAGGCCTTCGAAAAGCCGTTCACGGTCAGCGTGCGGCCCGCCATGCCGGGCAGGCTCGCGAGGCTGACGTGGCGGTGCGGTGGGTAAACGAGGTGTTCGTACACCTCGTCGGCAATGACCGTGAGGTCGTGCGCGCAAGCGAACGCTGCGAGCGCGTCGAGTTCGTCGCCTCGCAGCACCCGGCCCGTTGGGTTGTTCGGAGAATTGACGACCAACACCCGCGTCGCCGCAGTCACGTGCGCTTCGAGGGCGGCGCGGGTGACGGTAAAAGCGTCGTCGGCCGAGAGCGGCACGGCGCGAACTTGGCCTCCAGCGGCTTCGATCATCGGCCGGTACGACACCCACGCGGGCTCGAGCACCATGGCGTCGACCCCGGGTTCGACCAACGCCGAAATCGCGTCGTACAGCGCCGCTTTCGCCCCGGGTGTCACGACGACGTCGTCGGCACTCATGGTGACGGCGTTGTCGCGGCGCAACTTCACGGCCAAGGCCTCGCGGAGTTCAACCACCCCGGCGCTTTCGACGTAGTGCGTGTCACCCGCTCGGAGTGCCGCCACCGCCGCGTCGACGATGTGCGAAGGCGTGGGAAAATCGGGGTCGCCTCCGCCCAAGTCGATCACGTCGCGCCCCTGCGCGCGCAAGTGGCGAACGCGCTCGGTGACCGCGAGCGTCGCCGAGGGCACGAGGTGGGCCCGCGCCGCGAGGCCCTTCATGGCTCGGCCCGCCCCGCGTGGTTTTGGCCCGGAGTCATACGGCGCGTTCGTTCGCCGTGAGGCCCCCCGTCGTCGAGCGAAGGCGCTTGTGGTGCGTGGGGTGGTGAGCACGAGCCTGAATGGTTTTGTTCGACAGAGGGCCGAGCGGCCCGGCCGAGTGCGCAGCAGACAACAGCCCCACGTCGGGTCGCACGAAAGACTTCACGGTGCGCGGCGGCCGGCGCGTCGAGCGAGACCCGTTTCTCACCGAGCAGACGTTCGACTTGGGAACGACCGGCTCGGCTAAGTGCGCAGCAGACAACAGCCCCACGTCGGGTCGCACGAAAGACTCCACGGTGCGCGGCGGCCGGCGCGTCGAGCGACACCCGTTTCCCACGTTCGACTTGGGAACGACCGGCCCAGCTAAGTGCGCACCAGACAACAGCCCCACGTCGGGTCGCACGAAAGACTCCACGGTGCGCGGCGGCCGGCGCGTCGAGCGACACCCGTTTCCCACCGAGCAGACGTTCGACTTGGGAACGACCGGCCCAGCCGAGTGCGGAGCAGCCAGCAGCGGTTCGGCCGGGCGCACACCAGAGCGATCTGCGCCCGGCTCGACAACCCGGTGAATGGCGAAGGTTCAGGCCGCGCGGCGAGCACCACCCGACCGAAGCTCCCGCGAACGCCAAGTTCTGTACCGAACGTCGTGCGAGCCCCGCGAACAAACATCGACCACGAGCGAACACCACACGAATCATGACGGCCCCCCCGAGCAGCTGCCCAGCAAGCGAGCATTCGACCCGAGGCCCGCCATCGCTCGTTGCACCGAAGGCGCCAGCGCCCCTTTCGCCAGTTCGACCAAGAGCACCCGTGTCGACACAGCCCCGTCGAGCGACGGTCGGGCATGGAGCGTCAGCACGTCGCCCTCGGTGCCGACCAGCGCGCGCACGACCTCAGCCCAGCCACCCGCGCCCTCCCGCAGCGCCCACCAACTGCGCTCGTGGGAGCCGCTCGCCACGGGAGACTCGTCGCGCAGTTGCAAGAACCGAGTGGCGCTGGAGCGGGCATCGAGTGCGTTCGCCACCACCACCTCGAGGCCGTAGAGCCCGGCCGCCGACGGTGGGCACAACGCACCGACCGCGCCGTCGCCCCCCTCTCGCACGAGCCTCGCAGCGCCGGCGGTGTCATGGCACGGCACCACTTCGTACTCGCGCAAGGCCCGGGTGCACTGCGCCGCCGCCACGGGGTGCGCCAACACCCGCCGCGGTCGATGCCCTGGCAGGGCCGCCACCACGAATTCAATCGGCAGCAGCACCGAGCCGACCACCGCGACTCGAGGCGCTCTCAGCAACCCGTCGGCCACCTCGCCCACCACGCCCGCGAGGCTGTTCTCGAGCGGCACCACCACTTCACGCAGCCGCTCACCGAACGCCGCGAACAACGACGCAAACGACGGGTGGCTTTCGAACGTCACGCCCGCACCTCGCAACGCCTCCAACGCTCGAGCAGAATTCGAGCCGGCTTCACCTTGAATACCAACCAGCTCCGACATGCCGCGCAGCATGACTCAGTGCGTCACGGGCGACAAGATATCGACCAATTCTCCGAGAGCGAGCCAAGCGCCGGGTGCCGGGTCGGGTTTTCATTCATGGCTTGGCCGAGCCGCGATAAGCGGCCGAACCATGCTGACGACTGCCCTGCGTGTGACGGCCTTGCTGGTGTTGTCGGCGCCCCCGGCGGGAGTGACGGCGGTACCGGCGTCGAGTGCGCTCTCGTCGGCGAAGGAGCCGCTGCTCATTCGCGTGCTCGAGCGCGAAAAGGCGACCCACGCCGTGCTGGGGGCCAAGGCGTTGAGCTGCGATGCCACTTCGCTTTCGGCCGCCTCGGTCGAGCTCGACGTGGCGCCAAGGGCGGTTCGGCTCACGGTGGCGGGGGCGGCGGCGGCGACAGACGCGGGCACGCCGAACCCGGGGTCATGCCAAGTCGTCACGGCGCTGGGGCCGACGCGCGTGACGGTGGGCGCGGTGACGCGCACGTACCTGGGCACGGTGAAGGTGGTGCTCGAAGGCGGGGTGCTGAAGTTCTTCAATGAAATCGACGTGGAGCGGTACCTCACGTCGGTCATTTCGGCCGAGGCGAACGGGAGCCCCCGTGCCGCGCTGGAGGCCCAAGCGGTGGTCTCTCGCACGTTCGCGCTCACCTCGCGAAACCGCCACGCGGCCGCTGGGTACGACCTGTGCGACTTGACGCACTGCCAGCTGTACCGAGGGCAAGAGGCGCGGTCGGCCGAGGCGCAGGCGGCGGTCGAGAAGACCGACGGCCAGGTGCTGTTGGTGGGCGGCGTGGCGCTCAAGCCGGCGTTCTTTCACTCGGCTTGCGGAGGCCACACCAGCCGCGCGGCCGACGTCTTTCACGCCGAGGGCGCGGGGCCCGGAGTCAGCGACTTGGCTGACGGCGGCAAGAGCTGGTGCAGCGAGGCCCCCGACTTTTCGTGGGAGTGGACGGTGGACCGCCACGAACTGGCGACGGCGCTGGGCCTGCCGACCGAAGGCGCCGCGTTCGAGCCGCTGCGACGAGACGCCGCGGGCCGGGTCATCGAGCTCAAGTCGTTCGGCCGCCGCTTTTCGGGTGACGAATACTTCGCGAAGGTCGGGCGGGTGTTCGGCTACCAGTCGCTGCGCAGCCTCAAGGTGACCGCGGTCGAAGCCGAATCGACGCTGCACTTCACCGGCGTGGGCTTGGGTCACGGCGTCGGGCTGTGCCAGCAAGGCGCTCGGGCGATGGCGGCCAAGGGAGCCGACGCGAAGGCGATTTTGGGCCACTACTTTCCCGACTGTCAGGTGCGAAAGCCCGACTGAGGTCGGAGAAGGCCCAAGGCGTCAGTCAAATTCGGCAGTTACCGTGAGTGGCCAGGCGGCCGGTGCTCGAATAAGGGGGCTTGCCAGGAGCACCAACCGCCAAATGGAAGACTTCATCGTTGCGCCGATGGTGATTGTCGTCGGCATCGGGCTCCACTTCGTGCTGACCCGCAAGTTCACGGTGGCCGAAGGGCAGGTGCTGAACTTGTCATTCTTCGCGCACATCGCCAGCGCGTTCGCCCAGATCTTGATTTACCAGTATTACTACGGCTCGGGCGACATGATGGCGTACCGCGATTTCGGCATACCGATCGCCGAAGCGCTGCGCGGAAATTTCGACTTCATCTTTCCTGAAACGGTGAAGGTCTTGTTTCAGTCACCCGACGCGCGCCTGCCTTTCGAGACCATGGGTGGTGGGTCAACGGGCACGATGATGATGATCGCGACCTACTTGTTGTTCTTGCTGAACAACTCGTTCTACGGCGTGACATTGCTCATCGCCATTGGCTCGTACGGAGCCAAAGCGTTCATTTACCGGGCGCTCGGCCCTGAATTCGCACCCGAGCATCGCAAGACGGTGATGTACGCGGTGATGTTGACCCCGACCGCGGTCTTTTGGACGTGCGCGTTGCTCAAAGAGCCGGTGGTGATGATCTTCATGGGCCCGCTGTTTTTGGGCATGCGCTACATCATCGACGGCCGCATCATTCGCGGCGTGGTGTTCGCGGCCTTGGGCGTCGTAGGCGTGGCTTTGCTCAAGCCGTACATCTTGCTGAGCTTTTCGGCGGCCGGTGCGGTGTGGCTCATTTGGGAGAGGGCGATTCGCTCCAAAGGGCACATGGCCGTCAAGCCCATGTACTTTGTCATTGGCGCGGTGGTGGGCGGCCTGTTCTTCGTGGTGGCACAGCGGTACTTGTCGAACCGAGGTGGCGACCTGACGTCGTCGATGGCGATGCAGCGCCGCCTGTCGGGTCAAGTGGAGGGCGACTCGAACTTTTCGATCGAAGACACTCCGAAAGGCGTGAACGAGGAGTCAAGCTTAGGTGAGGAAATTGCGCTGGCTCCCATCGCCTTGATCTCGGCTTTGTTTCGACCCTTCATTTTCGAAACCAGAAAAGTCATGCAGTTCATCAACTCGCTCGAAACGACGTGGGTCTTGTGGCGAACGATTCAAATTTTTCGAAGAAATCGCGCGTTCGGCGTTTGGGCTCGCGTCACGGCGTCGCCCGTCTTGATGTTCTGCACCGTTTTCACATTGATTCTCGCGCTCGGTACTGGTCTGTCGACGGCGAACATGGGGGCACTTTCACGCTACCGCGCCCCCATGATGCCGTTTCTCGTCGTCTTGCTCGTCGCCCTCACCGCACGAACTGAACCGAAGAAAGAGCCGCAAGGCTTCGGCGCGCAGCTCCCAACGGCGTGACCGCAGGCGCGCGAAACTTGGAACATGCCTTGATTCACTCACTCCCGACACTGGGCCTCGGCCTGTCGAGCAACGCCCAACAGCACGACGCACCGCACCCGTACCGGTTGCTCGACGAAGCGCCCGCCGCGTTCGACTTCGTCGAATACAGCGCCCCGCTCGACGTCGACCAAGCGCGCGACGAAGCGACCTTGTTCGCCACGATGCTCGAGCGCCGCGCCCAAGTGCCGCTGTTGTACCACCCCGTGCACTTGAACCTGTGGGGCCCCAAGACCGAATCGGCGCAGCGGCTCGAGCTGCTCAAACGACACGTCGAAGCGGTGGGCTCACCATGGGTGTCGAACGACGTGGCGTGGTGGCACTGCGAAGGCCAGGCGTTGCCCGGGTATTTGTACCTGACGCCACCGCTGACGAGCGACGCCGTGGCCCACTGCGCCACGCACGCCGTCACCATTCGTGACGCCATGCCGGTGCCCCTGTTGCTCGAGAACCCGGTCGTCATGACGGCGCGCGGCGACCTGCACGTGCTCGACTTCATGGCCCGGCTCTCGGCCGCGACGTCGTGCCCGCTGCTGCTCGACCTGGGCCATTTGCTCTCGCACCAATTGTCGAGAGGG
>JBGAIY010000315.1:0-9191 GCA_044225205.1 Myxococcaceae bacterium | reverse complement strand
GCACCATCGGCGGTGTCTTCATTTTCACGGTCGGCCTCGCCTACCTGAGCGCCCGAGTGCGCCGCGCGAAGGCCGACCACGAGGGTTATGGCACGGGCCACCTCAACGAACCTGAGCCGGTGAGCACCGAGCGCCTGCCGGCCCCCGCCCTCGCCGTGCTGCCGCTGGTCTTGGTCGGCGTGCTCAACGTGGCCTTCACCCGCGCGCTCGAGCGCCTGTACCCCGCCGCGTCATTCGAAACCACGCTCGCCGGGCTCGACCACCCGCTGGTCACCCAGTTGGCGTCGGTCAAAGCGGTGTGGGCCGTCGAACTCGCCTTGCTGGTGGGCATTCTCAGCGTGGTCGCACTGGCGTGGGGCTCGGTGAAGGCGCGCTTCGCCGAGGGCTCGAAAGCGGCGATTTCGGGCGCCCTGCTCGCCTCACTCAACACCGCGTCAGAATACGGGTTCGGCGCGGTCATCGCCGCGCTGCCGGGTTTCGCCCTCATCAAGGCCGCGTTGTCGGCCATACCCAACCCCCTCGTGAACGAAGCCGTCACCGTGACGACGCTCGCCGGGGTTACCGGCTCGGCCTCGGGGGGCCTCAGCATTGCGCTGGCGGCCATGGCGTCGCAATTCAGCGCGGCGGCCCACGCGGCCGGCATACCGCCCGAGGTGTTGCACCGAGTGGCGGCCATGGCCAGCGGAGGCATGGACACACTCCCCCACAACGGCGCCGTCATTACCGTGCTCGCGGTCACGGGGCTGACCCACCGCCAGTCGTACCGAGACATTTTCGCCATCACCTGCATCAAGACGGCGGCGGTCTTCGTCGTCATCGCGGCGCACGTGCTGTTCGGTCTCGTCTAACCCCAAGTCACCTGCAGCGGTTACGGCCGCACGCCCATCTCCACGCGAACGAAGCTCGCTCCCAAAGAGCTGAGCGAATTCGCACTCTTTTCGCCGCGCCGATATGCCGGCCAGGGCTCGTGCGTTGAAGCCCCGCCATGCCAACGGTGGGGCTGCGTTCGAGCGCGGGTGAGTTCGTTCTCAACGACGAAGAGTGCACGGTGCTGCTGTGGTTGTGGAACCTCGCCGCTCACCTGCCGCAAGGCAGCGGGGGCGATGCGGTCAGTCGCCTCGTCGTCGCCGGAGGCGAATTCAACCGCGATGAATGCAGCGAGCTGTTGGCCTTCTGTCGGGTCGTGCGAGAGCAACTGCTCGCCAAACGCCTCGAGGTGCGCAAACCGAAATACACCCCGAACGCGTGCTTGGGTTCTGAAGCGGGGTACCGGTTGGTGCTGCAGTACAAGTGCGCCTACGCGAACTTGAATACCGCCGACCACGGGGTCTTCTTGGCGAAGCGCCGGCAGCCCGACGGCGTCGAGGCACAGACGCTCGGTCATTTGCCACCCGTGCGAAGGGCGCTCGAAGCCCTCGAAGCCGCCGCCCAGGCAGGCCACGTCGCCGCCGAGCATTCTGCCCCGGCCGAATATGTGTGACGGTGTGAACCACCGTTCTCGAAAGACCGAAGCAAGCGACCATGCAACGCCCACGGTATGCTTCGGGCATGTCGGGTCTTGGGTCAGGTTCTACGGTGCGCGCCTTCGTCGTGGCGGCGGTGCTCGTGCCGCTGCTGGGCTGCCAGTGCGGGGGGTCTGCCGTCGGCGTGAACGACGTCGATTCGGGCAGCGGCCTGCGTGACGGCGGCGCGATCGGCGGAGGTGGCGGCTCGGGCGGTGGGTCAGGCGGCGGCGGCGGTGGCTCGTCTTCGGCCGACGGAGGTCGGTCGGCTGAAGTGTGCGACGGCCTCGACAACGACTTGAACGGCATCATCGACGACGTCGACGTCGGGCACGACGGCGTCTGCGACTGCCTCAAAATCGCGACGCTCGGTTTCGCTGGTGAGTGGGGCACGGGCGACGTGTTCAAAAACTGGCTCAACGGCAAGAGCCTGGCGGGAGCGGTCGAGCTGAAGGGGGAGACGCTCACCGCGAGTCTGTTGGCTCCCTATCAAGTCATCGTGGTGCAAGACGTTCGCGTCGGCACCGCCGGCCAAAGTGGCGTCGGCAAGGGCATTGGGCGCACCTACTCAGACGCCGAGGTGCAGGTGCTCAAAGACTGGGTACAAAACGGTGGCGGCGTGATGACGCTCATCGGCTACGGCAACTCCAGCGAAATCACCAACGTGAACAAGTTGATGGCGCCGTTCGGCGTGAACTACGGGTCGACCCAAGTGCTGCAAGGCGCCCAAGGTTCGACCAAGCCCGTCACCCACTGGGTCACCCACCCCATCAGCGATGGCATCACCAAAATCGGCACCGACAACGGGTACGAAGTGCAAGGCGGGGGCACTCTCGTCGCCTACGAAGCGACCGTCGGTGACGTCGACGCCGCGCGCGCACTGACGGTGGGGCAAGGCCACGTCTTCATGTGGTGCGACGAGTGGATCACGTACAATTCGGAGTGGACGCAACACCCCGACTACCAAGTCGAGCGGTTCTGGCTCAATTCGATCAAATGGCTCACTCCGGCCAACCAATGCCAGGTCGAGATACCGAATATTTTCTAGTGGCGAGAGCGAGCCTTTCGCTCTCACGCCCAACACAAAAAGCCACCGACCGCAGGGCCGATGGCTTCGTGACCGAGCAAACCGAAGCGACTTGCTGGTGGGTTACTTCGCGGCGGTCGCGGCGGCGAACTTCACCGACGCGTTGTGCGCCAAGCGAGCCACGCGGCGGCTGGCATTGCGCGCGTGCAACACGCCCTTGCTCGCCGCTTTGTTGAGCAGGCTGGTCGCCGCCTTGAGCGCGTCTTTCGCCTTGGCCGCGTCGCCCGCGCTGATGGCCTCACGGGCCTTCTTGATCGCCGTCTTCACTTCTGACTTCACGGCCGTGTTGCGCTCGTTGCGCTTGAGTGACTGCCGGTGCCGCTTCTCAGCGGAGTGCGTGTTAGCCAAGGTACTGCTCCTTCAAAAATGGTGAGGGTGCGCCAATACCGTCGCCCATGCGCGGAGTCAACGCTCGAGAACCACAGAGCAGCATCGGTCGGCAAGTCTTGCAATGCATTGAATTTCTTAGTGTTTTGGGCGCATGACGAAACGCGCTTTGGGTCTTGTGGTGCTGTGGTCGTTGCTCGGGTGGGCGGCCGACCCGAAGCCGGCCCCCAAACGGGAGACCGTGTGTGGCTGGGTCGACAACCCGACTCCCCAAAACTGGGAGATCACCGACAGCCGCCGAACCTGGGTGATTTCGGTGCAGGGCGACTACGCGGCCGACGGCGAACTGCCCGACTTCACCGAAACCAACCCCAGCGTGTATTGGAAAGAGACCAACGGTCACTACGGCCACGGCTGCGCGTGCTTGAGCGCCGAAGTCGACCCCGAACGCTCGCGCATCGTCTCGTACCGCAACGTGAAGAAGCTGCCGCTGGCCAAGTGCAAGGCCAACAAGTCGCTGCCGCAAAAAGGCCGCTGAACCACCGTCACCACCCGGTGGCGAGCCGCTCTGCGCCTTCACGCATCATCGACTCGGCCACGCGCCGCACGGCCGCTCCACGCCAAATTTCAGACCACAGCAGGTCGGCGCCGCCGGGTATTTCTTCGCCGCCCGTCACGGTGATGGCGTTGAGCTGCACTGGCCCACGCATCAACCGCAGCGACACGGCGATGTTGACTCGGTAGTTCGGCAAGCGCCCCTGCGTCGCGACCAACGGCAACGACGAAACCGAGAGCAGCGTGCCCTCGACCCGCGCCTCGGCCTCGGTGTCAGAATCGGCCAGCTGCCCCGAGCGCACGTACACCTCGCGCAAGGCGTCGGTGAACAGCGCCTCGGCCCCCGGCTCGGCCGTGTTGTTCTTGAACATCGGCACCTGCACCCAGGTCACGCCTTTCGGCAGCGTGCTGTTGGGCGTGACGAAGCGGTAGCCGCAGCCCGCGGTGGCCAACAGCACGGCCACCCAGATGGCGCGGCTACCCGACAACGAAGTTCACCAAGCGCTTGGGCACGAAGACGAACTTCTTCACCGACTTGCCGGCGATGGCCGCTTTCACTTTGTCGTCGGCCTCGGCCAGCGCGCGCACTTCGGCTTCGGTCGCGGCGATGGGCGCTTTGATTTCACTGCGCAATTTGCCCATGACCTGCACCGCGTAGGTCACCGAGTCTTCGGCAATGAGGGCCGGGTCGAACGCCGGGTACGACTGCTGGCAGACGAAGCCGCTCTGCCCCAGCCGCGCCCACAGCTCTTCGGCCACGTGCGGCGCGTACGGCGAGAGCAACTTCAAGAAGTCTTGAAGAATGACCTTCGGCAAGGTCTTCGCCGAAGTCGCTTCGTTCACGAAGGTCATCATGTGGCTGATGGCGGTGTTGAAGCGCAGGTTCAGCGTGTCGCGTTCGACGAGCTGAATCGTCTTGTGCAACGCCTTGTTGACGGCGGCCTCGGTGTCGGCCGCGGCGTCGGTCAGCTTCGGGTTCAACGCGCCGGTCTCTTCGTTCACGCCCAGGCGCCACACCCGTTCGAGAAAACGCAGGCAGCCGCCGACGTTCTTCATTTCCCACGGTTTGACGGCTTCGAGCGGGCCCATGAACAGCTCGTACAAGCGCAGCGTGTCGGCGCCGTAGTCGCGAATCACGTCGTCGGGAGAGACGACGTTGAAGCGGCTCTTCGACATCTTCTCGACTTGCTTTTTGACCTTCTCATTCGTCGCCTTGGTGAAGGCGCCGTCTTCGCGGTCGTCAATGTCGTTCGGGTAGTAGTACTTGCCGCGCTCATCTTGAAATGAGTACGCCAAGATCATGCCCTGGTTGAACAGCTTCTGAAACGGCTCCTTGGTCGACACCAAGCCGCAGTCGAAGAGCACCTTGTGCCAGAAGCGCGCGTACAGCAGGTGCAGCACCGCGTGTTCGACGCCGCCAATGTAGAGGTCGACCGGCATCCAATACTTCTCGAGCTCGGGGTTCCACGCTTGGGTGTCGTTCTTCGCGTCGAGGTAGCGCAGGTAGTACCAGCACGAGCCGGCCCACTGCGGCATGGTGTTCACTTCGCGCACGCCTTTGCGGCCGTCGGGCAAGGTGACCCCGAGCCACACGTCGCCCGCGCGCGCGAGCGGAGGCCGGCCGTCGGCGGTGGGCTTGTACTCGTCGACGTGGGGCAGCGACACCGGCAATTGTGACTCCGGTATCTTCGCGAGGCTGCCGTCTTCCAAGTGCACGATGGGAAAAGGCTCGCCCCAGTAGCGCTGGCGCGAAAAGAGCCAGTCGCGCAGCTGGTACTGCACGCGCTTCTTGCCCTTGCCCTGCTCTTCGAGCCACGCGGTCATCTTCTTCTTCGCGTCGGCCGTCTTGAGCCCGTCGAGAAAACCCGAGTTCACCGCCACGCCTTCGTCGCTGAAAGCCTCTTCGGCGACGGGCTTGTGCGCGGCCTGGTCGGCGGCCTTCACGACTTCGAGAATCGGCAAGCCGAAGGTGGTCGCGAACTCGTGGTCGCGCACGTCGTGGGCCGGCACGGCCATGATCGCGCCCGTGCCGTAGCTGGCGAGCACGTAGTCGGCGATCCACACGGGTACGGGTTTGCCGGTGGCGGGGTTGACGGCGTGGGCGCCGGTGAAGACGCCGGTCTTCTTCTTCGCGTCTTCTTTGCGCGCCAATTCACTCTTGTTTTTGGCTTCGGCCACGTACGCGTCGACCGCGGCTTTCTGGGCGGGCGTGGTGATTTTCGAGACGAGCGGGTGTTCTGGCGCGAGCGTGCAATACGTCGCTCCGAACAACGTGTCGGGCCGCGTGGTGAACACGTTGAACGACTCGCCGCTGCCTTGAACGGCGAACGTCACCTCGGCGCCTTCAGACTTGCCGATCCAGTTGCGCTGCATCTCCTTGATGCCCTCGGGCCAGTCGAGCCCCTCGAGGTCTTCGAGCAACCGGTCGCCGTAGGCGGTGATCTTCAGCATCCACTGCTTCATCATGCGGCGCTCGACGGCGTCACCGGTCTCGACGTACTTGCCGTCTTTGACTTCTTCGTTCGCGAGCACGGTGCCCAACGCGGGGCACCAGTTCACCGGCACTTCTGACAAGTAGGCCAGCCCGCGGTCGTACAGCTTCAAGAAGATCCACTGCGTCCACCGGTAGTAGTCGGCCGACGAGGTGTCGATTTCGCGGTCCCAGTCGTAGCTGAAGCCGAGGCTCTTGATCTGCCGACGAAAGTTGTCGACGTTGCGCTTCGTGATGACCGCGGGGTGAATGCCGTCACGCATGGCCGCCCGCTCGGCCGGCAGACCGAATGCGTCCCAGCCCATGGGGTGCAGCACGTTGAAGCCCAACATGCGCTTGAGCCGCGCAATCACGTCGGTCGCCGTGTACCCCTCGGGGTGCCCCACGTGCAGACCCGCGCCCGACGGGTATGGAAACATGTCGAGCACGTAGTACTTCGGCTTCTTCTTGAGCTCGTTCAGGTCGGTCGGCGTCTTGAAGGCTTTGGCGTTTTCCCAAGCGGTTTGCCACTTGGGCTCAATCACTGACGGCTCGTACCGGTGGTGCGTCGGGTGTTCCATGGGTCGGGGCTTGTAAGAGACGACTTCGACCGACGCAACGACCTCGAGAGGTATGACCGAGGCGGCTCAACCCGGGTGGTTTGCGGTTTGGCACGTATGCCACATATAGTTGGCACATGGCCCAGGTGACCCTGTACTTTCCCGACGAGCTCGAGAAGCAGTTACGGCGGGCGGCGAAGCGCGCCAAGAAAAGCCTGTCGGCCTATGTCGTCGACCTCACGAAAGAACGAATCGCCCCCGCGCGTTGGCCCAAAGCCTTGCTCGACACCTACGGGAGCTGGGAGGGCCCTTTCCCCGAGGTGGCCGAGCTGCCCTTCGAAGAGCGTGACGAGCTGTGAGTGTGCTGCTCGACACCAACGTGTGCATTGCGTGGCTCAAAGGGCATGACCCGTCACTGCGAAAGCGCGTGGTCGAAGCAGAGCCTGGGTCGGTTCACCTCTGCACCGTCGTCAAAGCCGAACTTCTGTATGGCGCTCGCAAGAGCGCGCGCGTCGAACAGAATCTCGAACGGTTGGCGGCGATGTTCGGAGCGTTGCCTTCAGCGCCGTTCGACGACGCCGCGGCCGAGCACTACGGCTTGCTCCGGGCCCAACTCGAACGCGCCGGTACACCCATTGGGCCGAACGACCTGCTCATCGCCGCCACCGCGCTCGCGCACGACCTGACGCTCATCACGCGCAACACAGTTGAATTTCGGCGCGTCGTCGGGCTGCGCGTCGAAAAGTGGTAGCACCCCGCCGGGTTCAGGGCGTCGCGCGACGCGCCTCTTCGAGCAGCTGGTGTACGCGGTGAACGTCGGCGATGAACTCGAAGGCAGGCGGGTCGGGCGGCCGGGAGCGACCGTGGAGGTGCAGGTGCCCGTGCGCGTGCTCATGCCGGTCGTAGCCGCGGGTCACTGGCATGCCGAACGTCAGGGTGCCCGCGTGCTTCCATTCGGTCACGTGCACGGGCGGCAGTGAACGCAAGTCGAGAGTGGTCGTGCCACTGGGCTCGCAGATGATGACGCGGCGGTCGGTCACGCCGTAGAAGACACGGGCGCGACGGCGCGCATCGACGAAGAACCGGCCCGCCAGCACGTACAAGCCGACCAAGCAAAACGGTATGCCAAACAGCGCGAAGACCGCGTCACCGCCGGGCGTACGAAGCCGCTCGAGGGCGCTCGCCTCCCAGAAGAACGCAAAGCCGCACCAGAGCAGCGAAAACGGTATCAGCACCGCGTCGTACGGTTGGAGGCGAATGCCTTGCAGGGGCTGCCCCTCCCACACGAGCCGCTCGCCCGGCAGCAGTTGTCGGCGAAGCGGAGACGAGGCGTCGAGGGTCGGTTCGAGCACGGTGGTCGTGACCTTTCAGGCGCGAACGACGCGCTGGGGCCGAAATTCTTCAAAGACGTTACGTCAAGAAGGTCAGCCGCAACACGACGCCGGTGTGTTCGGTGCCACCGGTGCCGGGAGCGATGGCTCGAACCCCGACCACGGTCAACGGCTCAGCCGCCACCTGGGCGACTTCACCGTCGGCAAAGCGGGAGCCGTTCTTCACCATCGACCCCAGTGCGTTGAGCAGTCTCACGGCTTCGTTCACGAACGGCGCGGGCACGTTGCACAGCTCGAATTCGGGGTGGCCGAAGTGGCGGTGCAGCCCGTGGGTCAACAGGTGGTGGCCCACCTGGTAGGCCGTGGCCTGCCGCAGCCACGGCGCCTTGGCCAACTGGAGCGGCGTGGGCCGGGTGGCCCGCGAGCGCACCCGCTGGTCGAACGCGAAGGCCGGCGACTCGTCACCCGACAGCTCGGGCGGCGTGATGCCGACCGTCCACTCGGGTGATTGCGCCTGCTTCGGTTTTCGTCGCAGGCGCCCCGCCATCAGAACGTGGTTTGTACCGAGCGGTCTCCGGTCGGGCCCGACACGGTGCCGCTCCCGCCGCTGCCAGGTGAACCCATGGTCGCGCCAGAGAAGCCGGTGACGGTCGAATCGGTGCTTCGGGCGATGCCGAACACCGACCCGCCTGCGCCACCGCTGCCCACCCCGCCACTGCCGCCAGCGCCACCATTGCCGCCGACGCCGCCTTTGGTCGCGAAGCTCAACTTGTAAAAGTCGTCTGGAGGGTCTTCTGGCACGCCGCCCTTGCCACCGGGCCCGGGCGCACCCGCCGCGCCACCCGCGCCGCCCTTGCCACCGTCAGACACCGACAGCGAGTTGCCGCTGCCCGACACGGTCGAGCCTTTGGTGACGAACAGGCCGATCGACGCACCACCACCCTTGCCGCCTTCTCCGCCCTGGCCACCGCAGCCACCACCGCCGCCTCCGCCACCCGGAGAGCCGTAGCTCTGACACCAGTAGTGGGTGATGAGCAGGTGAGTCCACCCTCCGGCGCCACCACCGCCGCCGCCACCACCCTTGCCGGCAGTGCCTGGCGACCCAGTCTTGCCATCACCCGGCACCCAGCCAGTGGTCGGCGAGAGCGTGCCCAGCGAAGCCACGCCCGCGGCGCTGCCTGCGGTACCCGCAGACCCCGGCGTGCCGTTGTTCGCGGAGGTCGGCGAAGCGGCGCGCATCAAACCCGCGCCGCCGATGCCGTCTCCACTGGGAGCGGGGTCGCCGGCATTGCCGGGCACCACGTCTTCGCTCGTTTCGACCGAGGCATTTTCTCGTGAAGACATGCCGCCGCGACCACC
>JBGAIY010000314.1:0-9616 GCA_044225205.1 Myxococcaceae bacterium | reverse complement strand
GCGCACGGCCAAGTCGCGCTGAGCCGACCCAGCCTCGACCGCCAGCTTCAATTCGTCGAACCGTTGCGCCGAGGGCGACAACGCGAGTGCCCGGTCGACGACATTGCGCAGTTCACGCACGTTGCCTGGCCAGCGGTGAGCCATGAGCCGGTCAAACCCCGGGCCTTGAATGTCGCCCAGGGCCACCGCCACCCCGCGGCGGGCCAACAGCGCCTGCACCAGCACTTTCAGGTCTTCGCGGCGCTGCCGAAGCGGCGGCAGTTCGACCGAAATCACCGACAAGCGAAAGTACAGGTCGGGCCGAAACCGCCCGTCGGCCACCCGCGTCGTCAAGTCGACCGGCGTCGCGGCGACCACCCGAACGTCGACCGCGCGCTCGTCATCGGCCCCGACCGGCTTGACCTGGCGCTCCTCGAGCACGCGCAGCAGCCGCGCCTGCACCGCGGGCGACACCGTGCCCAATTCGTCGAGAAACAGCGTGCCACCGTGCGCCCGAACGAATGCGCCTTTGCGCTCTTGGGCCGCTCCGGTGAAGGCACCTTTGACGTGACCGAACAGCTCGCTCTCGATGAGGCTCTCCGGCAGCGAGCCACAATCGACCGCGACGAAGGGCCCCGCGCGGCGAGCGCTCGACTCGTGCAGCGCCCGGGCGACGAGCTCTTTGCCGGTGCCGGTCTCTCCGGTGAGCAACACGGTGACGTCGCTCTGCGCCGCCAGCTCGAGCACCGCGAACACTTCGCGCATGGCCAGGCTCTCGGCCACCAAGTCGCCGAAGCGCCGGGCCTGACTGGGCGTCACTTCGAGCGGTCGGGGTTGTGGCTGAATGCGCACGAACGTGCGGCCGAGCTTCAAGGTGGCCCCCGGGCCGACGGTCACCTCTTGAACCCGCGAGCCCTCGTAGAAGGTGCCGTTGCTGCTCTCGAGGTCGGCCACCACGAATTCGCCCTTGCCGGCCACTGGGGTGACCCGCAGGTGTTCGGCCGACACGCGCTCATCGCGCAGCCGCAGGCCAGAACGGCCGCCGGTACCGACCACGCACGCCCCGGTGAGCGACACCGCCCGCCCCATGTCGGGCCCCTCGACCACCACGAGTTGGCACGTCGGTGGCGCGGCGCTGTCGTCTTGTCGAGTCGTCAACCGCGTTTGGGCCACGAGCGTGAGTCTCCGGTGCTTGAAGCGTAGCGCGCGCTTCGCCAGAATCGAGCCCCCCGTCATGCCGCTCGCCCTCCCCTCGACCCTCGGGCCCTACCTGCTCGAAGAAAAGCTCGGCCACGGAGGCATGGCCGAAGTGTTCAAGGCGCGGGCGTACGGCGCCAGCGGGTTCGAAAAAGTCGTCGCGGTGAAGACGCTCTTGCCCGAATTGATTGGTGATTCTCAGTACGAGCGCATGTTTCTCGAAGAAGCCCGGCTGCAGGCGCGCGTCACCCATTCGAACTTGGTACAGGCCCACGACCTGGGCGCGTCTGACGGGCGCCTCTACGTGCGGCTCGACTTCGTCGACGGCGTCGACCTGGCCACGTTCACCTCGGCGCTCGACGCCCAGAACCGAAACGTCGACGAAGCGCTCGGCCGCTACGTCGCGTCACAGCTCGCGCAAGGCCTCGAGGCGCTCCACCGAGCGACCGACGAGCGCGGCGCTCCGCTCGGCCTCGTGCACCGCGACTTGAGCCCCGGCAACGTGCTGCTCTCGCGCCACGGCGAAGTGAAGCTCGGAGACTTCGGCATCGCCAAGGCCACGCTGCTGCGCGAGACGACCCGCGCCGGCGTTCGCAAAGGCACCCACGCCTACATGTCACCCGAGCAGGTCTCGGGCCGACCGCTGTCGGCCGCGAGCGACCAATTCGCGCTCGGGCTGGTACTGCACGAGTTGCTCTTCAGAACTCGCGCGTACGAGGGGCCAACCCCCCTGGAGACGATGGACCTGATTCGCGAGGCCCGGCCGCTCAACATCGCCGGGCCGTGGGGCTCGGTGCTGACAAGGCTGTTGGCCAAAGACCCCGCCGACCGCTTCGCGTCGATGCGCGAGGTGTGCCTGACCCTCTCGGCGAACTCGCCCGACGTGCCGTTTCGGCTCGGCGACGAAGTGCAGGCGGTCAGGGCCGGGCGCTGACGTTCGCTGGTTTCGAAGGCGAGTCAGCGAAACGAATATTTGAAGCCCAGCTGAACCATCAACGGGGCCTCGGGCCGAGCCCCGAACGGCCTTCGCGCCACCAAGTCGTGCCGATTCGCGAGGTTGGTGGCCGTGGCGTAGAACTTCGCCTCGCCCAAGGCGACCGACGCGGTCGCGTCGAGCAGCCAGCGACCCGGCACCCGAAATTCGGCGGGCACGGGCCCCTGCCCCGCCTGCTCGCGAATTTCGCCGTAGTAGGTGACGCCGAAGCCCAGCTCGAGCGGCCCGCGCTCGCCACGCACGCGCGCGCTCCATTGGTGCACGGGTATGTACGGCAGGGAGTCTCCCTCGACGACGTGACCCCAAATGGGGTTTTCAGACGTGAAGCCGCTCAAGAACGTGGCGCGGGTGAGCGTGTAGGCGACCTCGCCGGTGACGGTGATGCCCAAGGGTAACCGCTGGCGGCGAGAGCCCAAGGCCTCGAGCCCGAGCACCCTCGCGCGACCTCCGTTGAATTGCTGAAAGAGCGTGTCACCGACACAGCCCGCCGAGTCGGTACATTCTCCGGTGATGTTTTCGTACTCGCTCCAAAAGCCAATGAACTCGACCCGCGTGCCCGCCGCCGCGTACCGCACGCCGGCCTCTGAGTTAACCGCGCGCTCGGGTTTGACCGACGGGTCTTGGCCCGGGCTGACCGGGCTGAAGCCCTGGTGCACCCCCGCGACCAGCGAGACGCCATTCGAAAACCCGTACACCGCGCCCACTCCGAAGAGCGGCACCACGTTGCGCTCGAACACGGTCGTCTGGCGCTGCAACACCGTTTCGAACACGTCGATCAGCTCGGCCCGAACCCCCGGCACGACCAGCAGCCCTTTCCACGAGAGCGAGTCTTGCACCCACAGGGCCCCCGCCCGTGCGTAGTCGTTGAGCCACGGCCGCTGCAGGGTCGGCTGACCGTCGGGCACCAAGCGACCGTCGGTCATGGCGTAGCCGTTCCACACGTCGCGGAGCACGCGCTCGTCGTGGTGAAAACGCAGGCCGAACTCCAATTCGTTGTGCACCGGGCCCCAGTCGGTGCGCCACGACCCCGTCGTTTGCACACCCTGGGCCACGAAGCGGCGCCGGCCGTCTTGCAAAATGAGCGACTGGTCGAGCGACTGTGAATTCGCCGCGCCCGACAACAACCGCAGGTACAACGCTTCGTTCGGCGACCCACCATAGGTGAGCAAGGCGTAGGCGTCGGGCCCGGCGCGAAAGCCGTTGAAACGGTTCCAGTCGCGGTCGAAGGTGTTTCGGTAAGCGGTCGTACGCAGTGTGAAGCCGGGGCCCAGGTCGAGCGCGTGGGTCAGCTGCAATTGCCAGCGCGACGTCTCGTACAGGTCGAGCTCGGTCGCTGCGTAGCGCGCAAGGGCGTGGCGGCGAAGTCGGCATTGCTCAACCCGAGGTATGACTCGTGCGACCGCTCGTCACCCCACGTCACCTTGAGTTCGACCCCTTGGCGCACCGTCTTCGCTGGGTCGGTCGACGCACGAAGCTTGAGCATCACTTCGTCTCGCTCGAAGCCGGTCGGCTGCAACGAATCGAGTTGTTTGAAGCCCGTGCTGCCCCAGCGAACCCCTTCGAGCAACACGCCAAACTGCTCGTTGCCCCATGACACCACGCCGTGCCCTTTGCCGTACCCGAAGTTGCCCAACGCCACGTCGAGGTCGCCCAACAGGCCGACCGGCACGTCTTTGGTGCGCAGGTTGATCGCGCCGCCAATGGTATTCGGGCCATAGCGAATGGCCGCTGGGCCTTTGTACACTTCGACCGACGACAACCGCGTCACCGAGGGAAAGAAGTAGGCCTGCGGAGCCGAATACGCCGCCGGCGCCACCAGCACCCCATCTTCCATCAAGGTGATTTTTTCAGAACGGTCTGAATTCACGCCCCGCAACCCGATGTTGGGGCGGTTGCCGAACCCTTCTTCTTCGCGAACGTAGACGCCAGGCACGGCCTCGAGCACCCGGTGAATGTCGTTCGACGCGCGGCGCTCGAGCGCCTCGGTGCCGATCACCTGAGCCGACCCCGCCACCCGGCGCACGTCGACCGCGCGCTCACCAACCACCACCGTTTCCTTCGCGCGCACTCCACCATCGACCTCGCCGTCGACCTGCGCCGCCAACAACACCACGACCCACGAAAACGTCATCGAGCCAACCCTTGAAATCGCAACTGATTTTGAGAATCACTTGCAAATACAGACACGAGAACTAGCTATGGTCTCACCATGGGTCAAGTCAGAAAGCAGAGAGTCGAGGTGGCGACGCCCGAGACGTTCGACGGGTTGTTGAACGGGCCAGAAGCGCAGCTGGTGGTCGTGTACTTCTGGGGCCCCGAATGCCCCAATTGCGAAATCTTCGCGCGCGACCTGCCGGGGTTGCTCGAAGAGCTGCCGGCCGACGACAGCATTCGGCTCGTGAAGGTCAACGCGTACGAGCACACCGACTTGGCGCAGCGGTTCGCGCTCTTCGGCATACCCGGCTTCGTTTTGTTTCGGGGAGGCCGCAAGCTGGGCATGATGCGCCAGTATTACGGCCGCGACTATTGGAAGGCCGTCGTCACCGAGCAGCGTGCCCTGGCCCTCGAAAGCCAGGGTCACCCGAACCCAGAGCCGCTCAGGTGACCTTCGAGAACGAAGGCTAAGGCGTCGGCTTGGGGGCTTCGGCCTTGGGCGCCGGGGCGAGCCGCTTCGCTTCGGCCTTCTCGGCCGCGGTCAGGGCCTTGGCGCGGTACAGCTCCCAGCTGCCCTGCCCGCCCTTGAGCTTGAAGACCGCGACCAAGCCGACCGACGTGGAGCCGTCGTTCATTGACCAGCCGTACGAATCGGCCGGGCCGGGGTTCAGGTACAGCGTCTTCGAGGGGGTCTTTTCTTTGAGCAGGGTCTCGCCGGCGGGGTCGACCGCGGCTCGCGCACCGGCCTCTTTGATGTTGCTGAAGAACCCGAACGCCATGTTGCCCTCGGCAATGGCCTTCGTGACATTTTCGTCGCCGACGTTGCCACCGTTGTTGGTGGCGGCGTCGAGCGCCTGCGCGCCCTTGCCGTGCGGCGGCCCGTGGGTGACCAGCGCGACCGGCACCTTCGAATTTTTCGCCTCGCGCACGACTTCGTCGACGGTCGACTTGAGGTACACGCACCCCGTGGCGCAGTGCATGTAGTCGGGGTTGTGGTAGCCCGGCAGCGAAATCAACGTCAGCTCGGGAAACTCGACGACCCGGGTCTGGTTCAGGTTGATGACGGCGCCCTGCGCCTCTTTGTTGGCCTCGTTGACGCCGTCGGTGAAGTCGGCCCGGCACTCGTTGTTGCCAATGACGGCGAAGACCGGCAACTTCGAGCCCGCGAGCGCCATGAGCGAACGGCTGATGCTCGAAGCCGATTCGCCCACGTCACCGGTGACGACGATGGCGTCGGCTTTCTGGTCTTCGAAGTACTTCACGTACTTCTTCAAGTTCACCATGTTCTCGCCCGAGTCTTCGTTGATCGGCCCGACCACGCCGAGCGTCAAGGTGCCGTCGGCGTCGGGCTCGGTGAACGTGAGGCGCGCACCCGACAAGCGAGCGGCCCGACCGGCGATTTTGACGTCGGTCACCGGGCCCGGGTCGATGGGCGCACCGCACTCTTTGTCGACGCGCGGTTCGGCCGCTTCAGGCGGCTTGGCGACGACCGCCGGCTTCGCTTCGGCGGCTTTCACTTCGACCGGCTTGGGTGGTTCAACCGGCTTGGGCGCCTCTTTTTCTCGGTGCAACCGAAGACCACGACGACCGCAGCCAGCGACAACGCTCGCAGATTCACGAAAACCCCTCGGGCAGAAATGCGCGCGGTTCGTAGCGGAAACAGACTCGCTGGTAAAGCGGCTTCGCGGTAGACCATGCAACCATGAAGCGACTTGGGTGGTTGTCGTGGTGTTTGGTGTGCAGTTGCGCTCACAGCCAGCTGGCCGCCACCGACCTCGACCTCGTCGAACGGCCGGCCTTCATTGCCCGCATCGAAGAAAACGCGGGCCCCCGGTCGACCGTCTTTCGTGACGACCCGACCTACGCCACCGCGCTGAAGAAGCTCGAGCCGAAAGAGGCTGACCGCCGCTTGGCCGACAAGCTCGCCAACGGCGTGCGCGACGCCAAAACGGGCCAAAAGGTCATCGCCGCCATCACCCGCTTCGAAATCGCCGACTCGCTGCGCGCCGAAGTGCTGGCGAAGTTGCCACGCCAGGCCCCGTGGGTGAACGTCGTCAACCCCGCTCAAGTCGCCTCGGCCCTCGAGAGCTTCTTGGTCGACGAAGTGCCAGCCAACGCCCCCGACTACGAACGACTCAAGCCGCTCGGAGCCGATTCGATTGTCGAGCTCGTCGTCGAAGACTTCGGCATGCGCAGCGACAAGGGCCGCGCGGGCATCTTCTTGTCGGGCTACGCTCGCCTGTTCTTCACCGATGGGCGCGAGGCGTACTACCGGCGGTTCTTCTCTGACGAAGTGAAAGCCGGGCTCGAACACCTCGACCCCTTCGCCGTGGCCAAGAACCCGACCCTCTTTCGCAACCGGCTCCGCCAGCTGATCGCCACCATCGCCACCCAGCTCGCCGCCGACCTGACCCCGGCGGGTCGCAGCCCGGCCACGACCGCCAAACCCCCCGTGCGGCCACAAGAAAACGCTCCGGCGCCGACCGAAGACGACCCGCTCTGACGCGGTGAAAACCGCCTGAAATTGCAGTAGCCTCGCCCTTCATGCGTCGTCTTTGGTCGTTCGCCGTCGTGGCCTTGCTCAGTGCGTGCCCCCAACCCATTGCCGTCGACGGGGTCATCGTTCGTGACGCGGGCAAAGTGGTCGAGACGCGGGCCAAACGCAGTCGCAATTCACCATCAGCGGCGTCGTCAACGGGCTCGAAGGCCGCGGGCTCGTGCTGCAGGTCAACGGTACCAACGACGTCATGGTGAATGCGTCGGGCATCTTCTTTTTCAAAAACCCCTTCACCAAGAACGACGTGTACACGGTGACGGTCGCGGTTCAGCCGTCGGCGCCCACCCAGACGTGCACCGTCGAACACGGGTCGGGCACCATCATCGACTCCGACGTGTCTGACGTGGTCGTGACCTGCGTCACCAAGCGCTACGCCATCGGGGGCACGGTCGTCGGCCTGGTCGGGCTCGGGCTCACGCTGCGCAACAACAACGCCGACGCCTTGTCGATTACCAAGAACGGGGCGTTCTCGTTTCCCATCACGTTCCCTCCGAATGCCGGCTTCGAGGTCAGCGTGTTTCACCAACCCGTCGGCCCCGACCAGACCTGCGTCGTCAGTGGCGGGTCGGGCACCGTCGGCAACAGCGACATTTCGAGCGTCGTCATCAACTGCCAGTCGGGCACGTTCACGGTCGGCGGCACCGTGACCGGCCTCAACGGGTCGGTGACGCTGCGCAACAACGGGTCAGACACGCTCACGCTCACGTCGAACGGCACCTTCGCGTTCGGAGTGCCGATCGCCAGTTCCCAGCCGTACAGCGTCGAAATCGTGACCCAGCCGGGCCCGAACCAAAGC
Source organism: Myxococcaceae bacterium (assembly GCA_044225205.1). GTDB lineage: Bacteria > Myxococcota > Myxococcia > Myxococcales > Myxococcaceae > JAEUJT01. The sequence continues at coordinate 1,939 of JBGAIY010000314.1, read as the reverse complement.
TGCGCCGTCGACCAAGGCACCGGGGTGGTCGGCACCTCGAACGTGACGAGCGTCGTGGTTCGGTGCACGACCGCCAACCACTTCGTCGGCGGTACGGTCGTCGGCTTGGGCTCGGTCTCGCCGGTGGTGCTGCTGAACAACGGTGGCGACGACTTGTCGGTCAGCGCCAATGGCATTTTTCGCTTCGCGAAGCCGCTCGCCAGTGGCACCACCTACACCGTCACCGTCGGTACGCAGCCGGCCATGCAAGACTGCGTGGTCGCGCGAGCCTCGGGCACCGTCGACGCGGTCGACATCACCAGCGTTGAAGTCAACTGCACCGACAATTACCCGCTCAGTGTGCAGGTGCTGGGCGTGAAGAGCCCGGTGACCTTCGAGAACATGGGTGACACGCTGGTGGCGAGCACGAGCGGCCTCTTCACATTCAAAGACCGCTTGCTCACCAACGACCCCTACCAGGTCACGGTCAAGACCCAGCCCAGCGACGGCGCCACCTGGTGCACCGTCAACGCCCCGGCGTCAGGCGTCATGAAGCCTTCGGGCGTCACGGTGCAGGCGCGGTGTGGCCCGCTCGGGCTCAGCTGTGACGATTTGCTCACCCACAACCCCGGGTTGCCCGACGGGCCCTATTTCATCGACCCCGACGGCAGCGGCCCCGACGCGCCATTTCTGGTCACCTGCGACATGACCCGCGACAACGGAGGGTGGATGCTCGTCACGCCCGACTTTGTGTTGCGAGAGGTCGTCGCCACCACGACCGAGACCTTGGTCGACGTCGGCTCGAACGGCGGGTTTCGGCAAGCCGTACGCCCCGTGTCGACCGTGCCCGTCGACTGTGCGGGCACGAAATGGTTCGCCTCGTTCTACATCGACAACGTCATCGACTGGACGCAGGTGCGTTCGACGTGGGAGTTCGACGGGTACATGACCTGCTGGTCGATCTTCGGCAACACGGCGCAAATGAACGGCGAGCCGTTGAACATCGTGCCGTGGTCATTTGCCGGTGGTGACGTCATTCAAGCGCAGACCGGCATGGGTGGCGCCAGCGGCAACAACTTCGACGGCACCACCACGCTCTGCCAAGACGTCGACTTGAACTTCTGGGGTCGCTTGGGCGGCCACACCTACCGCACGGCGCGCGTCATCATGCACCGGGGCACCGACTTGGTCACCCCGTCGGGCTTGGGCGCGGGAGCGAGCTGCGTGCCCACCGGCTACGCCGCCGGCAACTGGCGCATTTCCGACGTGTGGATTCGCTGACCGAAGGCCGAACGCGCCCCTCGCCTGAAGAACGCTCGGAGATCGCCACATTCGAGCGGCGAATTCGCTCCTGACCGTCGGTGGCTCGCGCGAGCATGACTCCGCCTGAACCGTGCCCTTCGCCTGCGCGACTCAAATGCCTGACGCTTCGCGAAGAACTGCGCCGGCCGGGCGCTTTCGACGGTCGACCCTTGACTGGTCAGTCGCCCTTCGGTCGCGTGAGCAGCTTGGTCGCGGCCTCGACCGCTTCGTTCGTGCCAGTCAGCGCCAGCCGGTCTCCCGCGAGCAGGGCTTCACGCGCGGTGGGCACCAGCGACTCGCCTGACTGACGGGTGAGCGCGAGCACCGTCGCTCCCGTCAAACCGCGCACGTTGAGTGAGGCGAGCGTCTGGCCGACGGCCGGGCTGGTGGGCAACAATTCGACCAACACCGCCGACCCCAGCCCAGGCAGCACCGGGAGCCCCTCGGGCGGGGCGGCAGTTGAACCGTCGGCACCCCGGTGCGCTTGGGCCAGCAACGCGCCCAGCACGACCTGGGCGCCCGCGCGCACGTGCCCTTCGAGGTTGTCGGCGCTCCTCCACAGCGTCGCAAGCACGCCGAAGAGCGCCACCGCCAAAGTCATGAGACCCGCCCACCCGGAGAAAAAAGGGCGCGTCAACGCCACCACGGGCAGGCCGAC
>JBGAIY010000313.1:0-9298 GCA_044225205.1 Myxococcaceae bacterium | reverse complement strand
TGAACGCGCGAATTGACTGCGTACCGGGAGCGGTATGCCGACATCACCAAAGCGCAGGCCACCGTCATCGCCATTTCGACTGACGACGCCGAGACGCAGGCCAAGTTCAAGGCCTCGTTGAAAGCGCCGTATTCGTTCGTGGCCGACGCCGACGCGAAGGTGGTGAAGGCGTTCGACGTGAAGACGCCGGTGTTGACGCTCGCGAAGCGGGTGACCTTCGTCGTGGGGCCGGGCCGCCGAGTGCTCTCGAAGCAAGAAGGCAGCGACGCCCTCGAGCCGTCGGGCGCGGTGCGGGCCTGCAGTTTGGCGCCCCCGGAGTCGCTCAAGTTCGTCACCGTGCCTGACGCGGGCGCTCCGGTCGTGCGTTAAGCCGCGCGGCGAGCGCTACCGTTTGCGCTTCACTGGGCGCTTGCGTTTCACCGGGCGCGTCAACGCCGCAACGAGCTCGGCAGGCATTTCGCTCTCGTCGAGCCGGGTTTTGCGGAAGAAACCCAGCATGCCCGGCACTGGCTTGCGAGGCGGCCCATTCGACAGGTCGAGCGTGACACGCAGCACGACGCGCGGGCCTGCGCTCAAGGCGACTTCGGCCAACGCCTCGTCGACGGTGAAGGGCACTTCGAACAAGGTCTTCAAGTGCCGCTCGAGGGCGTCGTGGTCGCTTTCGCCGGCGTCGACTTGGGTGGTCGGCAGGTCCCACGGGCCGCGGCGGTCGGGGCCTGGCTCCGGTTGGTGCAACAGCACACCGCCGTTTTCTTCAATGAATGCCGACACGTGGCGCGTTTTCATGGCTGCCCCTGTTCTCAAGTTTCACGTGAAGTCAATCGAAGTGCGCGGGTTCGGCGGCGAAACCAACTCAGGTCAGGTGAACTCTGGAGGGAGGTCATGGGGGCATCTTCGGCGCACCGCTCTTGGCGCGCGAGCCATTCGTGGCTTTGCCTGACGGCGGCTACGGCAGTCGGTAGTCGACTTCGAGTTCGACCCAGTCGACCGCGATCTCGGCATAGCTCGTTGCGTTGAACGCTTGCGGTTTGAGGCCGAACGTCAATTCGCGACGCGTGGCCGTCATGGCCTGCAGCAACTTCGGGTCACTCACTTGAAACACGAGGGGCCCGGGTGCGCCCGCGGGAGCGGTGTTGGTGGCGGAGTCGTTGCTCCAATACCCGTACAGCCGTGGCGACACCGTCACGCCGCCACTCGCCCCCGCCGAGGCGGTGAGCGTGGCCGAGCCGATGACCGCCTCGCTCGGCACCGACTGCAAAGAAAACCGCAGCTGCACGTGCGGGCGCTGGTGGGCGACGTCGAATTCCCACACGTTCGACGTGCCGGGCTCGACCACGACCGTGCGTTCTCTGGTGCCGTCGAAGCCCACCAGGGGCCCCAGACCGCCGTCGGCCACGCCGGGCCGGAGCCCCGTTGCCGTCGACGTCGGCCACCGTCACGCGCGCCCAATTCGCTCCGAGCAACTCGTAGACGTCGTTGATGCCGTGCACCGGTATGGTGACGCCGCCGGTGATGACGGGGCCCTTGCGCGCGGTGTCGTATACCAACCCGAACGCCCCCAATGGCAGCGGCAGCGCGGGCAGGGGCGTTACCGCCGAGTTGCTGAACTTGAAGCTCTGCGCATTGCCTGCGGCGTCAAGGCCCGTGAAGAGCACGTCGCCTTCAGGGGTGGCCGTGGCGTGGGGGTGCACCAACGCTTGCGTCGTCGAGGCCGCGACGACGAGGTTGCCCAGCACCAACCGCTGCACCCGAGTGACCGGAGTGCTGGTGATGACCGTCGCCACTTTGCCGCTGCTCACCACCGAGTCGACTTCGGTGAGCGTCAACCCGGCGTCGGCGGTGACTTGGGTCACGCCGGTCGAGCCCACCCGCCAGATTTCGGCCGTGCTCCCTTCAGACGCCGCGCCAAACAACAGCAAGTCGTCTTGCTGGCTCTCGTAGGCAATTCGGGCACGCAGGGTTGGCAACAGGGGCGTCTGCACGTCGGTGACGACCCAGCCCACGTCGCTGAGCGTGGCGACCGACGGGCGCGCGGCGGCGTTGAGCCCCACCGTCTGCATGGCGCCGAGGGCCTCGTTCCACACGAGGTTGCGCGAGCCCCAGGTGGCGAGCCCGTCGGTTTGCTGCGCTGCCAAGTGCCACCGGCCGTCGTAGGCCCACGTGGTTTCGGGCCCCGCGTCGGCAATGTTGGGCACTTCAGGCACTTCGCGGCCGAAGAGTAGGGTCTGCCCTCGGGCGATGTCGTAGACGACGGTGTGCTGGGTGCGCGGGCCGGGGAGCGAGGGGCCGCGCAACGACCAGGTGGCGCCGTCGAATTCCCACAGCTCGTCGCTGACGCCGCCGTCGAAGTAGCGGCCGCCGTACATCACCATCAGGTTGCGGCGGTCGTCCCAGGCGGCGGAGGCTTCGGTGCGGGACACCGGCAAGCCCGTCGTGGCGGTGACCGGTTGCCACGTGCCGGCGGTGCGGCGCCACACGTCGGCGACGGGCAGGCCTCCGTAGAGCCAGGTCACGTCATTGACCGCGTCGGTGGCGAACGCCGCGTTGGCTCGCGCGGGAGGAAACGCACCGGCGTCGAGCTGCTGCCAACCCGCGCCGGTGAGCAACCACGCGTCGCGGGCAATGGCGCCGGCCGCGGTTTGACCTCCGAAGACGACGACGCCGCCGAGGTGACGGTCGGGGTAGATGACCGGGCGGTTGCGGGCCGGGGGGCCGTCGGCCAGGCGCCGCCAGCTCTCGCCGTTCCACAGCCAGGTGTCGGTGAATTGGCGCTCGCCTTGGCCCGCGTTGCCGCCGTACATGACGACGCCCGAGAAGTCGGGGCTGTAGACCATGTTGGGTTGGAGCCGCGGGTCGGGGTCGCCGTCTCCCTCGGGGTCGCTCTGCGTCACCGGCAGCCAGTCGTGGCCGTTCCATTCCCACACTTTGGTGCCGAACCCGCCCTGCAGCAGCCCGCTCGTGCCGAACCGCGACAGGCCGCCCCAGCGCACGACGCGGGCCCGGCGGGGGTCGAAGGCACCGCCCGGGTTGACGCCGGTGCCGTCGGGTTCGACGTTGAAGCTGCGCCGCCGCCAGGAGCCGGCTCCAGAAACGAGCGACACCAACCCGCCGGCCTCGGCGATGCCGTCGACCTCGCCGCGTTCGGTCACGCCGACCGCTTCGACGGCGTCGGTTTCGCCACGAAACGCCTCGAAGCGATGCGGGTTGGGAAACGAGTCGCCCGCGTGCTTGCCGTAGAAGGTCGCGAACCACGCCACGTCACGCACTTTTTCGGGAGCCGAGCCGTTGCCCGCGCCGTCGACGCTGGTGGCGTAGAAGTCTTGGCCTTCGACCAGTGGCAAGTCGAGCGTCGTGGTGGCGCCGTCGGCGGCGACCGGGCCGCTGCCCAGCACCGTACCGCCCGAATTGACCTGCACGACGACCGCGTCGGTGAAGGTGCCGGGCGTCGCCACGAAGCGGAGCGACGGCTTGCCCGACGTCTGCGAGTCACCCCACGGAGACGAGCGCAGCCGCAGGTGCCCCGGAGAGCCGTCGGGGGCCGGCGGCGGCGTCACGTCGAGGCGGGTCTTGAGCGAGAGCACCACGTCGGCCACCAGCTGCGCGGTGTCGACCAAATGCACGGTCATCGCAATGGGGCCGTCGACCGCTTCGGGCGTCGTCGTGCAGTCGACGGTGAACGAAACGGTCGAATTCGGTCGCGCGGTGCACGAGAGCCCGGGCGCGGTGACGGTGGGCGTGGTGACCGCTTCGCTCGTCTCAAGGCGCACCCGCAGCGTCGACCGCGGCCCGAGCGCCGTCGGCGCGGGGAGCGGGTTGTCGAAGTGGGGCAGCAGCGATTCTTCGGCTGCGGTAACGGCGGGGAGCGTGACGTCGAGCCCCGAGGTGGGCACGCAGTGGCCGGCCGAGACCTGACAGCGCAGCCCCGTCGGGCAGTCGGCGTCGGCCGCGCAGGTGACGAGGTTCGGGTTGGCGACGGCGGGGTCAAAGCGGCACGACGCAAAAAACAGCAGGGCCGAGGCCCACACCGCTCGCACTGCAAGGCGCCCAGTCATCTGCCCACATCGAAGTCGCTCCCGCGCGCTTTGCCAACTGCCGAATGTTCGGCCTTCACCTAGCAACACTTCCCCACATGGCGCACATCGTCGCACCGAGCGGCGGCCGTCAGACCGAGTAACCTGACTCTGCAATTTTGCCGTCGGGCCACTCGTCTCTTCTTGGGGGCGGGCGACGGTGGGTGCGGCGGCGGCTCGGGCCGAAGTGTCTGTTGAACGCATCGAGAGAGACGCATCTTGAAAAGACGGAGTCGCTTCATGGGTTTGCGCCAAATCGTTCTGTCGCTGTGGGTGGTCGCGGCGGGCGTTCTGACGGGGTGTGCCACGGCATCGTCGAGCAACGACGACGGGGGCGCCCCTGACGGCGGCGGTCTCACCACGGGCCCCGACTCCGGTTCGGGTTCGACCGACGCGGGGGCACCGGGCTTCGATGGCGGAGTCGCCGACGGCGACGGTGGCACGGGCCTGGTGGTGACGACGAGGTCGCTGAGCGGGGCGGCGATCAACGTGGCGTTCACCGCGCACCTGCAAGCCACCGGCGGCACGACCCCGTACCGGTGGGCGCTGATGTCGGGCGTCTTGCCCGCGGGCCTGGCGATGTCGGCCGACGGCACGGTGTCGGGCACGCCCACGGGGGCGGGAGCGTTTTCGTTCGTGGTTCAGGTCACCGACAGCTCCGTGCCCGCGCAGACGGCCACCGCGTCGGTGTCGATTGAGGTGACCGCGGCGCTGGCGCTCTCGTCAATGCCGGCGCCCCCTGCCGGCGACTTGGGTCAGCCGTATTCATTCACGTTTTTGGCGACGGGCGGGCGGCCGCCGTACACGTTTTCGGCGAAAGGGGCGCCGCCGGCCGGGCTGACCTTGAGCTCGGCGGGGGTGTTGTCGGGCACTCCGACCGAAGCCGGGCGGGTGGTCTTCAACGTTCAAGTCGACGACTCGTCGGCGGTGCCGCAGTCGGTGTTGGCGCGCATCGTGGTGGTCATCAACGGCGGTGGGGTGTTGCTGGTGACCACGGCGGTGCTGCCCTCGGCGGTCGAGGCGGTTGCCTATTCGGTGATGGTGGCCGCGACGTCGGGCACGACGCCTTACACGTGGTCGGTGTCGGCCGGCAGCCTGCCCACGGGGTTGACGCTCAGTCGCGACGGCGTCATTTCGGGCACGCCCACGGTGAGCGGCAAGTCGAGCGTGACGTTGCAAGTGCAAGACGCGTCGGTGCCGAAGCAAACGGCCACCGCCGACTTCGTCATCGCGGTTGCGCCGGTGCTGTCGGTGTCGACCGCGGCGCTGCCCCAAGCGGCGCAAAATTCGGCGTATGCGACGACGGTGTCGACCACGGGTGGCACGGCGCCGGTGGCGTTTTCGTTGATGAGCGGCGCGTTGCCGGGCGGGCTCACGCTTTCGTCGTCGGGCGTCATTTCGGGCACGCCCACCCAAGCGGGCACGTTTGCGTTCGTCGTCACGGCCACCGATTCGAGCTCGTCTCCGCAGACGGCGTCGGCGGGGCTGAGCATCAACGTGGTGCCGCCGCTCGCGCTGGGCACCAAGTCGCTGGCCAACGGCATTCAGGGCACGGCGTATTCGCAAACCCTGGTGGCGAGCGGGGGCACCCAGCCCTATTCGTTTGCGGTCTCGAGCGGCGCGTTGCCGGCCGGCTTGACGTTGAGCGCGGGTGGGGTGCTTTCGGGCACGCCGACGGGTACGGGTGGTTCGACGTTCGAGGTGACGGTGACCGACGCGTCGAGCCCGGTGCAAACCAGCACGAGCGCGCCCCTGACGGTTTTCGTGTCGGGGGCAGGCACGCTCGCGGTGAGTGGTGACGCCCTGCCGACGGGGGTCAAGGGAGAGGCGTACGCGGCCTCGTTGGCGGCGGTGGGCGGCACGCCGGCGTACGACTGGGCCATCACCGCGGGGTCATTGCCGGCGGGGCTGAGCTTGAGCCCGAGCGGCGACGTGGTGGGCACTCCGTCGGCGGTGGGCAGCTCGACGTTCACGGTGCAGGTGACCGACCACAGTGCGCCGGCGCAAAGCGCGAGTGCGAGCGTCACCATTGACGTCGACGACGTGTTGGTGGTGACGACGGCGGCGTTGCCGTCGGGCATTGCTGGCCAGGCGTACGTGGCGTCGTTGTCGGCGGTGGGGGGCTCGGCGCCGTACACCTGGTCGGTGGTCGACGGGGGGGCGCTGCCCGCGGGGCTGGTGCTGACGTCGTCGGGGTCGTTGACCGGCACGCCGACCGAAGTGGGTACGTTCACGGTGCCGTTGGCGGTGGTCGACGGGGCGACGCCGGGGCAGACAGCGAACACGGTGTTGTCGCTGACGGTGTTGCCGGCGCTGGTCGTCACCACGACGCGGTTGCCGAACGGGGTGCGCAACAGCGCGTATTCGGCCAGTCTGAACGCGAGCGGGGGTACGGCGCCGTACACCTGGTCGCTGGTGGGTGGGGCGTGGCCCGCCGGGCTGTCGATGACGAAGACCGGAGCCATTTCGGGAACACCGACGGTGACGGGCAGCGCCACGGTGTCGGTGCAGGTCACCGACTCCGGCACGCAGAGCAAGACGGTCTCATTCACCTTCGCCATCAACGGTGAAGGCACGCTGACGATCACTTCGGGTTCGGCGCCGGTGGGCATTCAAGGTGCGCCGTATTCAATGGCGCTGACGGCGACGGGCGGTACGCCGGGGTACAGCTGGTCGGTGTCGACACGCTCGTTGCCGCCGGGGCTGACGTTGTCGAGCGACGGGCGGTTGTCGGGTACGCCGACGGCCGCGGGGGTGTACGACTTCGGCGTCACGGTGGTCGATTCGACGGTACCGACGCCGGGCGACGCGAGCCAGTCGATGCAGGTGACGGTGTTGACGCCGCTGAGCATCACGACGACGAAGCTGCCGAACGGCGTTCAAAACGGCGCGTACTCGGCGTCGCTGCAGGCGACGGGGGCGACGGCTCCGTACAGTTGGTCAGTGGCGTCGGGTTCGTTGCCGGCGGGGTTGACGCTCGATGCGGCGACCGGCGTCATTTCAGGGGTACCGACCGAGACGTTTTCGGGTTCGGTGACTTTTCGGGCGACCGATACGGGCTCGCCGCAGCAGCAGGCGACGAAAGCGCTCTCGCTGGTGGTGTCGGGGGCGCTCTCGTTTCCGTCGACGCTGACCTTGCCTCCGGCGGTGCTGAACAGCGGGTACACGTACACTTTTTCGGCGATGGGAGGGCAAACGCCCTATGCGTGGTCGGCGTTCGGCAGCAACCAGCCGCCGGGGCTGACGATGAGTTCGACCGGCGTGTTGAGCGGCACGCCGACGGTGGCGGGCACGTTCAATTTTTACGTACGGGTGCAAGACGCGTCGTCGCCGAAGCAGTCGGTGTCGCACCAGGTGAAGTTGGTGGTCAGCCAAGCGTTGGTGGTGACGACGGGCACGTTGCCGCACGCGGTGGTGTCGGTTGCGTACGGCGCGAGTTTGGCGGCGACTGGGGGCAACGGCGCCTACAGCTGGGGGGTGGCGAGTGGCGCATTGCCGACGGGGTTGTCGTTGGCGACGAACGGCACCATCAGTGGTTCGGCGAGCGTGGCGGGTTCGTCGAATGTGACGGTGCGGGTGACCGACAGCAGCGTGCCGGCGGTGACGGCGACGAAAGCGTTGACGTTGACGGTCGACGCGGCGGGCACTCTGGCCATCGTGACGACGGCGCTGCCGACGGGCGTGGTGGGTGCGGCGTACCCGGCGACGTCTTTGCAATCGTCGGGAGGCACGGGGCCGTATGCCTGGTCGGTGACGGCGGGCAGTTTGCCGCTCGGGCTCACGATGTCTGCGGGCGGCAGTGTGAGTGGCACGCCGACGGCGGCGGGCGACTACTCGTTCACGGTGACGGTCGACGACTCGGCGTCGCATTCGGCGAGTCGTCAGTTCACGGTGACGGTGGTGGCGGCGCTGGCGGTGACGAGCCCGGTGACGTTGCCGGTGTCGGTGATTGGGGTGGCCTATTCGCAGACCCTGACGAGTTCGGGAGGCGTCGGCCCGAAGACGTGGTCGGTGGTGTCGGGTGCATTGCCGGTGGGTCTGACGTTGTCGAGTGACGGAGTGCTTTCGGGCACGCCGGCGGGGGCGAAGGGGGGCTCGTCGTTCACGTTGCAGGTGGCCGACGCACAGGGGCAAACGGCGACGCAGGCGACCACGTTGAACGTCGACACGGCGATGACCATCACGACGGCGACGGTGCCCGACGGTACGGTCAACACGTTGTATTCGAACACGCCGTTGTCGGTGAGTGGGGGTACGGCGAACTACCTGTGGAACACGAAGAACGCCGATTTGCCGCCGGGCATGTCGTTGAGTCTGTTGGGCGTGCTCAGGGGTACTCCGACGGTGGCGGGTACCTACGCCTTCACGGTCACGGTTCGCGACTCCTACGGCCAGACGGCTGATCGGCCCTTGAGCATCGTGATTCATTAACGGAGGCGGAGGCTCCCTCCAAATGTGCCCATTGGCTAGAACGCCCCCATGACGCGAAATGGCCCTGACCGCCCCGACGTCGACCTGACGGCCCGGCTCGCGGGCATCACGACCCTGTCTCTGGGAGGCCGAGGCCCTTCGACCGCCTTCGTCTTCGACCCGCACCGTCTGGCCTTGCCGTGCTGGGCTTTGGCGGGAGGGGGGCGGCCGGTGTTGTTGTTGACGCTCGACCGCCACTTCGACCTGGTGGCGCCGCGGGTGGTGGTGCCGTCGGGGGCGACGGTGTTGGAGCTCGACGAATTCGCTCGCCGTTCGCTCGACGTGCGCAACTTCGACCACATTCTGGCGGCGTTCGACGCGGGGGTGGTGAGCGACGTGATCGCGGTGGCGCGGGCGAGCCCGGTGGGTGCGTTCGAGGGCGCCCGTTGGCGCGACGCGCACGGGGTGGTTCGAGCGCGGGTGGTCGACACGCTGTCGGCCGACTACGGCACGGCGCGGGCGAGCCCCGAATCGCGCGAGGCCGAGCGGCGAATGGGCGAGGCCTCGCGCATCGTGCTCGACCTCGACCTCGACTGTTTCACGAGCCCTTCAGACGCCGACCCGACGACGGTGTTGCCGTGGCCGAAATCGGTGATTCGCGACTACCTCCTGCCGAGCGGTTCTGAGGCCTTTTGGTCGGCGGTTTTGTCGAAGTGCGTGGCGTTGACCTTGGCGCGCGAGCCCAACCACTGTGGCGGGTTGGTGGCGGGTGGGCGGTTGTTCGAAGACGTGGCCGACGTGGTCTTTCGAGAGCTGCT
>JBGAIY010000312.1:0-9323 GCA_044225205.1 Myxococcaceae bacterium | reverse complement strand
GGGCGACAACATCACGGTGTACGCCCGCATTGGCAACTTGAGCGAGGGCGGCCTGTTTCTGCGCACGAGCACGCCGCTCGAGCGCGGGGCGAAGGCCGTCGTTCGCTTCGGGGGAGACGAGCCCGTCGAGGCCACCGCGCGGGTCGTGTGGTCGCGCGTCGAGGGGCAGGGCGGGCCGCCCGGCATGGGCCTCATGTTCGAAGAGGTGAACGACGGTCACCGCGCCGCGATTCGCCGAATCGTTGAAACAGAACGCCACCAACCCTCAGCAACGGGGTAAAGTACGAGGCCCGTGCGCATCGCGATCATTTCCGACATTCATTCGAATTTTGAAGCACTGACGGAAGTGTTTCGTGTGATCGACAAGTCGAAGGTCGACCGCATTGTCTCGCTCGGTGACATCGTCGGCTACGGGGCGTCGCCCAACCCGTGCTGTGAGTTGGTGCGTCAGCACGCCGAAGTGACGTTGCTCGGCAACCACGACGCCGCCGTCTCCGGCCGAATGGACTACTCGTTTTATTACGACGCCGCCCGCCACGCGCTCGACTGGTCGGCCAGCGTCATTTCAGAAGAGAACTTGGCGTGGCTGCGGAGCCTGCCGTACACCTACCGCATTGGCGAGGTGGGCTTCTGTCATGGGTCTCCGCTCGAGCCGCGGTCGTACGAATACATTTTCGCGCTCGAGCAGGCCCGTGAACTGACGCCGTTCGCAGGCGACCTGCCCGAGGTGACCTTCATTGGCCACAGCCACCTGTGCAAAGCGTTTGCGCTCGGCAGTGGCGAGGTCAACGACGTGGTGGCCCAGAAGTTCGGCGTTCGCAAAGGCTACAAATACATCATTTCGGTGGGGTCGGTCGGTCAGCCGCGCGACTACGACAACCGCGCGTGCTTCGTGATTCACGACACCGAGACCCGCACCGTCGAGTACATGCGGGTCGAGTACGACATTGAACGTTCGGCCCAGAAAATTTTCGACGCCGACCTGGCGCTGAATTTCGGCAAGCGCCTGTTCTTGGGTGTGTAGAAAGCTTGCGCTGACGCACGGGGCGCGAAATTGTTGCAGCCGATGCGTCGCCCCCTGCTCATGCTGTGTCTGCTGTCGGCTCTCGCGCTCACCACGTCGGGTTGCCGAAAGAAGTCGGCCGCTCAGTTCTACGACGCGAAGGGCCGCTACGAAGTTCTGACCGCGCGGCTCGGCGACGACGCTTACGCCGAAGAAGACATGGCCACGGTCGAGTCGATTCTCAAGTCGGTGCCCGACAAGGCGCGCGAAGCCGACCAAGCCAAAGCGCTGCTCGCCCACATTGCGAGCGAGCGCAGCCGAATCGCCAACGAAAAGGCCGCTTCAGAATTGGCGCTCAAACGGGCCGCCCAGGTGCCGTCGGCTGCGGCGCCCCCAAGCCCCGCGGTTCGACCGCTGGCCGCACCGAGCCCGGTGAACGTCGCAGCCGACGCCGGGGTTGAGCTGGTCACTGGGTTGCCGCTCGCCACGTTCTTGAAAGCGTACGGCGCGTGCATGGAAAGCGCGCCCGACATGCTGATGCCCGGCTCGAAGACGCCCGGCAAGGCCTTCGCGGTGCGCAAAGAAAAGAAGTGTCTCGACCAGTTCGGCGGCGACTTGAAACTGACGAAAATGTTCGTGTTCATCGACGACAAGCTGGTCGGAGAGGCGACGCGCACCGAGCCCGACACCGACAAGCCGTACGCCGGCATGTCGAGTGCCGACTTCATGAAGAACTTCGGGTCGTGCATGACGTCTTCGCCCGACGTGACCATGCCGGGCGCCAAGACGCCCAGCCAGGCCTATGCGGTGAAGAACGACAAGGCCTGCCACGACAAGTTTGGAGGCACGGCCGAGGTCACCAAGACGTACGTGTTCAACGACGGCAAGCTGGTCGGCGAGTCGACCGTGCAGACGAAGACCTCGCAGCCACCGGCGGCGGCCATTGTGCCTGGTGCGCCGTTGCCGGCGGGGTACGAGACGGGGTTGCCGCCGCCCGACCCGAGTACGGCGGTGACTCCCGACTCGAGATCAGGCAATCAGTGAAGCAGTGAAGCCATGAAAGACCAGACGTTCATGACCCTGATGCGGCTGTTGCCGAAGTCTGCCTTGTCGTCGGCAGTCGGCATGGCCACCCGCGCTCCCGCTCCGGCGAAGGTGCACCAAGCGGCGATTCGGTTGTTCGCCAAGCAGTACCAGGTGAACCTCGACGAGGCCGAACGGTCGATCGTCGAATACCCGACGTTCGCCCAGTTTTTCACGCGGCGGCTCAAGCCGGGCGCCCGCGTCATTGACCCCAACCCCGACGTCGTGGCCAGCCCCTGCGACGGCGCCATTTCGGAGTTTGGGCGGGTCGAAGGTGGGCGGTGCCTGCAGGCCAAGGGGCTGTCGTTTCCCGTCGATAAGTTGGTGGGTGACGCTCGTCGGGCACTCGACTTCGAGTCGGGCAGCTTCGCGACCATTTACTTGTCGCCGCGCGACTACCACCGCTTTCATTCGCCCATTGACGCCATGGTGACGGGCTACACGTATTTGCCGGGCGCGTTTTGGCCGGTGAACCAGGCGTCGGTGCGGCTCAAAGACGCGCTGTTTTCGATCAACGAGCGGTTGGTGACCTGGCTCGAGTCGCCGACCTTCGGCAAGGTCGCCTACGTGGCCGTCGGAGCGACCTGCGTCGCCCGCATTCACGCCGCTTACGATTCAGTCGTTACCCACACCGGCGCTCCGGCGACGACCCACGTGTACGACCGGCCCATACCGCTCGCCAAAGGCGCCGAGCTCGGCATGTTCGAAATGGGGTCGACGGTGATCGTGCTCTTCGAAAAGGGCCGAATCTTTTGGGACTCGAAGCTGGCTCCCGGCGCGACGCTGCGGCTGGGTGAGCGCATCGGAGTGAAGGCATGAGTCAGAAATTCGCCGCCGTCAAAGGCATGAACGACCTGCTGCCTCCGCAGATCGAGACCTGGCAATTCGTCGAACGCACCGCGCGCGAAGTCTTCGCGAACTACGGGTATTCAGAAGTTCGCACACCCATTGTCGAAGACACGGCGCTGTTCGTGCGGAGTGTTGGCGAGGGCACCGACATCGTCGGTAAAGAAATGTACACCTTCGTCGACAAGGGCGACCGGTCGATCACCTTGCGGCCCGAGGGCACCGCCCCGGCGGCGCGCGCGTACATCGAGCACAACCTCACCAACAAAGAGCCGATCACCCGGTGGTTCTACTTGGGGCCCATGTTTCGCTACGAGCGAATGAAGACGGGGCGCTACCGCCAGTTCTACCAAATCGGCGCCGAAGCCTATGGCCCGGCCGACGCGGCCCAAGACGTCGAGACCATTGCGCTGGTCGACCACTTTCTGAAACGGCTCGGAGTGCCGAACGTGGTGCTCCACCTCAATTCGCTCGGCGACCAGACCACCCGCCCGGCGTATTTGGCGGCGCTCCGCGAATACTTCGGCCCGCACGTGGCGGCGCTGGGCGAGGAGGCCCGGGTGACGCTCGAGCGAAACCCCATGCGGCTGCTCGACTCGAAAGACCCCGCACTCAAAGAGCTCATCGAAAAGGCCCCGGCGATCGTTGATTTCATTGACGAAGCGTCGAAGGCGCACTTCGCCGAAGTGCAACGGCTGTTGACGAAGCTGGGCATTGCCTTCGTGCTCGACCGGGCGCTGGTGCGCGGCCTCGACTACTACACCCGCACCACGTTCGAGTTCGTGTACCAACCGGCCAGTGGCGAAAATGCGCTCGGCACCGCGGGCACCGTGTGTGGCGGCGGGCGGTACGACCGGCTGGTCGGCGAGCTGGGTGGCCCCGAGAAGCCCGCCGTCGGCTTCGCCATGGGGCTCGACCGGCTGGTGTTGCTGCTCGAAGCGCAAGGCGCACGCAAGCCCGCCCGGCCGACCTTGTTCATTGCCACCTTCGACGGCCCCCTGCGTGACGAGGCCTTCGCCCTGGTGACCTCGCTGCGAAACGCGGGCTTCTCGGTCGACTTCGACCCCCGCGGCGGCAAAATGAAGCGCCAGCTCGAGCGCGCGCTCAAGGTGGGGGCCCGGTTCTTCGGCGCCTATGGAGACGCCGAGCACGCTTCTCAGAAACTGTCGCTCAAGAACCTCGACTTGGCCGAAAGCGACCAGAACAAGACCGAAGTTGGCGTCGCCGAGCTGCCGCAGTGGTTGCGGGCGCAGACGTCGTGACGGTTTCGAAGGTGACGTGAATGTCGGGTCGCTACCGCCGTAAGGAGCTTGCACTATGCGTCGAACCGCCGTTTTGGCAGTCTTGGTGACGATGTGGTCGAACGTGGGTCTGGCCGACGACGACGTCGCGTCGGTCGACAAGCCGGCACCGATGTTTCGCTTGCCCGTCTACAACGCGAAAGACGTGGGTGAGGGCTCGGTGGGGCTCGACAAGTACGTGGGGGCCGAGCGCGCCGATGCGCAAACGAAGGTGCTCGTCGTTTCGTTCATGGCCAGCTTCTGCGGCCCTTGCAAAAAAGAAATGCCGTACTTGCAGACCCTGCACGAGAAGTTCAAGGCGAAGGGGCTGCGGGTCATGTTGGTCGCCATCGACAAAGACGAAGATGGCCAGAAGAAAGTGGCTGAGCTGATCGAGAAGAACAAGGTCACGTTCCCCGTGCTCAAAGATCGGTTCAACATTGTCGCGCGGCGGTGGTTGGGGGCGCAGAGCCCGCTGCCGTCGCTGTTCTTCGTTCGCCCCGACGGCACCATTTCGTCGGTGCACCGCGGCTACGGCGAAGACGGGAGCGCCATTTTGGTGCGTGAAGTCGAGGCCGCGCTCGGCAAGTTGTGAACGCACCGTCGCTGACCGTCATCGCCGGGCCGACCGCGTCGGGCAAGACGCGGCTTGGGTTGGAGCTGGCCGAGCGGTTGGGCGCCGAAATCGTCAGCGCCGATTCGCAGCAGGTGTACCGGCATTTCGACGTCGGTACGGCCAAGCCAAGCGCCGACGAGTTGGCGAGCGTGCCACACCACCTGGTGTCGTGCGTCGAACCGTTGGCCGACTTTTCGGCGGCGCACTACCAGCGCCTGGCCGACGCGGCGATCGCCGACATCACCTCGCGGGGCAAGGCCGTGGTGGTGGTGGGGGGCACCGGCATGTACGTGCGCATGTTGCTGCACGGCGTGGTCGACGCTCCGGGGAGCGACGCGTCGTTGCGCGCCCAACTCGAAGGCGAAACGAGCGAGGCCTTGCGTGAGAAGTTGGCGGCGGTCGACCCCGAGACGGCGGCGAAGCTGCCCCTCGGTGACCGGGTGCGCATGATTCGCGCGCTCGAGATTCACGCGCTGACCGGAGAGACTGCGTCGGCGCATCGGGCACGGCACGCGTTCGCCGCCGACCGGTACCCCTTTCGGCTGTGGGTGTTGTCGCCTGAACGGGAGGCGCTGTACGCCGCCATCAACGAGCGCACCCGACGCATGTTCGACGAAGGGGGGCTGCTCGAAGAAACGCGGGCGCTGGTGGCGCGCGGCTTTCGTGACGCGGCGCCCATGCGCTCGGTGGGCTACGTGCAGGCCCTGGCGTGCCTTGACGGTGCGATGACGCGTGAAGCGGCCATCGCCGACGCCGCCATGAAGACGCGGCACTACGCCAAGCGGCAATTCACTTGGTTCAAGAAAGAGGCGGGGGCGCGCTTCGTGACACCGCCCTACCGCGACGTTCTCAGCGGCGCATGAAGCGGGCTCGGCGGCCTCCGCCCATGAATTGGGGTTGTTGCATGGGCGGGGCTTCGAGCCCGAGCTGCCACCACATCGGCTCCCACGCCTTCATCTTGAGCTTCTTGTCGTTTTGAAGCGCCGTCAGGGCCGACTTGAGCTTGTCGTCGGTGGGGTTGGCTTCAACACCGCGCGCGAGCACGCGAACGGCTTTGTCATTTTCTTTGTTCTGCATGAGGCACCACGCATAGGCGGCCCACATGAGACTCTCTTTTTTGCCGCTCTTGACGGCGTCTTCGAAGCACTTCTCCATCGAGCCGAAGTCTTTCTTTTGAAAGAAGACGGCCGCTTCCATGGCCTTGGCCATGAAGTTGCGGCTGCTCGCTTTGCTGAACGACGCCATGGCTCCGTCGAAGTCTTTGAAAAGGTATTTGATCATGCCGATTTGGCCGTGCACTTCGCCTTCGACCAAAAATTGCCAGCGGCCGAGCGGCAGTGCCGACTCGAGCAACTTGACCGCCTTGTCGGCCTTCACCTTTTGCTCTTTTTGGTTGGGAGACATCGACGAGAGTTCGGCCTGCACCTGCGTCATGATCGCCTGCAGCGCCAAGAACGAGCGGCGCCCGAAGAAAATGAAGGCGGCGATGAACACCAACGTGCCAGGAATGACGCCCGCGACGACGCCAAACCCCAACAGAACAATCACGATGGTGGTGACAACTCCGGCCGCGAGGGCCAACAGCAAATTGAACATGGTAAGATTTCACTTAAACCACAGCCTCAAAACGTGCTAGGAGCGCGCGCGTTGTCGGTAAGGCCCTTTGGCGAAATTGGTAGACGCGGCGGACTCAAAATCCGCTGTCGCAAGACATCCCGGTTCGAGTCCGGGGAGGGCCACTGAAGTTTGCTGGTGAATTCGCGGGCGTTCAGCGGGTTCGTTTGGGCCGCAGCGACTTCATGCTCTCGTTGATGACGCCGCTGTACTGGGGTTCGTACAGGTGCGCCGCGAGCGTCGAATGCGGCCCCTGAAGCAGAACCGTTTTCGCCCCTTGGAGCTTGACCGAGTCGTAGGGCATGAACCCGTCGCCGCTGGTCACTCGAACGCCCAGCGGGCCACCCGGGGTCAGGGTCGGCACTCCGGTCATGGTGATGACCTTCACTTGGCCGGTGATCTGCTTGCGGTGGGCGGGCCACTTGTCGAGCAATGACTGGGTCAATTCGGAGCCCACCGACAGTTCTGAAGCCGCGACCGAAGCGTTTTTCACGACGCCCACCACCGCACCCACGTTGCCCAACAGGGTGCCTCGGGTTGCGGGCCCGATCATCGTGAAGTTTCTGATGGCGGGCAGGCCTTTCGGGTTCTTTTCGCGCTCATTGAGGTACAGGCGCAAATCGGTGCCGCCTTCGCTGTGCGAAAAACAGTCGACCTCTTTGGCGCGGGTCATTTGGCCGACCAGCCGCATGAACTCCGTCAGACTCGGTGCCTTCACCGAAGGCCCGTTGAAGGGGTCTTCGTACTGAACCGAAATGATTTTGCGCTTTTTGACTTCGCTGGCCGTCAACACCCGCCCGTTCGCCGAGCCGTCACGAAACTGGTTTTCACCCGTCACGAAAACCGTCACCGGGCCGTTCGCTGGCTCGGTCGCGAGGTGTTGTGCAAAGCGGTCGAATGAAGCGGCCTCCATGGCGAAGCCGGGCACCATGACGGTGGGGGCGTCGAGCAATGGAGGGCGCTCGAGGGGCCCGTACGCAACCCGCATGGCCCCCGTCATTTGAGCGGGGTCTTTGGTCTTCGCAAGGAGCTGAAATGACGTGGTGGTCGCGAAGTTCGTCGCCCGCTGCACCAGGTCGGGGCGGTACTCACGAACGGCACGCATCGCGCGAAGAAACATCGCCAAAGTATCGGGAGTTTCAGCGGCAAAGTTGCGGTACCAAGTACCTGGCACCTCTCAGTACAAGGTACCTGGCACCTTTTGGCCAGTCGCTTGATTTAACTGGCGAAATTTGGGAGGTGACGGCGTGGCCGAGCATTCGAGCGCAGCCGACTCCGACCGAGACGACGACGGTCAGCCGGGCGCCGTTTCAGAATTGGGCAACGTCGTGGGCAAGCCCACGCGGCTGGCCGTTTCGGCAGCGGTCAAGGGGCACGTGGCGGTACTCAAAGGCAAGCCCTTGCGCGCGGCGATTTCTGAACAGCTCGCCGAACACGAGAAGCTCGGCGGCAAAGAACGGCGCTTCGTCGCTTTTGCGACCCGAGAACTCTCGCGCCACCTGAGGCGGCTCGACTTGTCGGCCAGGGCGCACGGCTGGCCTCCGTCGAAGCTGCAGCTCACCGAAGACCAAGCGATCATGCGCTTCGCTCTGTGGAGACGCGAAATGACCGGCGCGACCGCGAAGCGGGTCATGCTCGAATTGGCGCTGCCCGGCCCGGTTCGGCCTCGTTCACTGCCCGACTCGGTCATCGCCAAAGTCGTCGAACATGAAGCGAAGGTCGATCTTGGAGTGACCCCGGTTGACCGCGCCGCCAATCAGCACTCCTTTCCCACCTGGTTGGCTGAGGCGATCGCCGCGTCGGCAGCGTCGGCAGGGTTGGGCACCGACGCACTCGACTCGATTCTGGCGGCGCTCAACCGCGAGCCCTTCATGACGTTTCGGGCGCGGCCGAGCGGGTCGCGTGACGCATTGCTCGAGGTGCTCGCCGCCGACGGGTTTTCGTTGGTGCCGTGCGCCGAGTGGCGTGACGCCCTGCGTGCCGACACCGAGAGTCGCGCGGTCTTCGATTCGCGGTACATGAAAGAAGGGCGCCTCCAAGTCATGGACCTGGGGAGCCAGATGCTGGCGGCGCACTGCCAAGCCCAAGCAGGCCAAACCGTCGTCGACTACTGCGCCGGGGCGGGCGGCAAGACCCTGTTCTTGGCCGACGAGGTGGGCCCGAAGGGCCGCGTCTACGCGTGGGACGCGAGCGCCAAGCGGCTCAAAGAGGCGAAGACCCGGGTGGCCGAAGCAAGGCTGCGGCACGTCAGCTTTCCACTCGAGCCGCGCATTGACTTGGCCGACGTCGTCTTGGTCGACGCGCCCTGCAGTGGCACCGGAACCCTCGGCCGCGAGCCCGACCAAAAGTGGAAATTGAAGAAAGACGCCATCGCCGAGTTCGCGAAAACCCAGCGCAGCATTCTCGACACGGTCGCCCGCGCGATGAAGCCGCAAGCCCGCCTCGTGTACGGCACCTGTTCGGTGCTGCACGAAGAAGACGAAGCCGTCGTCGAGGCCTTTCTCGCGGCACACCCGGAGTTTTCGCTCGACGGTGAAGGGGCGGTGTTGCGGGTGTGGCCGCACCAGGTCGACGGCGGCGGCTTCTTCGGTGCTCGCTTCGTGAAGCGGTGATACCGTCGTCACCATGGCGCTGCCGTCAGACCCCAAGCAGAACGAGCTGGTGAAGCAAATTCAGGCCTCGTGGGAAGAATCGAAAGCCCAGCTGGCCGTGCTGCGTGACCAGGTCGAGTACCTCACCTCACTCGCCCAGGCCAAAACCACCAACAATGTGCTCAACCGAGACCTTGACCGGACGTACCGCGACCTCGGCGAAGCGCTGTGGGCCGAAGTGTCAAAAGGGCGGCTGACGCTGCCCCCAAACCTGTCGAACGTGCGAAAAT
>JBGAIY010000311.1:0-9328 GCA_044225205.1 Myxococcaceae bacterium | reverse complement strand
ATCGAAGACGTGCCGTGGAAAGCGGTGCGAGTTGGTGATGATTCGCGGCTCAAAGGTAATGACGTGCTCGAAAACATAGTCGTGAAGCGCGGGCGAAAGCTCGTCATGAACCAGAACCCGAAGACGAAGAAGTGAAGTTCCTCGCAGCACCCACCCTCACAAGAGAAAGAAGACGACACATGCTTACCCCTGGCCAAAAGCTCCCTGACTTCAACGCCCCCGCCTGCGTCAGCATCGAGAAGGGCAAAGAGTTCAAGAACATCACCAACAAAGACTTCGCCGGCAAGTGGCTGGTTCTGTACAGCTACCCGAAAGACTTCACGTTCGTGTGCCCGACCGAGATCGTCGAGTTCGACAAGAAGTTGAAAGACTTCGCCGACCGCGGCGCGGTCGTGTTGGGTGGCAGCACCGACAACGAGCACTCCCACCTCGCGTGGCGCCAGAACCACGCCGACCTGAAGAACCTGAAGCACCCCTTGCTGTTCATCGGCCAGAGCATGGGCACGAACCTCGGCATCATTCACCCCACCGCCGAAGTGGCGCTCCGCGCGACCATCATCGTCGACCCGCAGGGCATTGTTCGGTACTCGACCGCGAACGACCTGTCGGTCGGCCGCAACGTCGACGAAGTGCTGCGCGTGCTCGACGGTTTGCAGACCGACGAACTGTGCCCCTGCAATTGGAAGAAGGGCGAAGACACGCTGACCCAGAAGCTGAAGAAGTCGGCGTAATTTTCTTTCGCATCGAACCAGGTGAAGCAACTCGGGGTGTGGTGGGTGCGCCTGCCACGCCCCTGTTTTTGAAACGACGGCTTGAACCGCCAGGAGACCCCCATGGAACACGTCAATGCGCTTCGCGAAACGCTGCCCGACGCGGCCCGCGACATCAAAATCAACCTCCAAAACGTGCTGCAGCCCGGCGCGTTGAACGCGGCTCAAACCTGGGGCACCGCGTTGGCCTGTGCCTACGCTTCGCGAAACCCGAAGTTGGTGGCGGCGGTGTTGGCCGACGCGAAAGCGGCCGGCATCGAAGACGGCACCCTCGACGACGCGAAGGCCGCGTCGATTCTCATGGGCATGAACAACGTGTACTACCGCTTTCGCCACGCCATCGGCAAAGAGGTCTATTCGCAGAAGCCGGCGCGCTTGCGCATGATGCGCACGACCCAAGTCGCTTCGAACAAGCCCGACTTCGACCTGTTCTGTCTGGCGGTGAGCGCCATCAACTTCTGTGAAGTGTGCATGCAGGCGCACGAGAAAGAAGCGCTCGAAGGTGGGTTGAGCGAAGACCAGGTGCACGACGCCGCGCGGGTCGCGTCGGTCATGCACGCCGCCGCGGTGGCGTTGGAGACGTGAGCCCACCGAAGGCGACGCTCGGTCTCGTCGTCGCGAGCTTCGCTTTTCGCGCCGCGTGCGCCGCGGTGATGTTGTGGTTGGCGCTGTGGCGTGAAGTGCAGCACGCGCCGACGTTGCCCGACTGGGTGCTCGACCACGTGCCGTACGTCGCGTGGGTCGACCGGTGGAACTATTTCGTCTGGTTGTTGGCGTACGTGCCGGTCGCCCTGGCGCTGCTGGTGCTGCACCGCGACCACTTCGTTCGGTACATGGTGAGTTCGGGCCTGGTGTCGCTCGTGCGCGGGGTGTGCATCGCCGTCACGGGCCTGGGCCCGGTGAATGGCCAAGACCTGCACGCCGGCATGGGCGACGACGCCCGGTGGCGCGCGTTCTGGCACCTCGTCAACCCCGTTGCCTTTTTTCAGCCCGACTCGGGCGCCCAGGTCACTTTGACCAAAGACCTGTTCTTTTCGGGCCACACGTCGACGACGTTCTTGTTGCTGCTGTACGTGTGGCCGTTTCGGTCGCTGCGCTGGGTGATGCTGGGGTTGCACCTGGCCGTCGTCGCGACCGTCTTCTTGGCCCACATGCACTACACCATCGACGTGCTCGGGGCGTACGCCATGACGTTCTCGGTCTTCATGTTGCGAGAGGGGGCGCTGCGGGCGTCGTTCGTCGTGGGCGAGCGGCCGGGTTCTTGAAGATCGGTTCGGGCTGGGTGGGTTTCACGAAGCGCGGCGGGCGAGCAGCGCTCGTTTGATTGCGTCGTGTTGGCGCGCCGCCGGCGGCAGTTTGACAGTTGCGTGGCGCCAGCTGCCCTGCAGCATCGCCGCGACCGAAGCGAAGTCGCTCCTCGGTATTTCGCAGTCGAACAGGTCGAGCGCGGTGACCTGGGTGCGCTTGATTTCAGTACCGAGCATCGCCAAGAAACGACCCGTGAGGTGCGCTTTGATGCTCACCCGTTCGGGCGCGCGGCCCACCGGCACGTCGGTCAAGAATTCGGGCGTCGACAGCTCGAGTTCACCCACGGTGTGCGACGTGAGAAACGCGCTCAGCCCACCGACGTAGCCAAAAGGGGGCTCGAGGGCCAACCGCTCGAGGCGTGCGTCGAACGTCGAGAGGTCGACGTGTGCGAGGTGGCTGACCCGCAGCGAACGAAGGCAGGGCAGCTCGGCCTCGGTGGCTTCGAGGTTCGCCGGCTGGCCCCACGGTGGGCCTTTGATCACGAGGTGCCGCACGGGAGCCGGGTACACCGCTTCTTGCCCGAGGTAGTGCCGCAGGTCGTCGGCCCGCAGGCACAAGGTGTCGACCAGCTGACCAGACGGGTGGCTCCGGAGCAGCCGCACGCAGTCGGGGTGAATCGGGTGATTGGGCGTTTCGACCGTGGCGATGAACCCGAGGTGCCAGGTCAGCAACAGGTCGCCCAGCAGCGCGCTCGGGCCCAAGAGCACTTCGCGGTTTCGGGCGAGCAGGTCGGTACGGGCCCGCTCGAGAAACGCGCGGTCGGTGCCGACCGCGGTGGCGCGCGCTCGGTCGAGCGCGATGAACTCCCCTCGCGGGTGCCCGGCGGCCATGAGCACGTCGCCCAAGACGCTCCAGGTCGCCACGTCGTCGCGCACGTGGGTCAGTCGCTCGACCAGCCTTCGGTATTCGGCGGTCGTTTCGACGTGGTCTAAGCCGCTCATGGGCCCATGAGCCTACACGCCGTGGCGCGGTGAACAACTCGGCCCACCGTACACGTGACAGCGGGGCACCCGGCACGTATTCAACGGCGGTGAAAAACGAACGAACGCGCTGCTCGTGGGCGCAACACGACGAATTGATGGCCGCCTACCACGACGAAGAATGGGGCGTCGCGCAACGCGACCCGCGCATGCTGTGGGAAATGCTGATGCTCGAGGGGTTTCAAGCCGGGCTCTCGTGGTCGGTCATTTTGCGCAAGCGCGCCGCGTTTCGAAAAGCGTTCAAGCAATTCGACCCGAAGAAGGTCGCGCGCTTCGGCCAAGCCGACATCGAGCGGCTCATGGGCGACGCCGGCATCGTGCGCGCGCGGGCGAAAATTGAAGCCACCATTCGCGGCGCGCAGCTGTTCTGCGAAATGCAGGCCCGGGGTGAAGACTTCGCTCAGTTTTGCTGGTCGTTCACCGACGGCAAGGTGGTCGTGGGTGACGGCCGAACCGTCGTCGCGTCGAATGACTTGTCTGAACGGGTTTCAAAAGAACTCAAACGCCGGGGGTTCAAGTTCTGCGGGCCGACCATCGCCTACGCGTGGCTCCAGGCCGTCGGCATCGTCAATGACCACCAGGCGGCGTGCTTTCGACGCGACGCTGCCCCGCGTCGGGCGCGTTGAGCCCAGAGAATTCGCAGGTTCGGTCGCGAAACCGCTCAAACCAAGTGAATGGTTGCTTTTCGCTCGGCTCGGTCGTTCGGGGCAGGTGGCCTGGCCGCAGGCACGGCGACCAGTCTCGCTCGGGCTCCACGTTCGACGGCGACGTCAAACCGCATTCTCGAGTGCCCGCTCGTGGCGGGTGCCCCAGACGCTCAGCGGCCCACGGGTGACGTCGGCCCCTTGAACCGCCGTCGCACGCCGCCGTACCAGGCCGCGACCAAGAGCGCGACGGTGGCGCCAAAGGTGAGGCCGGCCTTGCCGTTGGGCGGCAGCGACATCACCACCAGCATGAACGCCGCCCACCCCAGGGCGACCGCGTTGACGAGGTTGCTGGCGCGGCCGAGGTGCCAGGGCCCCACCCGGGGCCAGCCGCCGCTTCGCCGCTTGCGAAAACCAGCCCAAATCGGCAACGCGTAGCTCGCGTAGAGCGCCACGGTCGAGAGCGCGACCATCACGTTGTACGCGTCTTCGCTCCACACGGTGACGAGCAGCGCCATGGCGGCCGTTACCCAGACCGCCACGTGGGGGCTCTGAAAGCGCTTCGACACTCGGGCCAGCGAGGCCGAGAAGGGCAAGCCTCCGTCTCGAGCGAAGGCGTAGAGCATTCGCGAATTGCTGGTCACGCTGGCCAACCCGGCGAACCACATCGCCGCGACGCACACCCACACCAACGCGGTGCCGACCGACCCCATTGACGTGTGCAGCACCGCGATGAACGGGTTCTCGGCCGTGGCTTGGGCCGGCAAATCGGCAATGGCGAGCGTGACCGCGAGCAACATGAACCAGCCCGCCACGCCACTTGCCACCACGGCCAACATGATGCCCTTGGGGGCGTTGCGGCTGGCGTCGACCGTTTCTTCAGACGCGTGGGCCGACGCGTCGTAGCCCGTGAAGGTCCACGCGGGTTGCATGAGGCCGATGAGAAACCCCGGCAAGAGCGAGGTCGGGTCGTGCGAGTAGCTCGTGAACAGAAACGCGACCGGCTGCTTGGGCGCCAGGGCCACCACCGCGACGATGATGATGACGACTCCCGCCACGTGGTACCAGGCCGACACGGTGTTGAGCGCCGACACCAGCTTCACGCCGACGTGGTTCAGCACCGCGTGGCTCAGCAGAATGACCGTGAAAATGGGCAGCACGTGGTCTCGGGTCGTCGGCCAACCGAGCAGCGGCGCGACGAAGGTGGCGAGCCCGAAGTCGATGGCGGCGGTGACCGCGAACTGGCCCAGGGTGTTGAGCCAGGCGGTCGCCCACCCCGTGCCGGGGCCTCCCAGCATCGACGCCCAGTGGTACAGCGCCCCCGCCGTGGGAAACGCCGACGCCAGTTCGGCGAGCGACGCCGCGATGAAGCAGGTGAACACCGCCACGAGCGGCCAGCCGAGCGTCATGACCAAGGGGCCGCCCCACTTGAGGCCGTCGCCGTACAGCGTCACCGCGCCCGTCAGAATCGAAATGACCGAGAAGCTGAGCGCGAAGTTCTGAAAAGCGCCCATCGACCGGAGCAGCTCTTGCGCGTACCCGAGTTGAGCGAGGTCGCTGGTGTCGTCGGGGGCGGGCGGCGGTGGGGCGGGGGTCACGGGCGCATGAACATACGCTGGCCACCCCGTTTGTTCATGTGGCCCGGCGGCCGCGAATCGTCGTGAAATTGCCCGTACCGCGGCCCAACGCTACACCCCGCTCGCATGAAGGCCGTGAACGCCGGAGGGCGCTTGCCGGGGCTCGACGTGCTGCGCTCGCTGGCGATTCTGTGGGTGATGGTGTTTCACGCCGGCACGTTGAAGTTGGGCTCGCCGTGGCCCGCGGTCACCCAACTCGGGTGGGTGGGCGTCGACCTGTTCTTCGCGCTCAGCGGCTTTTTGATCGCCCGGCAGTGGTTCGAATTGGTCGCCCGCCCAGGGGCGTTCAAGCAATTCTACCTGCGGCGCTCGTTTCGAATTTTGCCGGCCTACCTCGTCGTGCTGGCGGTGTATTTCACGGTGCCCGCCACCAACGAACGCGAGGCGATTCAGCCGCTGTGGCAGTTTCTGACCTTCACGCAGAACCTGCTCATCGACTTCTCGTCGGCCAAGACGTTTTCACACGCCTGGTCGCTGTGTGTCGAAGAGCACTTCTACCTCGTGTTTCCCTCCGTCAGCGCTTTGCTCTTGGCGCGCAAGGTCAACGCGAAGACCGTGGTCGTGGGGGTGGTGACGCTCGTGCTGGCCGGCATGGCGTGGAGAGCCCACGTCTGGTTTTCCGCGCTCGCCCCCTTGGTGAAACCCGACGACGAGTCTCGCGACCTTGTGAAAGCGTACTTCGAGCGCATCTACTACCCGACTTTGACCCGGCTCGACGGGCTGCTCATGGGCATCGGGCTGGCGCTCATCGAGAAGTACCGGCCCGCGTGGTGGCGCGCTGGGCAAGACCGTCGGTGGTGGGTGGCCGGCCTCGCCCTGGCCGTGTTCGGCGGCTGCGCCGTGCTCTTTCAAGAGCCGATTTCGCC
The DNA here is from genome assembly GCA_044225205.1 of Myxococcaceae bacterium. Taxonomy (GTDB): domain Bacteria; phylum Myxococcota; class Myxococcia; order Myxococcales; family Myxococcaceae; genus JAEUJT01. Next base: position 3,123 of record JBGAIY010000311.1, on the reverse strand, counting down.
GCTCGCGACGATTTTCGGTTACCCCGCCCTCGCGGTGGCCATGGCGCTCTTCGTGCTGGCGTGCGCGAGCCCCTCGTTTCGCCCGGTGCCGCTGGCTGGCCCCATCGCCACCATGTCGTACAGCCTGTACCTCAGCCACAAAATCGCGCTGCACCTGGTCGACCGGTGGTGGGGCGAGGTGTTGCGTGAACACGACGTGCTGGCGTTCGCCACCTTCACCGCGGCCGTCATGGCCTTCGGGGCGGTGCTGTACTTTTCGGTCGAGCGACCGGCCCTCGCGTGGCGGCGGCGGCTGTGACGGGGCTACTCCAGGGCCCTCCACATGTACCAACTGGCGACCGAGCGAAATGGCCGCCACGGCTCGCCCAGCGCCAACAGCTCTTTGGGCTTCACCATTTCTTTTTTGCGGTACAGCAGCGAGTACCCCTTGCGCACCCCGAAGTCGTCGACCGGCAGCACGTCGAGCCGGCCGAGCCGAAACATCAACATCATTTCGACCGTCCACCGGCCGATGCCGCGAACTTCGGTCAGCCGTTCGACGATGGCGTCTTCGGGCATGTCGTGGAGCTGTTTCGCGGTGGGCACGGTGCCGTCGAGCGTCTTGGCGGCCAGGTCTTTGAGCGCGAGCCCTTTGGCCCGTGAAAACCCGCACGACCGAAGGCTGGGGAGCCGGGTGGCGGCCAACTTTTTCGCGGTGGGCCACTCGCCGTCTCCCAACTTGGCCTTGAGCCGCCCCAAAATCGTTTCGGCGGCCTTGCCCGTGAGCTGCTGGTGGGCGATCGACGACATCAACGACTCGAAAGGCTCGAAATGAGTCGCCTTTTCGAGGCGGCAGGGGCCGGCTTTCTTGATGAGTCGGCCCAGCACCGGGTCGCGGCGACTCAGCTCCTTTTCGGCGCGGCGCAGGTCTCGTTCAAAGGTGTCAGCCATGGTGCGCCTTATAGCGAGTTGGCCTGACATGTTCGCACCCCTCAGGTGGGCCAGGTCGTCTATGCTCGGGCGGCCAACATGGGCACCGAGTCGGGCGTGACAGACACACGGAGTTTTCGATGAGCGCGCGCATTGTCGTCATCGACGACGACGCGGCCGTGTGCGACCTCATTGCCCGGGTGTTGACGCGGGTGGGCCATTCGGTCACCACGGCGAATTCGGGCGAAGAGGGCCTCGTGTACGTGGTCGAAGGCCAGGTCGACTGCCTCATCGTCGACAAGCAGCTGCCGGGCATGCACGGGGCCGAAATCGTGGCCGAGGCGCGCCGCCGAATACCGGGGTTGCCGGTGGTGTTGATCACCGCGCACCCCGAGCCCTTTTCGCTGGGCGACGAGCGGCCCGACGTCTGCTTGGCGAAGCCGTTTCGCGACCTCGACGCCATTGAAGAAGCCGTGATGCAGGCGCTCGAATCGGTGACCGGAGAGAACGCCTTGGTGGGTCTGCGCGACCGGTTGACCCAAGTCGTGTCAGAAACCATGGCGCCGATTCGCCGCAAGCGCTGAAGCGTTGCCATGGCTCGTCTCGATTCGGTCATCACGGCGCTCGAGCAGGGTGAGGTCGGTCGAGCATTGGAAGCCCTGTTGGCCCAGTGGGCTGTGGCTCCTGGGCCCGAGCTGCTGGAGTTGACCCGTGAAGTGGCGCGGCACGCCCGCGGTACGGTCGACCCGCTCGCGGCGACGGGGCAACGCAACGCCCACCGGGCCTGGCTCGAGGTGGCCGAGCAGGCTCGGTCGAGCGACCTGGTCTGGCTGCTCGACGCCTTTCTGGTCGAGCCGTTTGGCCTCTACCGAGGCGCGCGCCGCGGGCAGTCGCTGGCCAAGCTCGAGGCGCTCCTGCGCTTTCAGCCCGACCCTCGCCTGGCCGAGCTCGCCGAACAGCAGCTTGCCAGCCATTTGAGCGACTCCGCCGAGGTCGCTGGGAGCCTGGGTCGCCTGCTCGTGGCGGCACGAGGGGCGACGGTTCGAACGAGGCTCGAAGAAGCGGCCTTGCGGAGCCGGGCCCACGCTCGCGCGCTCCAGCCGGTGTTGACCGACGACCTGACCGACCGCCGGGCGGTCACCGTGCCTGCGGCCACCATTGCTCGCGCGCGGGCGCTCGTGAACGGTCTCGCCCAAGCGGCTCCGGCCTCGACGCTCGGCTCGCTGTGGGCCGCGGTCTGGGCCGCGCCCTTCGACGACGCCCCGCGCCGGGTGTTGGCCGACGCGTTGATCGAAGCGCAAGACCCCCGGGGCGAATACCTGGCGCTCCAGTTCAACCCCAAGAAACAGACCGCGGCGAACCGCCTGCTCGAGCGAATTCGCGGCGGCTGGTTGGCGCCCTGGAGAGACTTCGTCGCGGTCGACTTGGTCGAGTTCGAGCGCGGTTTACCCTCGAAGGCGATGTTCATCGATTCGCCGCGGGTCGACGACGGCATGCGCACGCTGACGGCGGTCGTCGTCGCTTCGCCGAGCGCCGAATTTTTGGCCCGACCTGAACTTTCGAATGTGCGTCACGTCGAAGGGGCGGCGTCGCTGCTGGGCGAAGCCTTGAAGGCCGTCAGCGCTTCGGCGCCGCTCCACTGGGCGTCGATTCGCGCAGCGTCGGGCAGCGATGCCAGCACCGCCGCGCTGTTGCACGAATTGTCTTTGGGCAAGGTGAAGAAGGTCTCGTCGCTCACGGTCGACGGGTTCGGGCCCGCGGGGGTGGCCGCCGCGCAGAACGTCTTCGAACAGAACCGAGAAGGCGTGTTCGACTTCGACGTTCTCGACGCCGAGGCGTGCGGCGCCGTGGTGAGCGCCGCGTCTGGCGCTGGGGTGACGCTGACGTTTTCGTGCCGGCCCGCGAGCCTCAAGGGGCTCGTTCGGGCGGGCTCGTTGACCTTGCGGGTGGCGTCGACGTCGCCCTCCGCCGCGCAGCGTACCTTCGCAACGGCCCTGCGGGCTTCGTTCGAGTCGCTGGAATGCCGAGTCGAAGGTGCCCAGTGGCCGGCGGCGTTGCGCCCTCTCGCTGACCGCGCCCAGACGGTGGTGCTCGGCGAGCCGTGACCCCGGGCCAAAAAACTCCCGCGCGGCAACGGCAGGCCACGCGGGAGCGAATTGAGAGACGAGGGGCCGGGTTACTTCTTGGCCGCCGGGGGCGCGACCGGAGCCGACG
>JBGAIY010000310.1:0-9375 GCA_044225205.1 Myxococcaceae bacterium | reverse complement strand
GAGCGCGGTGAGCGTGTCGGTGTTGCAAGTCAACTATGGGCTGTACGCCGCCCTGTTGACGCCGACCTTCGTGCTGCTCGCTCAATTGAACGGCCTGCACCCCGGGCTCGCGGCGCTTCGCGCAGGCATGACGGCGGTGGCGGGGCTCGCGGCACTCGTCGCCTCGCGGCTGGTGTGGCCCACGTCTGAACGCGCGCGAATCGCCGACGAATTGGCGGTCGCGCTGCGGGCGCTGCGCGGGTTGCTCGAAGTGCTCGCCCGGGTGCCCAAAGCGAGCGACGCCGAAATGTCGTCGGCGCGGCGGGCCTTTGGCGTGGCGATGATCAACGCCGACGTGTCGTTTCAACGCTTGGTCGCCGAACATGCCGTCGGGGCTCCCGAGCTCGAGCCGGTGATGACCATGCTCTTGTACTTGCGCCGGCTCTGCTGGGCGGCCATCGCCGTGCCCACGTTGCCGGGGGCTCCGTCGTTGCCGGCCGAAACGGCTCAAGCCCTCGAAGGGTTGCTGACCGAACTCGCCCTCGCCGCGAGCGAGCGCCGCAAGCCCGAGCCGTTGGGCACCATGGGTCTCGGTCACGAGACCACCGACCCGTTGCTCCAACGCCAGCTCGACCGCATGGTTCAACACGTGCGCGTGCTGCACGACGCACAGTCACGCAACCGCTGGGCGTCGTGAGCCGGGCGTGCTACCCCTTCTTGCGCTTGGCCAACTTGGCAATGGCCTCGGGGTACCGGCGTTGCGCGGGGTTGAGCTTGTACGCCTTGCGGTAACAGTCTTCGGCCACGTCGAGCTGGTTGAGCGCCAACCCCACGTCGCCGCGAAACGCCCACGCCTCTTCGCATTCGGGCTCGCTCGCGCACGCCTCGGCCAACTCGTTGAGCGCGCGGGGCCCTTCGCGCTCGGGGGCCGCCCGGTATCGTGCCCACGCCAGGTACGCGACGAACCGGGCTTTGGGCTCGATGTCGCAGGCGTACTCGAAGTACTCCACCGCCTGGCGCGCGTGGCCTTGGCCCAATCGCTTGAGGCCCTCTTCGAACTGGCTGTCGGCGTCGAGCAAGCTCGTTCGAATTTTGAAATGGTCGGCCGCGGCTTCGGTCTGTTTTCGACGCTGGCCCTCGAGCGCGACTTCGCGGCGGCGGGTGTGCAGCTGCAGGCCCTCGGGCTCGCACAGTGCACCGTACGCCCGAGCGGCCGCGAGCAGCAGCGTCTCGGCCTTTTCTTTCAGCTCGGCCGAGGTGTACCGCTGAGGCGAGAACAGCTGGGCTTTGCCCAGAAAGGCTTGCTGGAGCGCGCCCGGCTTCACGTCGACCCCGACGCCCAGCAGCTCGAACGGGTCTTTGAGCCGGTGCGACAAGAACTCCGCCAAGAGCTGGTTTCGCGCCGGCTCGTCGTCTTCGGGCGCGGCGGGCGACGGGGGGCTGAGCGAAGGCGGCGGCGGCGTCAGGGCCGGGGCGGGGTTGTCGGGCACCGCCGGTGGGCGCACGGTCGACCCGGCGGGAGGCGGCGCGGCCTCGACGACCGCCACCCGCTCCAACACGAAGAGCGCCAGCAACTTCGGCAACACCGCTCGGCGGTCGGTGTTGAGCGAAGCACACAGTGCGCCGAGCGCCGGCTTGCCCTTGAGCAACTGCAAGAGCCGCGCGTCTTTGCCTTTGAGCTTGAGGTCGTCGGCCGCGTTGGGTGTGAGCCCGAGCCCCTGCTCGTCGCGCAGCGGCAAGTGCGCCTCGACCATTTCGGGCGGCATGTGCGCGCAACCCGTGAAAATCAACTGGTGCACGTTCAGCCGAATGGGCGTCGCGACCGGCTCGGGGTCGGTGATGCGCCACTTCGCGTCGCTCCACTTGAAGACGTCGAGCAGCTTGTGCGCCAAGTTCGCCTGCAGGTGGCGAAACAACTCGAAGGCCGGCAGCAGCTGCTTTTCGACGAGCAGCGTGCCCATGGCCTTGCCCGTCGTGGCCGACTCGTTGAGCAACGTCTGGTACTGCTGCTCGGTCAGCTTGGTCTTGCCGACCAGGTACTTGCCGAGCGTCTCGTGCAGCAGGTTGCTCGTGCACTCAACCGCTGCGCCGTCTTCGAAGGCGATGCGCTTTTCCAAGTTGCGCAGCTTGAGCTCGAGCGTGCAGGTTCTCTTCTCGTGTGCCACCGCGCCCAACAGGAGCGGAAAGGGCACTTTCGCCAAGGTGCCTTCGCGCTGGGTGAGCACGGCCGTGACGGAGGGGAGCACGCGGGGCCATGGTATCGCCAAGTTCGGTGGAGCCGAGACGCTTTCGCGACCGAACCTGCGCCGCGCTCGCTCCGAAGCAAGCGTGGTACATCGCCGCACATCAGGGCTCGGTGACGGGCCCGAAATACGTCAGCTTCATTGACTCGCCGTACACGGAGTCGTCGAGGCGAAAGAGCAAGTGTGGCCCGACGGTAAAGAAGCGCGTCTGCCGGGCGAAGACGTAAGCGGTGAAGGCCTCGGCTTCGGTCGCCTTGGGCGCGGTCACCCGGCCCGACACCATGAGCGGCGACTCCGAATCTCCCTTGGTCATTTTGTGGCTGTGGCCTTCGAACGAAAAACGCGCGCCGTCGGGCAACGTCACCGTCTCACCTCGCTTCACGTCGAATTGGCTTTGGGCGTGAACCACCACCACCGCCGAGGCATTGTGACTCGTCTGCTCGGCTTGCACCCCGAAGCGCGCTCCCAGCGCCGCGGCCAGGCGCGACGGGTTCCACTCCACTTTCACGGGGTAGCTCGCCGCCGGCCACTTCGCGCCGGGGTACAGCTTGGCGAATGACAACGTGCGAACGAATTGCCCGTTGGGCTCCATCGTCGTCTTCACGCCGGGAAACGACAACACCGCGCAAGCGGTGGGCGCCTCGGGCGTCGAACCGCGACTCACCGCCAACGACAAATAGAAGTGGGCGAAGCACGCGTCTTGCTCGAACGTGACGAACGGCACCGGCTTGGGCGAGCGGTTGTACACCGTCACCCGCAAGGTCGGCGCCCCGGTGTCTTCGACGAATGGGGTCAGGTCGAAGGCGACGTGCACCACGGGGTTTGCGGCCGTCATCACCAAGGCGAGCACCCCGAACATGACGTGGGTCAGAACGAACCAGAGACGACCACGCCACCCAACGTCGGAGCGATGGAGACCTTGGGCGCGGCGGGCTTCGCGTTCACCTTGTGAAACGGCTCGTACTTCGCCGGGTCTTCGCCCCAAATGAACAACACGGCCGACGCCACCGCGCTCGCCGCCGCCACGCCAATGCCGGTGAGCGACAGGGCGTGCCAGGTCTGCAATTGGTTTTGCAGCGCAGTGGCCTCGGTGCGGTGGTTCACGTCGCCTTCGACTTCGACCCCGCGCAACAGTGCCGCGCGGTGGTACTGAAAGGTGCCCGGTACGTTGACATCGCCATACAGGGCCGCGCTGCGCGATTCTGAAACGACCGCCAGCACCACTCCGGCCAGGGCGAGGCCCGCAGTACCCCACGCGAGGTACCGCAGCCGCTTCGCCCGTGACTCATAGGCGCTGATGGTGTCGGGGCTCGGCACCAAGCGTACCGACGTCTCGGTCACCTGATCGGGCGTGACCTTCACTTCTTTGCGCACCGCCGAGAAACCCTCTTTTTCGACCGAGATCAAGTGCGGCCCCGCGCCAACGGTGATGGCGTCGATGGGCGTCGTGCCAACTTGCGAGTCGTCGACCTTCACCGCCGCGCCCACTTCAGACGAGGTGATGATGATGGAGCCCTGGCGCCCTTCGAGCACTTTGCCGATGAGCTTGATGACGGTGGGCCGCACCTCTTGCATGAGCGCGGTCTCGGTCGCCGCGCTCACCCTGGCCGAGCTGGTCGCCGCGCTCGAGCCCACCGGCACGAGCGACATGAAGAGCGTGAAGTCGGTCTTCGTTTTGAGCACCTTGCCCGAAATGACGAAGTCGTAGTTCGACAAGTCGTTGAGCACGCTGCCCGAGCAGGTGTCGCAGCCGAGCAGTTGCCGCTGCCGCTCGACCCCGAGCATGACGCGCATCGTCTCGGCGCTGCTCACCCGAAACACGCCCAGGCGCTCGAGTTCTTGCGACGTCAGCGTCGACAGCGCCGCCGCCAGCTCGTTCGACGCGCCGCCTTGCGCGGCGAAGTCGAGCACGCCGAGGCCCGGGTTGGCACCGTCGGCCGCCGCCATCGTCACCATCATGACTCCCACACTCAACACGCTCATGCGTCGCCTCTTGGGTCGCGAAGTTCAGTACAGCGAACGAAAATACATTTTCCACGGGTTGGCGCCGCAGTGTTCGGCCCACGCCACGAAGACCTTCTCTTGCGAAAACGTCAGCTCTGGTGAGTCGGCCACGCACGAGGTGTCGTTGTTGAGCGAACCGCCCGCGCCCGGCCCCGGGTAGGCGTACGCCGTCACCGTGCCGTAGGGTATGTACCTGATCAGAATTTGACCGTTCACCGCGGCGACCAGCCACATCGCGCTCGCGTGGTAGAGCACGTCGAACCCCGAGACGCCGGTCGAAAAGAACTCGTACGCGTTGTTCACGTCTCCGTAGATGACCATGTACAGCCGCCCGCTCGCCTGACGCACCGAGGTGTACGCGCTGTTCGGGTAGAACGGCGAAATCGCACTGCGGCCCTCGATGACCGGGTCGACCCCGTTGAAGCCCAAGCTGCCCATGGCGGCCCACGTGGTGCTGTTCTTCGGGTTGTTGATGAACGCCCGCAGCTGCCCGGTCTTGCTCGTCTTTGCCACGACCACCGTGTCGTTCGTCGACGTGCTGATGCCAATCGGCAATGGGTCACTCGCCGTGTCGGTGGGAAAGTTGGTCGCGTCGGTCGTGATGATGCCCGCGTCGGCGTACGACCAGAGCTTCGTCGTTGGGTCGAGCTTCACGATTTTGAGCGCGTTGTTTTCGGCGTACACGCTGTGCAGCGCTGTACCGTCTGAAAACACGGTGCCCGGCGGCGGGTCGATGAGCGCCCAGCCCGTGCCGTTGTTGACGTACGCCACGCCCGCGTCACCCACGAAGTCTTTCACCTGCATGGTCGCGTAGGTCTGACCGTTGAGCACCGACCCGCGGGGCCCACGCACCGGAGCCGACGTCAACGTCGCCGAAGGCGCGGTCGTGTCGTCGGGCACCAAGCAGGGCGGGGTGCTGCACGACGTCGGGTCGACTGGTGCCAAGAACCACGGCTGGTTGCCGTTGCGGCCGAAGACCAACACCCGCGGTGTGCCACCGTCGGTGATGGCGGTGATGCCGGGGTGGGGGTCGGTCGCCGACGTGCTCACCGACTCGTACGCCGGAGACCACTGCGTCGTGAGAATGAAATTGAGCTGCTGCGTCGGCATGGTGTTGGGTTGGCCGGGCGCCAAGTCGCGCACATTCGCGATGATCAGCACCTGGGCCGAACCGTCGACCGCGCCCGCTTGGTATTGCAGCGTCAGCCGCTTGTCGTTGACATACCGGTTCGTGATGGTCGGCGCCGGAGACGGCGAGCCAACCGCCGCGGCCACCGTGACCGAGCTGACCGCCGCCGGGTCAATGGGCTCGTCGAAGTCGATGACCATGCCCTGCGCTGGCCCGCGGCCCCCGACGATGCTGGTGCTCACCACGTTCGGCGCGGCGCGGTCGATGACGTTGACCCACACCGTCGCCGCCTTCGTCGGTGGAGTGAGGCCCGACGTGCTCGTCGCCGTCAAGGTCAGGTAAATCGGCCGTGGCGCACCCACGACGTGCGGCGCAATGAAGCTGGTGTTGGGCGAGGTCGCGTCGGTCAACTGCCAGTCGGCCACTCCGGAGTCGGGCTCGCGCGACGGCGACCACAAATAGGTGAACGTCGCCCCCGGTATGCCCGGCGCCGTCGCCACGCCCGTCAAGTCGACCCGCGCGTCGCCGGCCGGGGCCACCGAACTCACCCCGGCGTCGACCGACCATGACGGCGCCGCCGCTGTCGTCAATTGAAACGTCGCCGTCGCAGGGCTGGTGCTCTGCACGCCCAGCCCGTTCACCACGTCGAGGCTCGCCGTCACTGCCACCGCCGTCGACACCGTCGCCGGCATCGTCACCTGCAACTGGGCCCCGCCGTCTCCCAGCGCCGTGGTGGTGATGCCGATGCCGGTCGGCGCCACCGACCAGCGGTACTCGATGATGCCCGTCGGGTCGGTGCTCGGCCGGCCGTCGAGCACGATTTGCTGTGACGCGTAGACCAGGTTCACCCCGGCATCGCCGATGATGGCTTTCGGTGGCGCCGCCACCGGTATCGTCACTTCGGGTGACGCCGGGCTCGTGACGCCGTTCGCGTCGGTGATTTTCAAGGTGAACTTCAGCACCGTCGGTGTCGCCGGCGCTTGAATGCTCGGCGTCGCCGCCAGCAACGTGTCGTTGTTCGCGATGGTGACCGCCGTGCCAGCCGTCTGCGCCCAGTGGTAGACGAACGGGCGCACGCCCAGCGAATGCACGCCGTTCAACGTGAACGACGTGTTGACTTGAGCGAAGGCCGGCGTCGGGTCGACGACCGCTTGTGGCCCGGCGTCGGGTACTCCGGCGTCCGTGACACCCGCGTCCACGCCTCCTGCGTCGACCACGCCCGCGTCGGGCAGGCCAGAATCAACGAGCCCCCCCGCGTCGACCACGCCCGCGTCTGGCGCTCCAGAATCAACGGCGCCACCGGCATCGGTGGGCGTACCGGCGTCGGGCACTCCCGAATCGGTGGGCAGACCGGCGTCGACCATCGAACCAGCGTCGGGCACGTAGGGCTGACCCGCGTCGAGGTTGGGAGGTGTCGAAGTGCCTGGCACCAGCAACACCTGTGGCACCTGGGTGGTCGACCCGCTCACCGTCACGCTGTGCAGCGACACCGTGTTGAAGCCGGTCTTTTCGAAGCCGAACACATAGACCCCGGGGTCGAGCGCCTCGAAGGTGTAGGTGCCGTCTTCGACGGTCGTCGCGGTCTGGGAGCTGCCGGCGTGCACCGTCACTCCGGCCGAAGAGGCGCTGCCGAAGAGCGTCACCACGCCACTGACCTTGGTCTTGGTTGGTGCGCTGACGTCGGGTGTCAGCAACGTCGTCGACAGGGTGAAGACCTCGCCGGGGCGCAACTGAACAGTCGCTTGCTGGGTGATGTAGCCCGGTCGAAAGAACGAGAGCGTCAGGTTGCCTTCGGGCAAGTTTTCGAAGGTGAAGGCGCCGTTGTCGCCGCTGTAGGTCAGAAACGGGCCCTCCGGCACCAGAATCGAAGTGCCGCCGTTGCCGGTCGGGCTGCTCAGCTGATCAGCCCGCAGCACCGTGCCTTGCACAATGGCATTGCCCCCGAGCGTCACCTGGCCGAGCGCCACGTCTTTGCCGGGCCCCGCGTGCACCTCTTCGAGACGAATGAGCTTTTGGTGGTCGATCGACCCGTCGCCGTCGGCGTCGAAGCGCAACAACAGCGCGCCCGACGACACCGGTATCGGAGACAGCGTGAAGTACCCCGACTCGAGGCTGGTCGTCGTCAGCGACGTGCCCAGAATTTCAATGGTCGCGCCCTTCGCCGCGACCAGCGTCGACTGGCCAGGTTTCGCGAACACGACCGAGCCCTGAATCGACCCTGGGCCCGGAGGCGCCGGCGGGTTGGGCAGCTCGAGTGACCGAGAGCACGCCGCGAATGACAGCAACACCCCGAGCAGCAGTCGACGCCGGAACATGGCGCGCATGCTTTCACAGGCGGCGCGTCACTGCGCGGGTTTTCGCCCCGACACGAGATAGAACAGGTTGCCACCCGCCTGATGTTCGGTCTTCGCCGCCACCGCTTCGGCCACTCGAAGGCCTGCGTCGCGCGCGTCGGCCCACAGGCGTTCGAATTCAGCCTCGGTGCCGCCGCCGGCCAGAAAATACCGGCGGGTCTCGGTCGGGCCCCAGAAATGAAAGTCGCGTTGCACCCACTGCGCCATTTGGGCGACGTTCGCCCGCTGCGCCGCGCTTTCGTACGGCGGCACCAGGGGGGCGGGCCGGTCTGACTGGTACACCTCGACCCCGGTCAGGCCCGCTTGGTGAAAGAGGCCCGGCAGCAGCTCTCCCACCGAGTTGTGCCCTTCGCCGAGCGCGGCCTTGCCTCGCTCACACACCAGTTGCAAGCGCGCCACGTTCAGCACTTTTTCGACGTCGTCGTTGAAGCGGGTGTGGCCGAGCACCAGCGCGCCGGCGAGGTTGTTGGGTTCGGCCACCGCGAGCAACCCACCGGGCTTCAGCACGCGCATCAGCTCGCGTACGGCGGCGGCGACGTCGGGCAAATGAATCAATACGGTTTGGCAGGTGACGAGGTCGAACCGCCCGTCGTCGAAAGGCAACGTGCGCGCGTCACCCTTCAGGTACCGCAGCCGCTGCCCCAGCCCCGCCTCCTTCGCGCGACGCGTCGCTTCGGCCACCCACTTCGGTTCTCGTTCAAGGCCAATGAAGTCGACGTCGGGCGGCAAGTGCGGCTCGAGCGTGCGACTCCAGTGGCCAACGCCCGAGCCGATTTCGAGCACCCGGTGCGCGTCGCCCAGCCGCCAGCGCTTCGCCATGAGCGCGATGAAGTCGTCGTGCCACCAGAAGTCGCGGGGCTCGCCGAAGTATTCTGCCGAATGCAAGGTGGGCTCGCTCATGCGTGGGTGACGTGTCTTACCCCGCGGCCTGACGGAGCGCTTTGACGAGGTTTCGACTACGCTCTGTCTCCATGTCAGCCGTGACGGCGAAGGTCGCCTACCCTGAGTACTTGAGGGCCGAAACCAGCGCGTCGGTAAAACACGAATACCTCGACGGTGCCGTCTACGCGATGGCCGGCGGCACACCCGACCACGCCGCGCTCGCGTTGGCCCTGGGCTCAGAAATTCGCAATGCCGTGAAGGGCAAGCCCTGCCGCGTCTATAGTTCTGACTTGCGCGTTCGCATACCGCTGCTCAATGCCTCCATGTACCCCGACGCCACGGTGGTCTGCGGTCAGATCGAGACCGCGGCCGATGACCCCAATGCGGCAGTCAACCCGCTGATCATCGTCGAAGTTCTTTCGGAGAGCACCGAAGGCTACGACCGGGGGCGCAAGGCGAGGCTGTACCGGCAAATCGCTTCACTTCGCGAATACGTGCTCGTTTCGCATTCGTCGGCTTGGGTCGAGGTGCACCGCCGAACGCCTCAAGGCACTTGGGAAACCTTCGACTTTCGCGAAGGCGAGGTGCTCGAGCTGCGCTCGATTGACGCGGCCATACCGGTCAGCGCGATCTACGCGAACCCGCTGTCGGTACCCGGGTAAGCGGGTTCGCAGTTGTGCAAAACCTTGCGCAACCCGGTCGCCCGCGCGCCTGGTTTGAGCCACTTGGGCCCGGCACGGGCGGTGCTGAACGAGCGCCCATGAAATGGCTTCTCGTCGTCGTC
>JBGAIY010000309.1:0-9406 GCA_044225205.1 Myxococcaceae bacterium | reverse complement strand
CTGCATCATGGTGAACTGCTGCATCAGCTCGCTGACTTCGTTGGGCTTGCGGCCCGACCCCTTGGCGATGCGCTGCATGCGCGGCGGGTTGATTCGGTGCGGCTCGAGCCGCTCTTGTTCGGTCATCGAATTGAAAATCGCTTCGATGACGTCGAGCCGGCCTTCGTCGAAATTCATCGACTCGGTCATTTCACCGAACAGCGGCATCTTCTCGAGCAGGTCTTTGAGCGACCCCATTTTTCGAACAGTCTGAATCTGTTCGATGAAGTCGCGCATGTTGAAGCGACCCGACAGCAACTTCTTCGCGTCTTCTTCGGCCTTGTCTTGGTCGATGACGCCTTCGAAGTCTTTCATCAACCCGACGACGTCGCCGAAGCCGAGAATTCGGCCCGCCAAGCCGTCTGGCCGAAACTCTTCGAGCTTGTCGAGGCCTTCGCCCATGCCGAGAAATTTGATCGGCTTGCCCGTGACTTCTTTGATCGACAACGCCGCGCCACCGCGGGCGTCACCGTCGAGCTTGGTGAGTATGAACCCGTCGATGCCGATGCGCTGGTTGAACGTGTCGGCCGTGCGCACGGCGTCTTGGCCGATCATCGAGTCGCAGACCAACAGCACGTTGTCGGGCTGCACGTTCGCTTTGATCGCGTTGAGCTCGGCCATGAGCGGCTCGTCAATGGCCAGCCGACCCGCGGTGTCGATGATCACCGTGTCGATTTTTTCGGCGCGCGCCCGTTCATAAGCCCGCTTCGCCAATTCGGGCGGCTGCAGCCCAGCCTCGTGAAAGACCGGCACCCCGAGCTTTTCGCCCAACACCTTGAGCTGGTCGACAGCGGCCGGTCGGTAAATGTCGGCCGCCACCAACAGCAGCGAACGCCCGTCTTTCTTGAGCTTGTTCGCCAGCTTGCCGGTCGTCGTCGTCTTGCCCGACCCCTGCAACCCCACCATCATGATGCCGCTGACTTGGCCTTTCGGCTTGAGCTTGTGTCGACCGGCCCCATCAACGCTTCGAGCTCGTCGTGGCAGATCTTGACGAAGTGGTCGCCCGCCGAGACCTTCACCTTCTTGCCCGCCTTGTCGGTGAGCGTGGTCTGCACCGTTTCGCCGACCGCCTTCTCTCGAACCCGGGCGACGAACTTCTTCACCACATCGAACGCGACGTCGGCCTCGAGCAACGCCACGCGAATGTCGCGCAGCGATTCGTCGACGAGTTCTGGAGTGATTTCGGCTTTGCCCAGCAAGCGGTTCTTGGCAGCGCGAAAGCCTTTGGTGACGGTCTCAAGCATGGCCCGTGGGGGTTACAACAGCCCCGACCGAACGGCCATCACTTCGATCACGCAAACACGCGGTTTTTCACCGTTCGGTTGGGCCGTCCCACATGCACGAGACCGGAATTGAACCGGTACGGTCCACCAAAGGACCTGCGGATTTTAAGTCCGCTGCGTCTACCAATTTCGCCACTCGTGCCAATGACTTGCCAGCAAACCATGTACCCGGAGTCACCCACTCGAGCAATTGACGAGAATCGCCGCCCCACCTGAAAGAGCGCCGAGAATCGAACGTTTGAGACGCCCCGCGACCCGCGCCCTTCGCTCGCCGTACAGCCCCCCGAACGTCTGAATCGACTCGTGCGCGCCGCTTCGCTCGCCGCCGCAACCGGGCGCTGGCCAAGACGAGTTCTCAAACAAAGCAGAGCCCGCCGGGTTTGAAGGCCCAACAGCTCTGCGCGGGCGATGGCCGGAGCCCGCCCAACCCGACGAGGCGACGCGATGAAGGAGCCACGGCCCGCGCGGTGCGGTTCGCCACCATCGTCAGAACGGCGTTGTCGACCGTCACCTGACCTTTTCGACGCGCCACGCTCGAAGCCCCAGCTCGCAAAGTCGACCAACCGTTCGCAGAGAAGCTCACGCGCCGAAAGCGAGCCGTTCTGCGCCTGGCCATCGCCCCGCCGAGCAATTCGAGCGCGAACGACACAAAGCGTTGCCAAATCAACGAGTTGCCGCGAACGCGGAGCGGGTCTCGCGGCGCCGCCGTAGCGCCCGTGACTCACGGTGTCGGTTTGACCCTTTGAAATGAGTCGCCGCTACCCGTTACCCATTGTTCGTGAAACCGCTGCCGACCGCTTCATTGCAGCTCGAATTCGGCGACCTCAACGGCATGCTGAAGACCTGGGCGCGTCACGTCGCCGAAGGCATGCTGTTTCTCCCCTTTCCCGCTCCACACCCCGCGCCCGAATACCACCTGAAATTCGTCGTCGGCGGCAAGGTCTTCAGCGGCCAGCGCGCCCGCGTGCTCGAGCGCGTGGGGCCCCCCTCGGCCAACGCCAAGGGCTTTTGGGTCGAAATCGAACCGGGCCAGGCGTTGACCGACTTGGTCGAACTGCACGCCCGCAAGCAGCGCCAGGGCCGTGCCATTCCTCCGCCACCGGGCGCCCCGCGCATCGCCCCCCGCTTCTGCACGGTGCTCGACGTGGCGTTCGAGAACCTCCCTGAGCTCGCCGCCCAGTACGCGTCTGACATTTCTCGCGGTGGCCTCTTCATTCGGTGCGCGTCTCACCCCGCGCTGCGCAGCCAGGTCGAACTGCGCCTCACGCTCCCCAACGGGCAGACGCTGCAGGTCGACGCCGAAGTCGTGCACAGCACCGACGCCGGGGTCGGCGTTCAGTTCGTCGACAAAGCGCAACTCGGCCCCATCGCCACCCTGCTCGAGACGTTTCAGCAACGACGCCCCAAAGTCTTGGTGGTCGACGACGAAGCCATTTGGCGTTCGACGCTCGCCCGCGCCCTCACCCAACTGGGTGTCGAAGTTCAGCTCGCCGCCGACGGCCGCGAAGGCCTCGTCAAGCTCATCGACGGCTTCTTCGACCTCGACCTCGCCATCATCGACCTCCACATGCCCAACATCGACGGGCGTGGCCTCATCGAACGCATTCGCAAGAATGGCGGCGAAACGGGCCTCAAGCTGTTTCTGTTTTCGGCCGCCAGCCGCGAAGAACTCGAAGCGCTCGGCGAACCCGGCTTGGCCACCGCCGTGTTCTCCAAGCTCGACTCGTTCGACCAACTCATCGCCCGAATTGTGTACGAATTGCCCTCGGCCGGCCTCAGGCCCCCGCCGCCGCCTCCGACCCGGCCCGCCGCCGACGAAAACGCCGTGCACGCGCCGCAGTAGCCCGAATGGTCAGTCGCTCTTCTTGGGTACCACGAGGCCGCGCGAGAGCCGCTTGAGCACCACCGCCCGTTGGCGCGCCTTGTAGCGCTCGTGCGAATTTTCACCCTTGTCGTTCTCAATGGCCTGGCGCTCGTCGGCGATTTGAAACTCGCACGTCGCGAGCGTGATGCGCGCCCGACGCGCCCGGTCGTCGAATTCAGGGGGCGGCAGGTACTGGTCGAGCCGAATCGGCACGTCGGCCACGAAGTTCAGAATTTGGTACGTCGAACCCGAAAACGAATTGCCCCGTTTCGCTTCGACCCGCTCCTCGTAGTCGACGTCGAGGTGCAGCTTCTTCGCGAAGCGCCGAAAGTTCGGGTAGTCGTGCACCAATTCTTTGAACCGAATCAACGAGTTCTCGGTCTGCGTCGGCACGACGAAGTTGAACGGTATCAACCGCTGCGTCAGAAAATAGAGCGTCGGTATGATGTCGCTGCGCTCTTTGACGATGATGCGAAACCGGGTGCGGTCGTACACCGTCGTCGCCGTCGACTCTTTTTTGGCGATGAGCTTGGTGATCACCGATTCGCGCGTCTTGATCGAATCAGAATAGTCGACAATGGGCAGCCCCTTCGCCTTGCCCTCTTCGATCACCTGCACCACCCGCTCGGCACTCAGCTGCGCCAGCTCGGCCTCAGAGACGGCGATCTTGAACAGCAGGTCGCGCGCTTCAATGTGCTGAATGACGTGCATGACCTTCAGCACGATGCAGGCAATTTTTCGGTACCGCTTGTCGATTTGCCCCGACGCGAACAGAAACAAGTCGTGAATCATGTTCGGCGTGGCGACCGCGTCGGCCACTTTGTAGTTGAACGTCTTGCGCAGGTATTCGACCGCGTCGGCCAAGATCGTTCGAACCCATTCTTCGTCGTACTTTCGCGTGGGGTCGATTTGGCACAGCCGCAAAAAGCGGTCGACTTCGTCCCACGTGGTGAAGTGCATGCGCCGCCACTCGATCACCGAGCCGCCACGCAGAATGAGCCGAATTCGCTCGAGCTCTTTGAGCCCCATGTCGCCGATTCGGCGCACCGGCATGTCAGGCAACAACGGCTGGTGCTTACTCGTCACGGGCCACGTCGTTTTAGAACGTCTTCGACCCAGGCAGCACCAAAATACTTCGGCCCGGCCACCCGCACCCAAGCGAGCAACCGGGCCGACCATGCATCAACCGCCGAGCGACTTCAGTTCGTCGCGGGTCGGTCGTCGAGGTAGTTCACCACCGTCACCGCGCCCGCCTCTGACCACGACTTCTGCGGCCCTTGGCGCTTGCCTTCGACCCAGAATTCTTCAGTCTTCGGCTGGCCGTTCGCGAAAAACGTCATGCGGCGACCATGGTAGTTGCTGCCCCGAAATTCGGTGTCGCCCGTCTTGTTGCCGTTCTCGTCGAAGAACGACCACTTGCCCGAACGCAACCCGTTCTCGTTGGTGCCCACCGCTTCGACCTTGCCGCTCGCGTACAGCGTGATCATCGGGCCGTGAAACACCCGAGTGCCCTCGGGCCCAATCTTGAAACACGCCATCATGCTCATGTTCGTCTTCACGCCGCCCACTTGCGACGTACCCGCCGGGCACGCCAGCTTGAACGTCGATTGGAGCACCGGCGCCTTCTCGAGGCCAGCCACCTCGACCGCCGAAGGCCCAGTCGGCGCCGGCGCTTTCGCCGCTTGCGCCAAAGCCACCGTCGAAACCGCGAACACCACCACTGACAAAATGCGTTTCATCGTTGTTTCTCTCTTTCAAAAAGGAGTCTGTAAAACACCAGGCGCCGCCAGTTCGACGAGCGCCCTCGTTCGGTGTTCAATCAGCAACTCACATCAGTGTGCGATGCTCACGCACTCCGCGTTGCCGTTGGTGAAGCCAAACGCCGCCGGCAACGGGTTCACCGCGCTGCCACACAACGTCAGGCGAATGCTCGCGTTCTTGCCGTCGCTGCTGACGGTGTAACCCTTCTTCGTGTCGGTCGGGTCGAAGTTGGCCGTCACGTCGATCGGCTTGCCGTTCGAGTTGAAGTACCAGAAGCCCGGCAACGCCGAACGCTGCGCGGGGAAAGTGAAGCCCGACTGAGCGTAGGCGTAGACCGTGACGGTCGCCGGGTGGTCGGCCGCGCCGCCACCGCACGCACCGTTGTCGTTCGTCGCCTCGTCGACGATGTTGTAGACGACCGGGCCCGTGCCGTTCGCCGGCGTCCACGTCGGGCGCGCCCGCGGGTTCGCGCTGGTGTCGGTCGGGTCTTTCGCCGCCGTCACGTTGGCGCACGTACCGTCGGCCAACGCTTCACACGAATTCGTGCTCGTGCACACGTTGCCGTAGCCGCACACGTCAGGCTCGTTGCTGCTGTTGCAGGTCACGCCCGCGTCGGTCGCCGTACCCGCGTCGGTCTTCGTGCCCGCGTCAGTCGACGACGCACCACCGCACTTGCCGGTCGTGGTGTTGCACTTCACGCCCGTGCCGCAATCTGCATCAGCCGCACATTTTGCGGTGCAGATCTTCGACGACGTGTCTTGGCACACCTGGCTTGCGCCACAGAGCGCGTCGGTCGAGCATTGGCAAAACGCCAGCGCTCCACCGTCAGAAGCCGCCGCGCCCGCAAACGTTGCGCACGTCTTTGCCGACGACGGGCAGTCAACCGACCCGGTGCACGTCGCCAGACACGACTTCAACAACGGGTGGCACATTTTGCCGGTGCCACAGTCGGCGTCAGTCGAGCAACCGCTCGACGGCGTGGGCGTCGTACCGCACGCCACGATGAGAAACACCACAGCCGCGCTCGAAAGCCCGGCCCACACTTCTCTGTTCAATTGCTTCATTGTGAGAAACTCCCTCCGTCAAAATGATGATGCTTCGGTACCGCATGCTCCATGTTCGTGCGAAAAATCTGCCGTTCTGCTGGTGCTGTGAGCGGTGATGCGCGTGTGTACGCACACGGCGTGCCGGTGGTGAGAAGCAATTTTACCGACTTCACCGAGTGGAGCACCCACGCGCGCCGCCCATCGCGACATGCGTGTCAGGCCGGCTTGTTGGGCGGGCCCACGTAGCTCGCGTCGCCGAACGCCAACATCAAAATCAAAACCAAGTTGACGCACGGCACCACCAGGCCAATGCCGTACAACACATCTTTGCCAAACGCTTTCGCCAAATCGATGGCCACCACAATCGCCACCACGAGGCTCACGAGCGGCACGAAGAACAGCACGATCCACCAGATGGGGCGACCGATGATCTCGAGCAACGTGACGATGTTGTAAATCGGCACCCAGCCGATCCACATGGGCTTGCCGGCCTTTTCGAAGATCTTGCCCTGAATGAAGCCGCCAATGCCCCAGGCGACGACCATCGCCAGACATTGAAAGACCAGCCCGGCCATCGTTGCTGCCGCGTTTGCTCCGTCCGAATTGTCCATTGAAAGCCCCTCCCAGGGCGCGAACGCACGAAAACGTGCGCGCGGGAGAATAGCTCGATCGCCTCGAATGGCTGAGGCGTTTTTACCAACCCGCCCCCCGAATCGACCACCCTAGAACTTGAAGGGGAACTGCACCGGCTCACCCTGCTTCTTGCTCTTGGGAAACTGCCAGGTCTTCACCAAGCCGCCAATGCAGCTCGCGATGTAGGTGCCCTTGAACTCATCGGTCGACACGCCAATGTTCGCGGTGCGCCCGTTGGTCAACACCGTCCACCGCATGACGAGCTTGCCGCTCGCGCCGGGGTCTTTCTTGCGCTGCTCTTCGACGCACTTCGCCAGGGCCGGCTTGTTCGCCGACACCACCTCCATGATGTCTGAAGTGCCCAGCTCGTCTTTGATGTCGCCTCCGCTGCCTGGGGCTGGAGGAATGTAGACGTCTTTTTTCTTCGCGCTCGCCGTGTCGTCGGCTTTCTTTTCTTCTTTCTTCTTCGAACCACCGCTTCCGAAGGCCTTGTCGAAGTCGTCGCTGTCTCCTCCACCCGACGGCGCGGCCTCGGTCTTCGAAGGTCGCTTCTCTTCAACGGCCGCTGGGGCATCGGCCTTCGCCACTCGCGGAGACGACGGCGCGGAGGGGCGTGCGGTCGCAGCGGTGGGCGTGACGGGGTGGGCTGGCGCGGGCGCGGGCGCGGCCGCCACGGCCGTGCCCCCGGGGTTCGGAGCAGTGCCGCTTGGTGGAGGTGCCGGTGCCGGGGCCGGAGCCACCGCCTGAGCCCCCGCCACGGGGGCCGGCGGCACGGCCGCCGCGACAGGCGCGGGGGTGCCTGCAGCCGCTGACGGGCTCGGCGCCGCCGGAGTCGGAGTCGGAGCCGGAGCCGGGTTCGTCGTCGGCGGCGCTCCCGCAGTCACGACCGGCGGCGGCACGTACTTCGGCTCACGCAAGGCGACGAACAGCACCAAAATGAACAACGCCACCAACAGCACACCACCCACGATGAGGCCGATCATCAGACCGCGGTTCGAAGGTGGCCGGTATTGGGTCAACGCCGGTGCGCTGTAGGTCGCGGCCGGGTTCGCCATGTACGGGTTCACCGGCAACGGCTCGGCCGAGCGCGCCGCTCGCTCGGGCGCCCGCTCGGCGCTCGGCGCCGGAGAACCGGGCATCGAAGGCTTGTCGTCGGGCAAGTCGAGCAGGCGCCGAGGCGAATCCTCCGCGATCGGCTCCGCTTGCGCCGCCACCGCCGGCTTGGCAATGGCTTCCATCTCGTCTTTCACCAATGACGCCAACGCCGACGCCGCGTTCGGCCGCCACGTGCCCGTGTCTTCAACCGCCGCCGCCGACACCGCAATGGGCACCTGAACTTCAGACTGCACGGTCTGCATCACCCCGCCCGACGAGAACGCCGACTGCACCGGCACGCTCATCACCGCCTGCGCCCCCGGCAACGACGTCGACACCGTGGCCGCCGCGGCCACCACTATCGGCTTCGGCGGTTTGGGCGCCAACACCGACGCCAACGCCTTCACTTCAGACAACGGCAACCAGTCTGAATACCCCGCGCGCCAACACAGAGAATCAGGCCCGATTTCGCCTTTTTCCCAGTGCGCTTTGACTTGGTCGAGCGTCAGCGGCCCGGTCTGCTTGTCATTGACCGCCACGTACCAGTCGGTCTGCGCCACTTCTTCGGGCTTCGGTTCGCTCGACTCACCACTCGAATCAGACGACTCGCTCGCCAGCTTCTTCGCGGTCTCGGCGTCGATGACCCGGGTGTTCTGCCGGTCTTCGTCGAGCCCCAACGCCGGCTTGTCGTCGTCGTGGGTTTCGCTCGACGACCCCGTCTTCAGCACCTGGTCGAACACGGCGCCAATTTCGTCGTCGTCGGCCCCCAAGAAATTGTCGGTACCCCCACTCGTCTTCTTCGGAGGGTCTTCGTCGAGCGTGAGCCCACTCACGCTGGCGTTGCTCATGATTTCGGTCTTGGGCTCGTCAATGCCGTTGCCCGTGGGCGCTTGCATCACCTGCGTCGCCGTCGAGTCGTCGGGGTCGTTCGACGCCGCGACCGGCACCGTCACTTTGGGCGCGTCAGAACGTTTGACGAGAATGACGTAGCCGCACTTGCGGCAGCGGACCTTGACGCCCTTCGGCCCGACCTTCTCGTCGTTGATCATGTACTGCGCGCGGCAGCTCTCACATACGAAGCGCATCAGGAAACCTTTATTGCCCAGATCACTGTCGAGCGAGGCGATAAGTGTGCGTAAAATTTAGGTTTCGCCACCATAGGGGTCAAGCAATCGACGCCCATTGCCGCGCGCAGGTTCCCCTCGCTTGGTCAAGCTGGCAAATCTGTGAACGAATCAAGCTACTTGCGAACTTGCACCTCCACATTCGTACCCACCGCCACCCGGAGTGCATGTAGGTCTTCACCCAGCGCGAACACCATCAGGTCACGAATCTTCGACCTCGGCTGCACCCGAAATGTACTGCCGGTTTCGGCCATGACCATTTTTCTCACCGGCTCAATTTCACCCGCCACGAAAGCACCCGCCCGCGTCGCCGACAATTCGGCGCCTTCGAGGTAGTTGCGCAAATCGTTCGGCGTGGCCACCTTCACGTAGTCGCGGGTGATGCGCGCCAATGCCGACCGCGCCTGCTCGGTCAAATGCTTCTCGAGGGCCTTTCGTTCGACGTCGATCGCGCGCAGGTCGGCCGTGAAGCGAAACCGGTCGACCGACAACGAAATCGCCGCTTGGAGCACCGCCTCGAGTCGCTCCACCGACAGCCGCTGCGTCAGCGCCAATTCGGGC
>JBGAIY010000308.1:0-9409 GCA_044225205.1 Myxococcaceae bacterium | reverse complement strand
GTGAAGGGCAGGGCGAGCTGAATGAGCCCGCGAATCGCTCCGTCGAGCTCGAATGGGCAGAGCACCGCGGTCTCGTTCGACGGGGCGATGACGGCGAGGCGGGGGTCTGACTCGAAGCGGGCGATCTCGGGGCGAAACGGCAACACGTCGGCCCAAGCGGTCGTCATGGCCTCGGTGAAGATCATCATCAGCCGGCGCAGCACGTTGCGCTCGACCGAGGTGAGCTCTCGGCGGGCTTCGGGGTTTCCGGTGGCGGGCACTTCGTCGGTTCGGCCGCGCTTGTCTCCGAGCGCCGCGGCGATCATCGCGTCGGCCAACCCGGGTTCCATCACCAGGAGGGCTTGCGCGCCGCCCTTGCCCAACGCCATCACCACCACCGTGGCCGGGGGGGCCAGCATCGAATTGAAGTCGTTGAACCGCAGCATGGTGGCCGGCCCGCTGTTGGCGCGCACGACGAGGCGGGTGCGCCCCGCCAGGCCCATGGCGAACGCGTTGGCGATGCTCTCGTTGATCGCGTCGAGCGTCGGCATTTGACCGCGAATGACGCGGTCTTGGCTCGTCAAGTCGTACGGCACCGCCGCGCCCCGGGCCTTGGGCGCCTCGGTCGCGATGCGACCGTCTTGAATGGCCGCCATCAACGCATTGATTTCTTCGGGGTTCAGCGTCGCGCCTGACATGGTCGCTCCAATGCGTTGCGGTGCTGCTACTGAATGACGAAGTCAGAAATGTAGAGGGCGCGCACGCGCACGTCGGGCACCAGCTCGCGCAGGCGGCTCTGCAGGGCGTCTTTGGTGCGGCCCAGGCCGTCGCTGCCGCGCAATTCTTCGACGGTGCGGTCTGACAAATAGGCGATGAAGGCGTCTCGCACCTTCGACATGCACTTGTTCAGCGTCTCGCGGTCGTTCTCGCTGAAGACCTCGACGTCGAACGACATGCGCGCATAGCGGTCGACTTCGGGGTTGCGCAAATGAACGACGAAGTCGGGCAACTTCACCATCGGGCCCATGTTGGCGGCCGACGACGGCGCCGACTTTTCGCCTTCTTTTTTCTCGCCCTTTTCTTCGCCCTTTGCTTCGCCGTGCTCTTCTTTGCCTTCTTCTTTCTTTTCTTCCTTCTTCTCTTCTTTCTTTTCTTCGCCTTCTTTCTTCTCGGTCTTCTCCTCCTTCTTCGCCGAGGCGTCGTGTTGCTTGTTGGCGTTCAGCGTCTGCATCACCAGCAGGCCCAAGACCCCCACCATGACCAGGCTGTTGACGCCGACCAGAATGGGCACCAATTTGCCGCCGCCCGAGCCGCTCTTCACCGGCGCCGCGGTGGCGTCTGCGGGAGGTGGGGGCGGGGTCGCGGCCTTTTTCGCGTCGCTCATGCGACCCAACCAAGGCAACGCGCGTGCCCTGACGCGTCAGGGGGCTGACGGCGCGTAACCCCGTGGATCATTGGGTGGCAGCTCGAGAACGATTTCAATTCGACGGTTGCGTTCTCGGTTGTCAGGGGTGTCGTTCGACACCAGGGGCCTGGTCGACCCCAGACCCTCGGCCACCAACCGCGATGGCGCAATGTGGTGGGCCTGTTCGAGGTACGACACGACCGACGCGGCCCGCGAAGCCGACAGGTCCCAGTTGTTGCGAAAGCGGGTGGTGTTCACGGGCTCGTCGTCGGTGTGGCCCTCGACGCGAATCTTCTGGGTCAGCCCCTGCAACTCGTCTCCAATGGCGTCGAGCACCGCCAGCGACTCCGGCCGGAGCGAGGCCGACGCGCCGTCGAAGAAGCGGTTTGCGCTCATGCGAATGTGCAAACGACCATTCTCGAGCTCGAGCGAAATCGACTTCGACTGGCGCTCCAACAAGAAGGGCTGGAGCGACTTTTCGAACTTCTTTCGAATCGCTTCGATCATTTGTTTCGAAAAGGGAGTCGAGAAGGGCTGGGTGCCCATGTTCGTGGCGCAGCCGCCTTCGGTCGGGGGGCCCTTGAAGAGCGCCAGGTGGGTCACGCCACCGGTGCCCTTGAAGCTCAACGCCCATTTCACCGACTGCGAGGTCTCGACCAACTTGTTCACGTCGACATGGCTCGACGCGTAGAGCACCACGAAGAGCGCGAAGAGCAGCGTCATGAAGTCGGCGTAACTGACGACCCAGCGCTCATGGTTTTCATGTTCTTCGTGTTTGTGTTTCTTCGCCATGACGCCTCCACTGCCCGGTGAGCCGCTGGGCTCACTTCTTCGGGGCGCTCGCGCTGGTGTGGTGGGCGCCGTGGCTGCCCGCGTAGGCCTTGAGCTTCTCTTCGAGAATGCGTGGGTTGAGCCCTTCTTGAATGCTGAGCACGCCTTCGGCGATCAGCGTCTTGCGTTCTTTTTCGAGGCCCACCTTGCGTTTGAGCTTCGCCGCAATGGGCAAGAAGATGAGGTTCGCGAAACCGACGCCGTAGACCGTGGCGACGAAGGCGACGGCGATGCCGGGGCCCAGCTTCGAAGGGTCGTCGAGGTTCTCCATGACGTGAATGAGCCCCAGCACGGCGCCCAACACGCCGACCGTCGGAGCGAAGCCACCGAATTGTTCGTACAGCTTCGCGCCCGCGCCTTGCTCTTCGGCTTCGACTTCGATTTCGGTTTCGAGCGAGTTGCGCGCCACCGACGCCTCGACGCCGTCGACCAAGAAGCCCAACGCCCGCTTGAGAAAGGGGTCTTTGATTTCGGCCAACTTGCCCTCGAGCGCCAGCACGCCGTCGCGCCGGGCCACCGTCGCCAGCTCAATGATCTCGGTCATCAGCTTCGGTATGTCTGAAGGTTTTTCGGTGATGGCCAATTTGAGCTGCTTGGCGCCCGTCATGAGGTCGCCGAACGGCAACGCCACCAGCACGGCGCCGAACGTACCTCCGACGACGATCATGAAGGCCGTGAGCTGCACCAGCGAACCGGCGTGACCGCCTTCGATTTTCTGGCCCAGCAAAATCATGCCGATTGAAAAGGCAATGCCCGGCAATGTGCCCTTATCCATGTGTGTCTCCCGGCGCGGGGGGCGGTGCGTTCGTCAGCCGACGAAAGGCGACCGCCCGCTCAATCAGTTCATCGAGCGCTTCACGCACCATGAGCCGCTGCCCCGACGCCATGGTGATCACGGTGTCGGGCGTCTTTTCAGCGAAGACCAACTGGTCTTCGTTGATCACCACGGGTTGGCCATCAAGTCGCGTCAGAATGATCATGTGCCCCACTTCTCTTAAGGGGCTCATCGACACGCCGCGCGTCGGGCTGAAGGCGCGTCAAGCCGGTGACGAACGCTGCGCTTCGGCCGGCTCGGCGGTTGTTGCCGGGCCGTCGACCGGCTCACCGCCGCGATCTTCGGTCTTGAATTCGCTGATGATTTTGCCGGCCACGAACAGAAAGGGAAACGACACGAACAGCCCGACAAACCCCAACAGGTGCTCCCACGCGATCAGGCTCAAGATCAACGCGAAGCCCGGCATCTGTACGTGCCGCGCGGTCAAACGTGGGTTCAGGTAGTACGCCTCGACCTTGTGCAGCACGAACGTCAGCCCGATGAAGATCGCCACCCCCAGCCAGCCTTTCGCTTGAAACGCCAACAGGCTGAGCACCGCTCCCGACACGATGTTGCCCACCACCGGTACCAGGCTCGCCACGAAGATCAGCAACATCAACATCGGCACGTGGGGCACGCCAATGAAGAGCAACACCGGCAAGGTCAGCACCGCGTTCAGCGCCGCCACGATCAGCTGCAGTTGAATGGTCAGCGTCACCGCCTCGGCCGTGTGCTCGACCCAGCGCACCAACGTGCCGAACAGCATCATCGGCGTCAGCTTCGCCCGCCACGCTTGAATTTTGTCTTCGTCGAGAAAGTAGACGATCGCCAAGACCAGACCCACCAACGCGAGCACGAAGAAGTGCCCGACCGCCGCAGCCGACTTGGCCACTTCGTTCGCATAGCGCTCGGCCGACTGCACCAATTTTTCAGAATCGGGCAAGTAGCCCTGCAGCTCGAGGTAGAGCGGCGTCTCTTGAATCGCCGCCACTCGCTTCGGCAGCTGTTCTCGGGTCTCAACCACCAAGGTCTTCACCCGGCCCGCGCTCAACCAGGTCACCAAGCCCGCCGCCAAGACCGTGACCGCGACGACGATCACCACCGAGACGACGCGGCTCAACCGAAACCGACGGCACAGCCACCCCGCCGAATACGCCAGCGCCCGCTCGAAGGTCACGAAGAACGCCAACAACAACAACAACTTTCGAAAGATCAACAGCAGCGCAATGAAGAGCACCAAGGCGAGACCGCGCTTCGGCGTCTTCTCGCGAAAGAAATCTGCCACCCGGTCTCGGTTCATGGCGGCGAACGTACCCCGAAGTTCAGTGGAGCTGATCGCCGTTTCGCCGGCGAGACCGAATGAAATGCTCCGCCGCGCCAACGCCGTTCAACTGAACCGCGCTTTCACGCCCAGTTCGGTCGGGCTGGCGGCGCGTCGCTCTGCGTTCTTCGGTGTCACGTCGGCCCGTCGCCGCAGCTCGCCCGGTGCCCGCTGCAACGTTCGTCGCATGAGCCGCCGCAGCGTGCCACCGTCGCGGTACCCCACGCGTTCGGCGATCTCGTCGAGTGGCTTTTGGGTGGTCTCGAGCAAGTGGGTCGCCGCTTCGAGCCGCAAGCGGTGAACGAAAGCCAATGGCTTGAGCCCCAGCGACGCCTCGAGCTTTCGCGACAGCGTTCGCGAGCTGACGCCCACGTGCTTCGCGAGCGATTCAACGTCGACCGCGTTGCTCGAAAGGTGTTGGCGAACCCAGCGCTCGGCCGCCCGCACCACCGGGTCGTTGGTCACCACCTGGCGCAAGACCATGTACGGCGCTTGCGACGGGTGCGTGTCGAGCAAGAGCGCTCGCATGCAGCCTCGCGCCAACTCCGGCCCGGCGTGCCGCGACACCACCGCCAAAGCCAAGTCGGCCATGGCGAACACCGTGCCGGCGCACAACAGCCGCGGCTCCAGCGTCAACGCCTTCGTCACGTCGAGCGCGACGGTGGGGTAGCGCTCGCGAAATTGGCTCGCCAGCCACCACGTCGTCGTCGCCGACAGGCCGTTCAATGCCCCGGTTTCGGCCAACAAGAACGTACCCGAGCACGACGCGCCGACCGTCGCCGAACGGTCGACGGCGGCCCGCAGTGCCTTCACCGCGACCCGCACGTCTTCACGCCCCAGCAGCGCCTCGACCCCGTCGTCGGTGTCGTACCAACACCCCGGCACCAAGATCACGTCGGCGCGCCGCAACCGCTTCACGTCTCCAGTCACCGACGTCACCAAGCCCGACGCGGCTTCGACCGGCTCACCGGTGAGCGACAGCGCTTCGAGAACGAAAGGCACCGGCTGGCCCGCCCTCCGCGAGAGCGCATTCGCCGCCCGAAACACGTCGAGCGCGATGCTCAGCCCGGAGTCGGTGAAGTGCCGCAACGCCAACAGGCCAATTCGGGTCGCCATGACCCACTTGTCAGAAATTGCCTGAATTTTGTCAATTCTGACACTGGGCGACGACCGCCGGCGAGCGCAGAGTCAGCCCATGGCACGCATTGAATTTGGCTCACTCGCTTGGGCGACCAAGACCCGCGGCGAGCTCCGCGGTCTCGATTTGTTGGTGCAACAGTGGCAATTGGTTCGGGCTCGCCTCGCGAACCGCTCCCGACGGGGCGACGCCCTGGGCCTGCCCGGGTTCGGTTCGGCCGCCGAGGTCGACCGGGCGCTGCGGGAGGTCGAACTGCCCGCCTCGCCGACCGTGACGGCGTCGTTGGCCCTCGTGACCGAGTTGGGCCCGCCGTCGTTGACCGCCCACGTGTTGCGCACGTACGCCTACGGCACGTTGCTCGGCTTGCGCGACGGCCTGCGGTGGGACCGTGAATTGTTCGCGGTCTCGGCGCTGCTTCACGACGTGGCCTTGGCGCGTCGCCGCCACGACCATTGTTGTTTCGCCCATGACGGCGCCGACCAGGCCCGCGAATTCTTGGCATCGCAGAGTGACTGGCCCGAGGCCCGGCGAGACCAGGTCGCCGAAGCGATTTGCCTGCACCTGCGGGTCTCGGTGCCCCCCTCGCTCGGAGTCGAAGCGCACTTGGTGAACGCCGGCGCCGCGGTCGACGTGACCGGCACTCGGGCCCGCCAGTTGAGCGACGAGGTGCGCCGCGCCGTCTTGCGTCGCTACCCCCGGGGCGACCTCGCCGAAACGCTCATTCGCGTCCTGAACGAAGAACTGCGCCGGCACCCAACCGCCCGCGTCTCGAGGTGGATGCGCCTCGGCTTCGGCGAGTTCATTTCGAGCAACGACCGGCGGGTCAGCCGACTCGTTGGTCAGTAGATCAGTTGCCGTTTCGTCGTGACCGACAACGTCTTCGCGTAGAACGACGACGTCTCGGCGGGCCCGAGGTAGGCATTGACGATCACGTCGATCGTCTTCGCTCCCGCCGGTATCGCCGAGTTCAGCAATTCGACGTTGGCGTAGCTGCGCTGCGAGACGCGGTCGGAGTCGAGCGCTGAAATCAACACGCCGTTCGCGTCGTTGAACAGCACCCGCAGGCGCACGAACGAGGTCGGGTCGGTGAAGGTCGCCGCGGCGAACGCGCTCGCGTCGAGGAGGTCGCCCGTTCTCAGTGAACTCGGCAGTGAGAACCGCTTCACGATGCCGGTGTCAATGGGCGGCCGCTTCGACTGGTCGCCGCCCCACGTCGCGTTCCACAAGGTGACCCAGCCTGGGCTCATGACGTAGTAGTCGCCCCCGAATTCGGCCCAGCCGGCGGGCTGGCCCGCGCCGCTGGCCCCATTCGTACCGACGGCCAAGGTGTCGGTCGCCACCGTCGTCACCTGCCAGGTGTTCTTGGGCGCGTAGCTGACCTCGAGGCTCGAATAGAAGACCGAGCTGGTTTCTCCGGGCGCCATGTACGACATCGGCACGACCGCGATGCGCCGCGTGGCCGACGGCACACTCGAATTGATCAGTGTCGTCGTGCGCGCGTTGCCCCGGCCCAGCCGGTAGTTCGCTTCGACGCCCAAGAGGTTGCCGCCCCCGTTGAAGTAGTAGAGCACCAAGGTGGTGTCGCTGTCGGGGCTGGTGAGCAGGGCCGTGTTCACCGTTGCCCGTATCGACACGGTCGACCCTTGGTTCGGGCAAAAGTCGATCAGCTTCACGAAGCCGGTCGTCTGCGGCAGCGGCGCTTGCGGGTTGCCGCCAGCCGGGTTCCACACCCGGCCGGTGATGCCGTCGGTCACCCAGTCACCGTTGAACTCGAAGTCGTAGCCCGCGTTCATCGGCCAGGCTGAAGACTGCGCCCCGGTCGAAAAGTCGTCGGCCCAGAGCAGGGTGGGGCTGGTCAGCGAATTGGCGCTGCAGTCGAGCCCGTCTTTGGCGATGACCGCGATGCTCGGCGTCGCGCCCACGCTGCCATTGCCGCGGCTCACCGTGCCCCCGGAGGTCAGCGTGAAACCGGTCTGAAACGTGCCGCTCGCCCCGTTCGGCCAACTCATCGGCGAATACGAAGCCACGAAGTCGGGCGCACTGACCGTTTCTCGTGCGAGGTACGACAGTTGCGAACCCAGCGGAGCGTTGATCAACATCGACGTCGTCGCGCCCGCCGCGATCGGGGGCACCAGAAACGCCGTCATGCCCACGGCCAGCCCCGACGCGTTCGCCAACACCCGCGCGTTACCGCTCGACGACCCCGTCAGATACGCCGTCAAGGCCGCCGACGCCGTCGTGTTGACCTGGTACAGCGGCGCAAACGTGATGATGCCTTGCGCCAACCCCACGCTGCTCGGGTTGGTAATGGTGATCTGCACCGTGCTCGTGTTCGCCGCCAACGCCGCGTACTTCACCACCGGGTCGTTCTCGTCACCTGGCGAAAACACGCTCGAATTCGACGATGGCGCGCTCGAACACGAGGCCGCGAACACCACCAGCACCACCGCCGCCACCCGAGTGCTCGTCACACGCTTCATTCGCCGCTCCCTTGGTCAATGCCGACCGCACGACCGTAAACGACCCACGCCCCATCGAAAATGTACACCACTGGCGGAATGAGGCAGCGCCTTCACCACCTCGAACAAAGAACTGATTTCGTTCAAGACCTACACCTCGGTCGAGGTGCTCGTGGTCAGTGGAGGGGGGCGTGGGTGTGCCGGCTTCACACCTTCACTTCGTCGTAGAAAACCCTCGCTCCGGCGGCTTGACTGCACCGATGAACGAAGCGCCGTCTGTTTCGGTGACCCAGGTGCCGAGGGTCTGGCCCGTCTTCGCGGTGCTGCTCGGCGCGCTCGCCGCCACGCTGTTCGGTGGCTGCTTTTCGGTGCTCTTCTTCATTCAGCCCGGCCTCGACCCTTCGCAGATCAAAGAGCTGCTCCGCACGCCCAGCTACCTGCTGGCGGCGCTCGCGGCCTCGCAGTTCGCCATGCTGCTGGCGCTCCGCTTCGTACCGAAGTGGGTGAACGACGTGCCCGCGGGCCTGCTCGAGCGCGTCGCCTGGCGCGGAGATCTTCGCCCAAGTCACCTGCTCGTGCTCTGGTTGGGCGCGTTGGCTGCGGGGGCCCTGGTGTTGACGCTCTTCGCCGAGGCCGGTCAGTCGAACACGGGCACCCTCGCTTTGTTCAAAGAAGGGGCTCGCGCCATGACCGACACCCAGTTCGCGTTCATGCTGCTCTTTGGTGCGCTCGCTCCTGGTGTCATTGAAGAAATGCTCTTTCGCGGGTTCGTGCAAACCCGGCTCGTCGAACGGTACGGCCCTGCGGCGGGCATCGCTTCGGCGGCCCTGTTGTTCGGGCTGTGGCACTTCGACCTTCGCCAAGGCGCCGCGGCGGTGGTGCTCGGCGCGTGGTTCGGGGTTTGGTCGCACCGGCTGAAAACCATTGTGCCCGTTGTGTTTGCCCACGCCCTCAACAACGCCGTCGGTTTCGCGCTGAGCCGCTTCGGCCTCCAAGACGCGACCGATTCGACGCCTTTGGCCTCCAAATTGGCTCTCGAGTTCGCGGTGCTGGCCGCTTGCGCCGGCGCCATGTGGTGGCTCACCCAACGCCCGACCCAGGTGAACGCCCCTCGAAGTTGACCCCAAGGCCAAAACGTCGCGAAAGGTGTGTTCGGTTGGCAGGCCTGATCCTTGACAGATCGGGTCACTTCGCCCGAAAACACCGGTATGTCCTGGGGTTCTGCCAAGCCGAAGAAGATCAACAAAGAGCTGCAAGAATTGGTCGCCGACTTTGAACTCAAAGAGGGCCGCATCACCATGCCCGCCTCAGCGTTCAAAGAGTGGATGCTCAAGCACCGCAAACTGACCGTGGCGGCGCGCAAGCAGCGTGCAAACGAACTCATTGCGCTCGCGACGCGCTTCGGCCGAAAAGGCGCGGCCGCCTTCGACGCCGTCGCGCAACTGTGCGTGTTGGCCGGCGA
>JBGAIY010000307.1:0-9425 GCA_044225205.1 Myxococcaceae bacterium | reverse complement strand
AATTTTGCACCGCCGACCTGTGTCAGGGGGGTCATGCGCTGCGATTTCGCGATTCTTGGGGTCGTTCTGGCTTTGACTGCGGGGTGCACGGTCGTGAAGCGAGCGGCGCCTGTGAGCGAACTCGAGCAATGCCTCAAAGACTGCTCCGGGTGCTGCGATGACGCGGGGCTGTGTCGTGACGGGGCCTCGAACTTCGCGTGCGGGGGTCGGGGCACCGTGTGCAGCGCCTGCACTGGCGGAGAAGAATGCCGGGTCTTTGCATGTCGGCCCGTGACGGGCGTCACCGACCCCGGCCCAGGTTCACCGGCGCCGGCGAGCGGTGACCTCACGCTCCGGTGGTCTTTTGACGGTCAGGCCTGTGCGTTCGTTCGCGACGTGTCGACGGTGACGGTCGACCTGCCGGGGCTCGAGCTGCCCAACCACGGCGTCTTTCCCTGCAGTTCTGGGGCGGCCGACGGGGTCACGCTCTCGAACCTGCCGTCGAACACCTACCGGTACAACGCCCGCGCGCTGGCGAGCGACGGGCGCCTCTTGTACCAAGCGAGTGGCTCCCTGAGCGTGAGCGGGCCGACGTCGCGACGAATTGACCTCGACCCCGTGGCGACGGCGACCGGCCGCGCTCTCGTGCGCTGGCAGTTGCCGACCTCGTGTCAGTCGGCCGAGGTCAGTCACGTCGAAGTCTTGGTCGACGGAGCGGCGCTGCACCGCGCTTCGTGTACCGACGGCCAGCTCATGGCGCTCGACCTTCTCCACGGGTGGCACACCGTCGAATTGTCGGCTGTTGACGACGGCGGCCTCGCCCGGCTGTGGGGTACCGGCACCGTGTTCGTCGTCGCCGGGGCCCAGAGCGTGGTCGACCTTGGGCTCGAGTGGTTGGGGGGTGGCCTCGCGGTGGCGTGGCAATTCAACGTGCACGGAGTGCCGCTCAGCTGCGACCAGGTGGCCGCCAGCACCGTGTACCTCAACCTCGGGGCCGACGACGGGCACCTGGTGTACCCAGGCGCGGGGGTCGCGGTGCCCTGTCACGACGGCGACGGCGCACAGGGTGCGGTGTTTCCGTTTCTCCCGGCGGGCCGCTTCTCGGTGTTCATTCAGGCCGTCGGAGCGGGGGGCGCTCTGTTTCACTCGAACTTCGACGCGCCGGTGACCGGGCTGGTTCGGGCGGGCGAATTCCCCCGCCTGCAACCCACGACACCTCAGGTCACGCTCACCGAGTGAACGGCTGCCGGCACGCTCGTTTTCTGCAAGAGCGACTGGCAACTTGCAAATGAAGTGAGGTTCACCTCGTCGAAAACCACCAATGAATTCAAGAGGAACCGCTGACCGACGTTCGGCACACGGAGTGCTGAACCGCTGGCACCATGCGATTCACCATTGCGGTTGTGGTGTTGGGTTTGACCGCACCGGCCCTGGCCGACGACGGGGGTACAACCGAACCGGTGAAAGGGCCCGAAGACGTCGCGGCGCCGTTTGCCTTCGCCGACTTTTCGTGGTTGCCAGGCAACGCCGGTGCGAGCGAGCGGCCATTCTCGTTCGGCCCGTTCAGCGGCGAGCTGCGGGTCGACACGGCGTACCACTCCAGTTTGGCGAACCCGAAAGACCACACGATTTCGGGGTCGAGCGAAGTGTTTCGCAGTGGCGAATTTCAGGTCACCCAGCTCGGGTTCGGCGGCGACTTTTTCTACAAAGGGGCGATGGCCCGGCTGATGACTCAGTTCGGCATGTACTCGGTCACCACGCCGCGCAACGACGCGAGCCCCGGCAATGGCCAATGGAGACTCGACGACGCGTACCGGTACATTTCTGAAGCGTACGGCGGCTACCACTTCGACGCGCTGCACGGCATCAACGTGCAAGCCGGCATCTTCATGTCGTACGTCGGCCTGTGGAGTTACTACAACTTCGACAATTGGACGTACCAGCCTTCGTACGTTTCTTCGAACACGCCGTGGTTCTTCAACGGCGTGCGCGTTCAAATCTTCACGAGCGACAAACTGAAGATCGAACCGTGGCTGGTCAACGGCTGGCAGTCGTACGGCAAGTTCAACCAAGCGCCGGGTCTCGGCCTGCAACTCCAGTGGCGCCCGACGTCGTGGCTCGCGTTCACCGGCAACCAGTACCTCGGCACCGACACGCTCGGCGTGCCCGACCGCATGCGGGTGCACACCGACGACAGCGTCATGGTGAAGTTCTATGACCAGCCCGCCGGCGTTCTGAGCCGCGCGGCGGCCTCGCTCACGCTCGACGCCGGCTGCGAATGGGGCGGCACCGTCGACTGCGGTTCGCAATTTTTCTTGGGGTTCATGGCTTACGGGCGCGCCTGGTTTTGGGGCAACCGCTTGGGGCTCACGGTCGGCGGTGGCGCCATCAACAACCCGGGGCGCTACCTCGTGCTGATGCCGCCCATCAACGGCGCGACCGCGCTCTCGGGCAGCCCGTATTTCACCTACAACAAAGGAGACCCCTACCAAGCGTGGGACCTGCAGGTTTCAGGCGACTTCTCGCCCGTGCCGTTCGTCACCTTTCGGCTCGAATTCAACCACCGCGCGGCGAACGTGCCGTACTTCAGCGGGCCCGCCGGCGTCACGCCTCCCGGCGGCAACCAAGGGGCGCCGGGGTCGCTGGTCGACGGTTGGGCCCCCGACCTCGTGAAGACCGAAGACCGCCTCACCGCCGCGTTGATGGTGAAGATCTAAGCCATGCCGAGCCTCGACCATTTGCTGGGAGCGGTGCTGGCGGTGTTGCTCACCGGTTACCTCGTCTACGCGCTGCTTTTCCCCGAGCGCTTCTAACGGAACACGCCCATGACACTCGTCGGCTGGGCCCAGGTGGCCCTCTTCTTTCTCGTCGTTCTGGCCCTCACCAAACCGCTCGGGTCGTACTTGCACCGCGTCTTCGAGGGCGAAGCGAAGCCCTTCGCGGCCCTCTTTGGCCCACTCGAGCGAGCGGTCTTTCGGCTCTGCGGGGTGACGCCCACCGAACAGACCTGGCGCGAATACACCGTGGCCCTGCTGGCGTTCAGCGCCGTGAGCCTGGTGGTCACCTACGCGTTGCTCCGCTTGCAGGCCGTGCTGCCGCTCAACCCGCAAGGCCTGCCGGCGGTGGGCCCAGACCTCGCGTTCAACACCGCGGTCAGCTTCACGACCAACACCAACTGGCAGTCGTACAGTGGAGAGTCGACCATGAGCTACCTGA
This sequence comes from Myxococcaceae bacterium, assembly GCA_044225205.1. Classification (GTDB taxonomy): domain Bacteria; phylum Myxococcota; class Myxococcia; order Myxococcales; family Myxococcaceae; genus JAEUJT01. The sequence goes on along the minus strand of JBGAIY010000307.1, from coordinate 6,230 downwards.
GCCAAATGGCCGGGCTGGCGTGGCACAACTTCACTTCGGCGGCGGCGGGCCTCGGGGTGGCGCTGGCGTTGGCCCGCGGGTTCACCCGCCAACACGGCCCCGACGGTGCCAAGACCTTGGGCAATTTCTGGGTCGACCTGCTCCGCGGCCTCATCTACGTGCTGCTGCCGGTGTGCGTGGCGTACGCCCTGTTCTTGGTCTCGCAGGGCGTGCTGCAGAACTTCGCGGCGTACCAAGACGTGGTGACGCTCGAGGGCGCCAAGCAGACGCTCGCCATGGGGCCGGTGGCGTCACAAGAAGCCATCAAAATGTTCGGCACCAACGGCGGCGGGTTCTTCAACGCGAACAGCGCGCACCCGTTCGAAAACCCAACGCCGCTCACCAACTTCGTTCAAATGGTTTCGATTTTCGCGATACCCGCGGCCATCACCTCGACCTACGGCAAGATGGCGCGCGACCCCCGGCAAGGGTGGGTCATTTTCGCGGCCATGAGCGCGCTGTTCTTGGCCGGCGTTGCGGCCACGTACGCCGCCGAGGCCCAAGGCAACGCGGTGCTGAACGGCCTCGGCCTCCACGACCCGCTCGGCAACATGGAGGGCAAAGAAGTGCGCTTCGGCGTCGCGGCGTCGACGCTCTTCGCGACGGTCACCACCGACGCCTCGTGCGGCGCGGTCAACGCCATGCACGACTCGTTCACCGCGCTCGGCGGCCTGGTGCCGCTCGTGAACATTCAGCTGGGCGAGGTCATCTTTGGCGGAGTGGGCGCGGGCCTGTACGGCATTCTGGTCATGGTGGTGCTGAGCGTTTTCATCGCCGGGCTCATGGTCGGTCGCACACCCGAGTACCTGGGCAAGAAAGTCGAAGGCCGCGAAATGAAGCTGGCGATGCTCTACGTGCTCGTCTTTCCACTCGTGATTTTGGGGTTCTGCGCGGTGGCGGCGGTGTTGCCCCAAGGTACCGGGTCGCTCAACAACGGGGGGCCCCATGGGCTGGGTGAAATGCTCTATGCCTACTCGTCGGCGGCGGGCAACAACGGCAGCGCCTTCGCCGGCCTGAACGCGAACACCCCGTTTTGGAACATCACGCTCGGCCTGGCCATACTCGCCGGCCGGTTTCTGATGATCGTACCGGTCTTGGCGATCGCCGGGTCGATGGTCGGCAAGAAGGTCGTGGCGCCCGGGCCCGGCACGTTTCCCACGAATGGGGTGCTGTTCACGGGGCTCTTGGTGAGCGTCGTGCTCATCGTCGGCGCGTTGACGTTCTTCCCCGCGCTGGCGCTGGGCCCGGTCGTCGAACATTTTCTGGGTCGCGCGGGGAGGGTCTTCTGATGGCCGGCAAGACCGAAGCGACTTCGCTGTTCGACCGAGCGATTCTCAAGCAAGCCGCGTACGACAGCCTGCGCAAGCTCTCAGTTCGGCACATGGCGAAGAACCCGGTGATGTTCGTCGTCGAAGTGGGCAGCGTGTTCACGACGCTGCTGTTCACCCGCGACCTCTTCACCCCCAGCACGTCGGCTCCACTCTGGTTCACCGGGTGGACCTGCGCGTGGCTGTGGTTCACCGTGCTGTTCGCGAATTTCGCCGAAGCGGTGGCCGAGGGCCGGGGCAAGGCCCAAGCCGACTCACTGAGAAAAATGCGCCAAGACACGAGCGCGCGCAAGCTGGTCGCCGGTCAAGAGCAGGCGGTGTCGGCGGCGAGCTTGCGGCGCGGCGACACCGTGGTCTGCGGCCCCGGCGACGTCATACCTGGTGACGGTGAAGTCATCGAAGGCATCGCCTCGGTCGACGAATCGGCCATCACCGGAGAATCGGCCCCGGTCATTCGCGAGAGTGGCGGAGACCGAAGCGCGGTGACGGGTGGCACCAAGGTGCTGTCTGACCGCATCGTCGTGCGCATCTCCGCCAACCCCGGTGAGAGCTTTCTCGACCGAATGATCGCGCTCGTCGAAGGCGCCGCGCGCCAGAAAACGCCGAATGAAATCGCCCTGCACATTCTGCTCGTCGGCCTCACGCTGGTTTTTCTGTTCGCCTGCGTGACGCTCGTGCCGCTGGCGGCTTACTCGGGGGTGCCGTTGTCGACCACCGCGGTGGTGGCCCTGCTCGTGTGCCTCATACCGACGACCATTGGTGGGCTCTTGTCGGCCATCGGCATCGCCGGCATGGACCGGCTGCTTCGCAAGAACGTCATCGCGCTCAGCGGGCGCGCCGTCGAAGCGGCCGGCGACGTCGACACCCTGTTGCTCGACAAGACCGGCACCATCACCCTCGGCAACCGCATGGCCACCGAGTTTCTGCCCATGCCGGGGGTCTCGGTCGAAGACCTCGCCGACGCCGCGCAGCTCTCGAGCCTCGCCGACGAGACGCCCGAAGGCCGGTCGATTGTGGTGCTCGCGAAAGAAAAGTTCGGGCTGCGCGGGCGCGACGTCAACGGCCTCGGCGGCCACTTCATACCCTTCAGCGCGACGACCCGCATGTCGGGCGTCGACTTGAATGGCCGCCTGGTGCGCAAAGGCGCGGTCGACGCCATCATGCAACACGTCGTCGGGCTCGGTGGCCAGGCGGCACCCGAACTGCAGGCCGCGGCGGGCCGCATTGGCGACACGGGCGGTACCCCGCTCGCCGTCGCCGACGGGGCCAAGGTGCTCGGCCTCATTCAACTCAAAGACGTGGTGAAAGGTGGCATCAAAGAACGGTTCGACCGTTTTCGCGCCATGGGCATTCGCACGGTCATGATCACCGGCGACAACCAGCGCACGGCCGCCGCCATCGCCAAAGAAGCGGGCGTCGACGACTTTCTGGCCGAAGCAACGCCCGAAACGAAGATGAAGCTCATTCAGTCGGAGCAGGCCAAGGGCAAGCTCGTCGCCATGACGGGCGACGGCACGAACGACGCGCCCGCGCTCGCCCAAGCCGACGTGGGCGTGGCGATGAACAGCGGCACGCAGGCGGCCAAAGAAGCCGGCAACATGGTCGACCTCGACTCGAACCCGACCAAGTTGCTCGAGGTCGTGGAGGTCGGCAAGCAGCTCCTCATGACCCGCGGCACGTTGACGACCTTTTCCATCGCCAACGACGTCGCCAAGTACTTCGCCATTCTGCCGGCGTTGTTCATGGGCGTCTTTCCTGAAATCGCGCCGCTCAATGTGATGCGGCTGGCTTCGCCGTTCAGCGCCATTTTGGCGGCCGTGATCTTCAACGCGCTCATCATTGTCGCGTTGATACCGCTCGCGCTCAAAGGGGTGCGCTACCGCCCGCTCGGCGCCGCGGCGCTGCTCCGGCGCTCACTCCTCTTGTACGGGGTCGGCGGCGTCATCACACCGTTCTTCGGCATCAAAGCCATTGACCTCGTTTTGCAAGCCGCTGGCTTGGTTTCGGAGTCGCCATGAGCACCGTCTTCATCGCCCTCCGGGTCGCCGCGGTGACGCTCGTGCTGACCGGCGTGGCCTACCCCGTGGCCGTCACGGGGCTCGCGCAGCTGCTCTTCTCGGGCAAGGCCAACGGGAGCCTCGTGCCCGACGACCGAGGTCAAGTCGCCGGCAGCGAACTCATCGGCCAACACTTCACCGCGGCGGGGTATTTTCAAGGTCGGCCGTCGGCCGCCGGCGCGGGGTACGACCCGCTCGCGTCGTCGGGGTCGAACTGGGGGCCGACGAGCCAGAAGCTCAAAGACCGCGTCGTGGCCGACCTCGAACGGTTGCGGCACGAAAACGACGGCGCACCGGTGCCGACCGAGCTGCTCACCGCTTCGGCGAGCGGGCTTGACCCGCACGTGTCACTCGAGTCGGTGCTCTGGCAGCTGCCACGGGTGGCTCGGGCCCGAGGCGTCGCGGCCGAACGCGTGCGCACGCTCGCCGAGTCGTTCCTCGAGCCGCGCGACTTGGGCCTGTTGGGTGAACCCAGGGTCAACGTGCTCATGCTCAACCTCGCGATGGACCGGCAATTCGGTAGACTCCTTGGGCCGCCGAAGCCGAGTCTGGGCACCGGCCGCTGAAGCTGACGCCATGACCTCCGGCCGCCAACGCGCAGAAGACTTTCTCGAGCTGGTCGCGCGTTCGAAGCGCGGGCGGCTCAAGCTGTACGTCGGCTTCGCGGCAGGAGTCGGCAAGACCTACCGCATGCTCGAAGAGAGCCACGCGCTGCGAAAGCGCGGCGTCGACGTGGTGCTCGGGTTCATCGAAACCCACGACCGCGCCGAGACCGCGGCCCTCGTCGACGGCCTTGAACGCGTACCGCTCCGCACCTTCGAATACCGAGGCATGCAGGTACAGGAGATGGACCTGGCCGCCGTCATCGCTCGGCAGCCGCAAGTCGCGGTCGTCGACGAATTGGCGCACACCAACGTGCCCGGCTCGAAGAACGCGAAGCGCTACCAAGACGTGCTCGAGCTGCTCAACGCCGGCATCAACGTCATCGGCGCGTTCAACGTGCAACACCTCGAGTCGTTGAACGCGCTCGTCGAACGGGTGACCGGGGTCGTCGTGCGCGAGACGGTGCCCGACCGTTTTCTCAAACAAGCCGACCAGGTCGTCAACCTCGACCTCGACGTCGAAGACCTCCAAGAACGCCTGCGCAGCGGCAAGATCTACAAAGAAGACAAAATACCGTGGGCGCTCGAAGGCTTCTTCAAGACCGAAAATTTGGGCACGCTGCGCGAACTGTCGCTGCGAGAAGTGGCCGAGGCGCTCGACCGAACGTCGACCGCCAAACGACCGAGCCACCAAGAGCGCTCGCCGTCGGCGCAAGACCGGGTGATGGTGGCGATGTCGTCGTTTCCCCGGCGGGCGGCCACGCTGCTTCACCGCGGTTCGCGCATGGCGGGGCGACTCAACACCGACTGGTTCGTGGTGTACGTCGAGACCCCCGACGAAGCGCCCGAGCTCATCGACTCTGAAGCCCAGCGTCACCTGCTCACCAACATCGAGAAAGCCCGAGAGCTGGGGGCCGAGGTCGTTCGACTGCGCGCCAAAGACCCGGTGCAAGCCATTCTCGACTTCGCGCGCTCGCACGGCGTCTCGAACGTCATCGTCGGGCGCTCGCACCAACCCTGGTGGCGGCGTGCGCTCGGCCTTTCGGTACCCCACCGGCTGCTCAACGAAGCCGACGGCCTCGACCTGCACGTCGTGTCGTTCGAAGAGCATGAAGGCGCCGCCCCATGATGCTCCGCTCGAAGCTTTTGTTGGCCCAAGCCCCCATCGCCGTGGCGTTGGTGCTCGTAAGCTTGCTGTTTCTGCGCACCATGAGCGCGCTCGGAGTCGATTCGCAGAACATCTTGCGCGACAACTTTCGCAGCGTGCTTTCGACCCAGCGAATGAAAGACGCGCTCGAACTCATCGACCACGAGCTGGTCGCGCAAGCCGACGCGAAGCGCCCCCTCGACCAACAGAACCTGGCCCGCACCATCGACCAATTCGAGCGCGAACTGGGCGCCCAAGAGGCCAACGTCACCGAACGTGGAGAGGGCGAAGCCACGGTCAAGTTGCGAACCGCGTGGAACGGGTACCGTGCGGCCGTCGTGGCGTTCAAAGCCGACGCCGACGACGCACACGCGGTGTACGCCGAGCACCTGTGGCCCAGCCTGGTCGCCGTTCGCGGCCCGGCCGACGACATTTTGGCCCTGAACCTCGACGCCATGGTTCGCAAGAACGAAGCGGTTCGCAAGGTTGTCTCGCGCAACGAGACGCTGTTGCTCTTGGCCACCCTCGCCGCCTGCCTCGTGGGCCTGTTCGTGTCGGGCGCGCTCACCGCGCGGTTGTTGCAGCCGCTCACCGTGCTCAGCCAAGCCGTGCGCCGGGTGGGCGAAGGCGACTTGAACGCCCGCATCAACTTGGGCGGGCACGACGAAATTTCGAGCCTCGCGCGCGAATTCAACGCCATGACCGAGCGCATGCGGAGCTACCGAGACAGTTCGCTCGGCGAATTGCTCGAAGCCCAAGAAGCCGCCCAAGCCGCCATCGACAGCCTGTCTGACCCGGTCATCGTGTTCGACGTGAAGAGCAACCTCGTCAATGTGAACGAGGCGGCCGAGCGGCTGCTCGGGCTCTCGGTCGACGGGTGGCAAGCGAAGCTGGCCGCGGTCGACACCCCGCTCGCCGAAAGCCTCCAGCGCTCGAAGAACCACGTGCTGGCCGGCCACGGCCCGTACGTGCCCAAGGGGTTCGAAGAGGCGGTGAGCGCTTCGACGGCCGAGGGCCAACGTTCTTTTCTGACCCGCGCGACCCCCGTGTATTCGAC
>JBGAIY010000306.1:8769-9838 GCA_044225205.1 Myxococcaceae bacterium | reverse complement strand
GGTGACGGCGGCCACCTCCCAGGCCGAAGCGGCGGCGGTGAATCAGAGACTCCAGCCGATTCACCAGGCGTGGGTGGGCGCCTTCATCGGTTCGGGGGTCATGCTGCTGAGCGCGGCGCTGACGTGGTTCTTGTTCGAGCGCGGCTCGACCACGCCGTGAGGCTTCAGGTCGGTGGCCACCCCGCCCAGTCGACCGAGCCGTCGGCCCTGAGCCGCTCGTGAAAGAACCGCTGGCCCGACGGAGTCGTCGGGCAACGCACCGCTTCGTCGTGAGCAGCGACCAACCCGAACTCACTGTAAATGGTCGCGCAGGTGAGGGCCTTCGCGGTGATGATGGAGTGGCCCAGTTCGAGAACGGCGCCCACCGTCGCACCCGCGGCGTGAAAAACGTGGTTGCACCCCGAACGGCCAACGAGGAGGTCGGCGGTGAAGTGGCCGGCGACGAAGAACCACCCGCTCGTGCGCAGTTCATGGCAACGAACGTCACCCGAGCACAGCACCCATTGGTCGAACTCGCGGTCGGTCAGGCTGGCCGTTGCAACGAGGAGGTCGCCCGCGACCAAATGAAGCCCGGGCAGCCGCAAGTCAGGCGGTTCTCCGGCCGACCATTCGAAGACCGGGCCTTGAACCGAGCCGAGGCCGCAGAAGTCGTCGAACGCGGGTACCCGCTCGTCGACGAAGCGTTGAACCACCTCTCGTACGGCCGCGCGCTTCAGGTCGTCGTATCGCTGCATGCAGGCTCCAATTCGTTGAATTCATGCATGAATTTGGGCGAAGCAGAAACTTCGTCCACCGATGGGGCTCCCGTCGATCTCACCGGCAGGAGCCCAGATGACCCCGAAACTCACCTTGTTGGTCGTGTCGTTGCTGATGTGCCCGTGGTCGGCGCGCGCCGCGGCGCCGGTGTTGTTCTTCACCGACCTCACCCGCGGCCCGAAAAGTGGCAACAGCGACGTCTCTCACGGCCAGAGCGCTGGGGTCGACGGTGCCATTGTCACGGTGTGGGGCGTCGGGTTGGGGGCGAGTGCCGGCACGTCGACCGTGCAGGTCAATGGGGTCGCGGCGCGGG
>JBGAIY010000306.1:0-8723 GCA_044225205.1 Myxococcaceae bacterium | reverse complement strand
GGGGGCCCGCGACGGCACCGGCGAACCTGTTCGCGCGCCACCGCATGCAGATGGTCAGCTTTCAAGTCATGCACGACACGCCGGCGACCGGCGAGGGCATCACGGTCACGGTCGACGGTCACGTGTCGAACGCGTTGCCCTTCACGGTGGGCGGCTCGGGCACCATTCGCTTCGTCGCGACGACGGGCAGCGACTCGAATGCGGGCACCTGGTCGGCCCCCTTCGCGACCATGCAAGCGGCGACCGACGCCATGGGGCCAGGCGACATCACCTACGTGCGCGACGGCGTCTCGCAGCGCACGAATTGCAACGTGTACAACGCCTGCGTCAACGTCTTCAACGAAGGCACGGCCGACGCTCCCATGGCGCTCATCGCGTACCCCGGCGCCACCGTCACGCTGGGCGACGGCTCGGTCGCGCGGGCGCTGGGCAACTTCAACGTCGGCCACGGTCGCGCGAGCTGGCATTGGGTGATTTCGAAATTGACGATACTCGACGCCGGGGGCCTGGCCTTGCCGGCGAACACCGGGTGGCGGCTGGTGGGCAACTTCATCACCATGCCGCACGGAGATGGCAGCGCTGGGGCGATTTACGTCGGTGGCGACCACGTGAAGGTGCTCGGCAACGAGTTGACGGGGCTGGCCAGCCAAAACCCGAATGCGTCGAAGCTGTTTCACACGATTTACGCCTCGGGTGAACGCACGGGCGACCCGCCGCGCCTGCCGACCGAGAGCGACCGTGAAATCGCGTGGAACTCGCTGCACGACAACCAGAACAACCGCGGCATCAACATTTACAGCGAGCAGGCGTACTCGGCGCTCATTCAGAACCACCGAGTGCACGACAACGTCATCATCAACCAGCGCGGCGTCGGCATTTTGCTCGGCGGGTACGTGACCGCTGACAACTGGGTCTACAACAACGTCATTGACCAAGCGGGGCTCGGGCCCGACTGGCCGGCCGAGGGCGTCTCGGGCCACACCTGCATGCAAATTGACGTGGGGGCCGACACGACGCCGGCGACGGCCACGACGTTGAACGTGTTCAACAACACGCTGTCTCGGTGCGGGTACGGCCCCAGCGAGCACCCCGATTCGAACAACTTGGGGGCGAGCGGAGCCATTTCGTTCGGTGACATTTTCGCGCGGGCGACGGTCGTCTTTCGCAACAACCTCATCTTCTCTGAAGGCAACCCCTACCTGAGCCCGTGGACTTCGAATGTGCCGCCCTCGTCGGCGTACACGAACGGCTGGTACGGGTTGGCCAGCCCCCCGTCATGGGACACGGCCGCCATGACACAAGACCCGAAATGGGTGAGCCTGAGCGACCACGACTTTCGGCTGACGGCGAATTCTCCCGCGGTCGACGTCGGAGTCGACGTGGCGGCCCAAGCGGCCCGAGACCTCGACGGGGTACCCCGACCACAGGGCGCGAAGGTCGACCTCGGCGCGTTCGAGTTCGTGGTGGCGTGCACCAGTGAAGCGCAGTGCCTCACCCCGCCGGCGTGTCACCTCGCCGTTGGAGCGCAGTGCGTGGTCGGCACGTGCGTGTACCAAACCGACCCGGCCTGTCAGGCGGTCGACGCGGGCGGCAGCCCGTCTGACGCTGGCAGCGCGCCGGCCGACGGCGGTGTTCAACGTGACGCGGGCTCCACCCCGAGCGACGGCGGCATTTCACGCGACGGCGGTATTTTGCGCGACGGTGGGGTCGCCGACTCGGGCGTGCCGTCGGTCGACGCGGGCCTCGGTACCGTGCCTCCCGACGCCGGCCCCGAGCGAATCGACGCCGGGTTAGGCCCCGTCACCCCAGACGCGGGTACCAGCTCGCACCGCGACGGAGGCTCGGCCGACGGTGGCGACCTCTCGGGTGACATGGTGGGCGGGTGCGGCTGCCAACAGGGCTCGGCTCCCGGCTCGTTGTTGACTCTTGCGGCGGTGGTGGCGGGGCTCGGCTTGAGGCGCAAGGCTCGGCGGAGCGACGGCTGATGGTGCGGGTCACGGGGTCGACGGGCAGTCGATTCGTTCGACCACGTCGCCCCGAAGCGTGACCCTGATTCGGTCGCGCCCCGCTTTGGCCGCGATGTACTCGGCGACGTCGTTTTCCAGCGATTCGGGTTCTCCGAGTTCGTAGCGAAGCCGGCGCAGTGACTGACCGGGGTGCACCCGGTCGCACCGGGTCACCGGGTTGGCCCAGCTGCCACAGTCGGCCGCGCCGTAGGCGCACAGCGGCGTCACGCAGCGCCCTTCTCGCGGCGCCCACTTGAAGTCGAGCGCGTCGCACCCGGGCTTGGTGAAGGTGACGAAGAGCGTCGCGGCAAGCGCGCCGAGCGTCGTCAACAACACACCCCAGGTCAGGCGCCTTCGCAGGTGAATGGCGTTCGGCATGTTCGAGTGTCTCACCATTCAACCGTCGAAGAAGCGCGAATTCAACAACCTCTCGTTCGCCGAGCGGTGGCGCGTTCAAGCTCGCGCGGCGAGCGACCGCCCGACCTCGACCACGCACTGGCGAAACCACGCGTGGCCGGCGTCGTGGCGGTGGCGTTCGTGCCACCCTTGCGAAACCGAAAAGCCCAAAGTGAAGGGCAACTTTCGTTCGACCAACCCCCAGCGCCCCGCCTGCTGTTCGATGATTCGGCGCGGCAGGGTCGCGCCCAGTTGGCCACCGGCGACGAGCGGGGCGACGACCAAGAAGCTCGAGACGTGCGCGGCGACGTGACGGCGCACGCCCAGCTTCGCCAAGTGCTGGTCGAGCGCATTGCCGGCCGAACCTTCGGGAGCCACGGCCACGTGGCGCAATTCGAGGTAGCGGGCCAAGGTGAGCGGCCGCTGCGCCGCCGGGTGGCTTCGGTGCACGACAAAACCGAAGCCTTCTTCGAACAGCTTCGACCAAACAATCGTCTGCGACGCTTTTCTCGGAGGCCCCCAAATGAAGTCGGCGCGGCCGTCGTCGAGCATCGCCTCCCACCCGGGGCCGCTGGCGACGGCGCGCACCTGTACCGACGGCGCTTCGCGGGCCAAGCGGTCGAGCAACGAGGGCAACACGGTGGCTTGGGCGTAGTCGGCGGCGATGACGGTGAACAACCGGCTCGCGGTGGCCGGGTCGAACGCGTCGTGACCGGCGACGAGCGCCTCGACGCCCGACAACACCCGCTCGAGGCCGGGCCGCAGTGCTTCGGTGCGCGGCGTCAGCGCGAGCCCCGACGTGGTGCGCACGAACAACGGGTCACCGAGCACGCCCCGCAGCCGCCCCCAGGCCCGACTCACCGCCGGTTGAGACAAGCCGAGTCGCCGCGCGGCTCCGGTGACGCTGCGCGCCGAAATCAGCTCGTTCAAGACAACCAGCAGGTTCAGGTCGATTTTCGACAGATGCGTTTCATGCATGTTGTGTGTACACATAATGCATTGGCGTTATTCGCGCGCGAAGGCCATTCATGCCCCCGTCGAACAGCCGTCACACACACCACACGGGAGTCGCCATGTACGTCATCGCCGGAGTTACAGGTCACACGGGTCACGCCACCGCCACCGCGTTGCTGGCCCAGAAGAAGCCGGTTCGGGTCATCGTTCGCAACGCCGCGCAAGGCGAGACCTGGCAGCGGTCGGGCGCCGAAGTCGCGGTGGCCGACTTGGCCCGCCCCGAGCAACTCTCGAGGGCGCTGAGCGGGGCAACGGGGGCGTACCTGCTCGTGCCCCCGAACTTGGGAGCGGCCGACTACCTGGCCGACCGAGAGGCGTTCGTGCACCAGCTCGTCGCTGGCATCACCGCGGCGAAGCTGAAAAACCTGGTCTTCTTGTCGTCGATCGGCGCGCAGCACCCAGCGGGCACCGGCCCCATTGTCACCGTGCACCGGGCCGAACGGGCCCTGCGCGGCATCGCCCCCTCGGTGACCTTCGTGCGCGCCTCGTATTTCTTGGAAAACTGGGCCTCGGTGATACCGGTGGCCAAAGCCCAGGGCGTGCTGCCCACCTACGGCGCCGTCGACGTGAAGTTTCACCAACAGGGGGCGCGCGACATTGGCGCCGCCGCGGCGCACGCGTTGCTGAACCCGGCCGACGGGGCCCGCGTGGTCGAACTCGCCGGGCGCGAAGACTGGTCGGTCACCGACGTGGCGGCCGCCTTGAGCACCTTGCTCGGCAAGCCGGTCAAAGCCGTGGGCGCACCGCTGAGCGAGGCCAAAGCGGGCTTGCTGGCCGCCGGCCTGCCGCCGAGCATCGCCGGGCTCTATGCCGAAATGTACGAGTCGATGCCCAAGGGGTTGATGGCGTTCGAGAACGAAGCCCAGGTCGTTCGCGGCTCGACGTCGCTGCTCGACGGGCTCAAGCCGTTGCTCTAACCGGCGACTTCAGAAACGCAGGGCCACGGTCTGAATAACGAGCGGCGAGCCCGACCCTCCTGACGCCCGGCGCCGCAGCGGCGTTCGAGCGACGGAGGGTCGCCTCGCCGGCGTCCGTCGAGGGTACGACTGGGCCCAACAGCGCGGCGCCCGACTTCACCTCGACCGCGACTTGGGCGGTTGGAGCAGCCGCTCCACGTCGTCGACGGTGCGCGGCGTCTCGAGTTCGAAGGGCGAAATGGCCACCGCGCGCACCACCTTCGGCAAGGCGCGGGTGAGCCGGCGCAGCTGCGCGGGCGACGCCTCGGGCACATTGATGACCTGGAGCGAGCGAAAGCCCTTCACCGCGGTCACGACCTCGAGGTATGCGTCGAGCGGCGGGCTGTCTGGGTCGTCGGGCTCGGAGTCGAGCTCGAGGTAGGTGAGGCGCCGCAGGTGACCGCCCAGCGCGGCCAGGCCCGCCGGCGTGAAGACCCGGTCGGGTCGGTCGCGCCCGTCGAGCGACAGGTATTTCACGTCGGCCAACGCCGGCGCCAAGGCCGCCAGCGCCTCGTCGCCGAGCCGGGTGCGAAGCGCCACGAAGCAGGCGTCGATGGGCGCTTTCGCCAATTCGCGCACGGCCGCCAGGTCGCGCGTCGACACCACGAGCGCGAGCCGCGGGTTGAGCCACCGAATCGCCTCGCGGTGCTGGGCCAAGAGCGCGGCGTCGGTCACGGCCCAATGCACGAGGCCGTTTCGCCCAAATTCCCACTGGCGAGGCCTCTGCGGGCCGGGCCCAGCAGCTGCCCGCTGAACCGTTTGCGCAGCGACTCGCCGAGCGGTCTGAGCCGGGGTCGGCGCCGCCAACAAACTCAATTGCACGAATTCTCCGCGCGGGTCTGAGCGCTCGGCCCAGTGGTCGGCGAGCACCTGCAACGGTCGCTCGTCGAGCGGTTCTGCCAAAACTGCGTCTGAAGTGGTCGCCGGTGGGCGAAGGCCGCGCGGTGGGCCGGCGCGGTCGTTTCGCGACCACGGGGTCGCCGGCGCCGGTGGCCCTGTACGTTGCGAGCAGCGCGGCCTACGCCGCGTTCGCCTCTCGGCGGTTGGGTACCGCTTCGGTGAAACGCTCGAGTACGAGCCGGGGGCACCCGGTACCCCAGAAAACCGCTGCACGGCGACGGTGTGCCGTTGCCGGTCGAACCACAGGGTGACGTTGCGCTTCGAGCGGCCAGGCTCGAGCGAACGACGCTCGAGTGAGTCGGCCGCCACCGTGGCTCCAACCGGCAACCACGCCGCCGCCGGCGCCACCGTGAGCACGAGCGAAAGCAGCTCGGTTGGGTCTTGCTGAAAGTCGGGCGCCGGCAAGGCCGACCGGGCCAACTGGCGGCGCACCAGGGCATTGAGGGCCTTCACCCGTTGGGCGAAGACGGCGGGCGACTTCTGCGCGGCGTACACCTTCGGCAAGCCCGCTTCGAACAGCCCGTACAAGGTCTCGACGGTGTCGTTCACGCGTGCGAGTGAATCACAGCGCCACCCGACGTGCGACGAGGCCCCGGGCCTCCTCACCCGCGAAAGGCACGGCCCTGCCGCAGAACGCGCGGGTTCGGTCGCGAAACCATCTCGGCACCGCTCCACTTTGGGGTTAGGTTCTGCCGCAATGGAGAATCGCTGGTTGCTGCTCAGCTTGGGGCCCCTGGGCGGTCTCGTCTCAGGCGTGGGGTCGGGCCTCGTGCTGCTGGCGGTGAGCGGCCACCCGTCGACCTTCGGGGCGTGGGCGGCGCTGGTGCTCGCCAACGTGGTGGGTTTCACCGCGTTCGGCTGGCTGACGTTTTTTCGGGTCGCGCAGCGCAACTCCCAACGTCGGAGGGCGGCCCTCGAGCAGCTCGCGCAGGGGCAGCTGGCCCAGTTGCCGTCGACCGGCATCGACGACGGCGCCCTGCAACAACTCGCGCTGTCGCTGCGCCGCGCGCTCTGGCAAGTGCAGCGGGTCACCGGCAACCTGCACCGCACGAGCACCGAAGTCGCCGGGCAAGCCAAGGCCTTGCTCGAAGCCGCGAGGCGCCAGGGCGCGGCGGCCGAGCGCTCGCAAAACGCCGTCGACGGCATGGGCCAAGGGCTGCAAGCCACGAACAAGCGGGTCGGGCAGCTCGACACCTTCGCCCGCGGCACGGCCGCCGCGCTCGCGCAAATCACCGACAACGTCGAACGAACGGCCGAGGCGCTCACCACGCTCAACGCGTCGACCCAAAAGACGGCCGAACGACTCGAGACATTGACGACCCGGGCGACGGCCGTCGCCACGAAGGGCGACTTGTTGGTACGGCTGTCGAACCAGTCACAAGAAGTGGTGCAAACCGCCGAGGGCGCCATCGACGCCGTTCGCCGCCGCACCGACGAGACCCGCGAGCTGGCCCGCGAAGTGACCCAGACCGCGACCCGGGGCAGCCAGCTGGTCAACGACAGCCTGCGCAGCATTCAGCGCATTGACGACTGGGCCCGGCGCGCGGCCCAGGTCGTCGACTCGCTCGGGGCCAGCAGCCACGAAATCGGCCGGGTCGTCGACGTCATTCAAGAAATCGCCGACCAGACGAACTTGCTCGCACTGAACGCCGCCATCATCGCCTCGCAAGCGGGCGAGAGCGGCCGGCCGTTCGCCGTCGTGGCGTCTGAAGTGCGCACCCTGGCTGAAAAAACGGCGCGTTCGACGCGCGAAATTGCCATTCAGGTCAAGGGCGTGCGCGAAGGCATGGCCCACGCCGCCGAGCTGGTCACGCGCGGCCGCGACGAGGCGATGGCCGGCGTGCAGCTCGGTGAAAAAGCGACGCAGGCGCTGACCGACATTCGAACGACCTCGCAACGGGCGCTGTCGGCCGTCGAGAGCACGCAAACCGAAACGCAGCGGCTCGAGCAGCACGGCACTTCGTTGGCCGAAGTGAACCAACAGCTGGCCGAGCGCGTGCTCGACGTGGTGCAGTTGGCCAACGAACAGAGCGCGAGCGGCCGCGACCTCGTCAAGCACGTGCAAGACATGGTGCGGGTCGGCGCCGAGACGGCCGCCCGAGCCGAACACCAAGTCACCGCGAGCCGCGACTTGTCAGACTCGGTGCTGAAGTTGACCGCGGCGGTCGACGAATTTCGGTCGGGCCACCAAGCGCTCACCAAGGGCAGCGTCGCCATCAGCGAAGAAGTGTCAGAAATGCGCGAAGACGCGCAGCGGGTCGTTCGCATCGGCGACGGGCTGTCGCGCACCGTCGAACAGCTCTCGCACGAAGCCGACACGCTCGACGGCGAAGTGTTTCGGTTCAAGTTGCCGCAGCCCCGCGCGGGCGGCACCTTGCGCGTGGGCTTGCACCAATTGTTTTCACTCGACGCCACCCGAAACCTCGACCCGCTCTTCACGGCCGACCTGCAAATTTCTGAAGTCTCGAGCGCGCTCTTTTCGACCTTGGTGCGCTTCGAAGACGGCATGCTGGTGCCCGACCTCGCGGAGTCGTGGGAAGCCGACCCCACCGCGCGGCGCTACCGGTTCACCCTGCGCCGAGGCGTGAGCTTCGCCGACGGCGTGCAGCTCAACGCGAGCCACGTGAAGGCCCACTTCGAGCGCATGCTCTCACCGCAGGTGGCCGCCCCCGACGCCCCGCGGTTCAAAGACATCGCCGGGGCCGCGGCGTACCTCAGCGGCCACGCCGATTCGATTTCGGGCATCGACGTGCTCGACGCGACGACGCTCGAAATTCGGCTCGAAGAACCGCGCGCCTTTTTTCTGCGAACCCTGGCGCTGCCTTCGGCCGGCATCACCCGAAAAGAGGGCACGCGGCTCATCGGCACCGGGCCGTACCGCCTGGTCGAGGCGACCGACACGTCGGTCTCGCTCGAGCGAAACGCGACCTACTTTCGCCCGGGGTTGCCGCTGTTGGCGCGGGTCGAGGCGCGTTCGTACCCTTCGCGCGGCGACGCGCTGGCCGCCTTCAAGCGGGGCGACGTGCACGTCGTGTCGAACCTGCACGCCGAGAACCTGACCGAGGCGGGCATCGACCCGGCCAAAGCGGCGACCGTCAACACGCCGTCGGTGTGGTTCTTGGGTTTCAACGTGGGCATGGCGCCGTTCGACGACGTGCGGGTGCGCCGGGCCATTCGCGCGGGGCTCGACGTGCGGGCCTTGGTCGACGAATTTCACCCCGGCGCGCGCGTCGCCCGGTCACTGACCCCGCCGAGCTTGATGGAGGTCGACCGGGTGTACGAGCCGCGCACCGACTTGGGGCTGGCCAAGAAGCTTTTGGTCGAGGCGGGCCACCCGCGCGTCTCGGTCACCCTCGCCTACCCGCCCGACCGCGACACCCGCGACGAAGACCGCCGACTGTTCGGCCCCTTGGTCGAAGCCGGGTTGGTCGAGTTGGCCCACGTCGAAGTG
>JBGAIY010000305.1:0-9444 GCA_044225205.1 Myxococcaceae bacterium | reverse complement strand
CGAGCAGAAAGCGGCGGCGAAGACGTTCTTTCAGTCATCGGTGTTTCCCGCGTTGACGCCGTTGGCGGTCGACCCGGGCCACCCGTTTCCGCACCTGCGCAACAAGTCGATCAACCTGGCGATTGTGGTTCGTCGCAACGAAAAGCGGCGCAAGAAAGAACTGGGCGAGAGCGCGTTGGCGGTGGTGCAGGTGCCGGCGGTGCTGCCGCGGCTCGTGGCGTTGCCGTCGGCGACGGGCACCGCGTTCTTGTTGCTCGACGACCTCATCGCGAACCACGCCGGCGACCTCTTTCCTGGGTTCGTGGTCGAACAGATCGCGGCGTTTCGCGTCACCCGCAACTGGGACCTCGACGTCGACGAAGAAGAGTCGCAAGACCTGCTCGCGTCGATTCAACAAGAGCTGCGACGGCGTGACCGAGGTGCCGCGGTTCGCCTCGAAATCGACGCCTCGGCTTCGCCAGCGCTCGAAGCGCAACTGACGGCGGCGCTGAAGCTGACGTCGCCCGACGTGTACCGGGTGCAAGGGCCGCTCAACCTGTCTGACCTGACGTCGATCGGCGACGCCGACCAGCGCCCTGAAAACCGGGCCGAGCCGTTCGTGCCCGCCACCCCCATGGTGCTCAAAGACGCCGACTCGATGTTGGCGGCCATTGCCCAGCGCGACATTCTGTTGCACCACCCGTACGAGTCGTTCGACCCGGTCGTGCGTTTTCTCGAAGAAGCGGCCGACGACCCGAACGTGTTGGCGATCAAACAGACCTTGTACCGAACCACCGGCGACAGCCCGGTCGGCCGCTCGCTCATGCGCGCGTCTGAAAACGGCAAGCAGGTCACGGTGCTCGTCGAACTGAAGGCCCGGCTCGACGAAGCGAACAACATCGCCTGGGCCCGCCGAATGGAAGACAACGGCGTGCACGTCGTCTACGGCATTTTGGGGCTCAAGACGCACTGCAAAGTCACCTTGGTGGTGCGGCGCGAGGGCAACGGCATTCGCCGCTACGTGCACCTGGGCACGGGCAACTACAACCCCGCGACGGCGCGGCAGTACACCGACCTGTCGTATTTCACGGCGCGCACCGAGCTTGCCGACGACGTCACGGCGCTGTTCAACATGCTCACCGGGTACTCGACCCAACCCAACTGGAAGCGGCTCGCCGTGGCCCCGACCACGCTCCAGACCCGGGTGCTCGAGCTCATTGAGCGAGAGGCCCAAAAGGCGAAAAAAGGCGAGCCGTCGCGAATCATCGCGAAGATGAACGCGCTCGTCGACCCGCCGACCATTCGCGCGCTCTATGCTGCGAGCCAAGCCGGCGTCGAAATCGACCTGCTGGTGCGCGGCATTTGCTGCTTGCGGCCCGGAGTACCCGGCGTGTCTGACCGAATTCGGGTCTCCAGCGTCATCGACCGGTTCTTGGAGCATTCGCGCGTCTTCGCGTTCGGGAGCGGGGCCCAAACCGAAGTCTTCATTTCGTCAGCCGATTGGATGCCGCGCAACTTTCACCGCCGCATCGAAGTGATGGCGCCCATCGAAGACCCGACCTTGCGCCAACGGCTGCTCGACGAGCCGCTGGGCATTGGGCTGCGCGACAACGTGAAAGCGCGCCAGCTGCAAGCCGACGGTACCTACGCGCCCGTCGCGCTGCAGCTCGACGCGGCGACCGTGCGCAGCCAAGCCTTGCTCACCGAGTTGGCCCGAAAGGTGACCAACACCGAACCCGTGATTCGGCACGTGGCCTCGCCCATCGACAAAGCGAACCCGGGCACCAGCTCCGCGGCGTAGTGCCTCGCCGCCAACAGGGCAGAACCACGCGCCTTTTCTGACTATGGGCGGGCGGGTGGTGGTGTTACAGCGACGGGCTTACACTCAAGCAGCAAGACGCTTCTTTGAAGGAGTCAGGCCATGGGCCTCAAGTGGACCGAAATTCTGCTGATTTTCTTGGTGATCATGTTGCTCTTCGGGGCCACGCGGTTGCCGCAATTGGGCAGCTCGTTGGGCTCGGCCATTCGCAACTTCAAACGAGGCTTCTCGGGCGAAGACGACGAAAGAGACAAGCTGGGCGCGTCGAGCGGTAACGCCGACGCTGCGAAAGACAGCAAAGACACCACCAAGCAAGCCTAGCAGCGGCTACTTCAGCGCTTCGGCGATTTGGGCGGCGACCGGCACCGCCCACTTCTGAATGCGCCGGCCCTCGGGCGGGTCGTAGTCGGTCGAACCCGAGGTGACGTGGTCAATGGCGGCCTTCGC
Source organism: Myxococcaceae bacterium (assembly GCA_044225205.1). Taxonomy (GTDB): domain Bacteria; phylum Myxococcota; class Myxococcia; order Myxococcales; family Myxococcaceae; genus JAEUJT01. Next base: position 7,199 of record JBGAIY010000305.1, on the reverse strand, counting down.
GGCTTTGGCGTTGCCGTCTTTGAGTTCGGTTTCGGCCAAGAACAGCCAGGCCCGCAGGTGTTCGGGCCGCGCCCGGGTTACCTGCTCGAGGGCCTCGCGCGACTTGGCCAGGTCTCGCTTGGGCCAGGGCAGTTCCCAGTAGTAGCGGCCCTTCGCCACCCTCGGGCCGTGTCGGTCGAACGCTTCGTTGGTCGCGAGGGCGAAGTCGAGGTGGTCGTTGAACTGCGCTTCGAGCCCTTCGCCGAGTGCTTTCAAAATGCCGACAGCCTGAGAGTACGCGCCAATGTTGAGCGCCGTGTAGTACTTGCCTTCGTGGCCCTTCGGGTTCGCGGCAACCGCGGCTTTCGCGAAGTTCCACCCCTCTTTGGCCAACTGTTTTTTGAGTTTTTGGTCAGCGCCGTCGGCGACCCACCAGCGGTACCGAGCCGCCCGCCACAGCACCTCATAGTCGTTCGGAAACGCCTTGACCCCAGCCGAAATTGCCGCGTCGGTGGCCTTCATGGAACTCGCGTCGTCGCGCAGGCCCCAGAGCTTGTCGAGTTGGGCGACGACGTCGGCGGCCGTCGCCTTTGCCGCAGGGCCCACGACCGAAGGCGGAGGCTCGTGACTGAGCTTCTTCACGTCGGTGTCGTCGATGGGGCCGATGTCGGCGACCGCCACCGTGGCGATCAACGACAACGTCGTCAGCAAGAGTCTGTGCATGGCCGCGCAGCCTGCCGTGAGTCACGGCAAAAGAAAACCGCGACCTCGTTCAATGAACGAAGTCGCGGGGGAGTCGGCCCGGTGCTGCCACAGCGGTCACGCCACCATGTCGGTGGGAACTTCGAGTTCTTCGTTCTGGTTGTAGGCGCCCAGGTAGCGGGCGAGAAAATTCTTGGTCTTCAATTCGACCTGCCGCACGCGCTCACGAGACACGCCCCAGCGTTGCCCGAGTTCTTCGAGGGTGCGCGGCTTGTCTTGCGTCAGACGCTCTTGCAGAATGTCCCACCCGAGGTCGCCGAGGCGGCGCTTGACTCGGTGCAACGCCTGCGAGACTTCTTCGTCTTGTTCGACGCGCAAGTACGCGGTGTCTGGGGTGGCGCCGCCGTCTTCAATGCGGTCGAGGTAGGTGGCTTCGGAGTCGTCGTCGAGCGGGGCGTCGAGCGAGAAGTCGCTCATGGAGATGCGCTCGTGTTCTCCGCCGCGCACGTGGCTGCGGTTGTCTTTGAGGTAACGCGTGATGTACGCGCGAATCCACCAGACGGCGTAGGTGGCGAAGCGCACGTTCTTCTTCGAGTCGAAGTGCTCGATCGCCTTCATCAACCCCACGTTGCCTTCTTGAATGAGGTCGTCGAGCCGGGCGCCTCGGCTGGCGAACTTTTTCGCCACCGCGACCACGAAGGGCAAGTTCGAAACCGCCAAAATTTGCCGGGCGTCTTCGTCGCCTTTGCGGGCGCGCTTCGACAGTTCGTATTCGTCTTCTCGGGTCAGCTGTTTGTGGCCGCCCATGCTTCGCATGTAGTGCGAGAGGCCTTCTGAGTCTCGGGTACGCATTTTCTTCTTCTCCTCTCCGAGCGCATCGCGCTCAGAATCGAAGAGAAGATGCTCGCCCCATGATTCGGTTTCGAAGTCCGCCATGATTCCTCCAGGTCGCCAAAAACGTGTTCGCCTGGAGGGGTAATTCAACCGGAGTGCCGGTGACCCATTGACCAGAACGACAAACGAATTCAACTACTTGGGGGCGTTTTCGAAAATTTTGCCCGGGTTGAGGATGACTTGTGGGTCGAAAAAGACCTTCAGCTTTCGCTGGAGATCAATGAGCGAAGAATTTTGCTCCAATTTCAGAAACTGCTTCTTCGCCAGCCCGATGCCGTGTTCGCCCGTGATGGTGCCACCGAGTTCAACGGTAATGCGCATGATTTCGGCAAGCGCGACATTCACGGCTGGCCGCTCGTGGGGGCCGGCGTAGAGCACGTTGGTGTGGAGGTTGCCGTCGCCGGCGTGGCCGTAGGTCGCGACGGTGAGCCCCACCGACGCCCCCACTGCCTTAAAGCGTTCAATCGCCTCGGGTATTCGGCTGCGGGGCACCACAATGTCTTCTGAAAACTTGAACTTCTTGAGGGCACGCAGCGAGGGTGACACGAGTCGGCGAACTGCCCACAGCCGCTCCCGCTGCGATTCGTCTTGGGCGACCAGCACGTCGAGTGCGCCGTGGTGGGTGCAGACCTCACCCAACTTGGCCATTTCGGCCAGCAGCGCGTCGGCCGAAAAGCCGTCGAACTCGGCGATGAGGCAGGCCCCGCACCCAGACGGAAACGTGTAGCCCTTGCCGTCGATGGCCGAAATCGCGACGTCGTCGAGCAGCTCGAGCGCGCGGGGCAGCAAGCCCGCCAAGAAGACCTGCCCCACCGCCTGGGCGGCGTCGAGCACCGAGCGAAAGGGCAGCAAGGCGGTGACGACGGCGTTCGGGCGGGGCACGAGGCGGAGCGTGATTTCGGTGGCAATGCCGAGCGTGCCTTCGCTGCCGACGAACAGACCGACCAAGTCGTACCCGGCGACGCCCTTGCTGGTCTGCCGGCCGACTCGCACCACGTCGCCCTGCGGCAGCACCCATTCGAGCCCGAGCACGTAGTCGCGGGTGACGCCGTACTTCACGGCGCGGGGCCCACCGGCGTTCTCGGCAATGTTGCCGCCCAGCGTGCACGTTTGCCACGAATTGGGGTCGGGGGGGTAGAAGAGGCCTTGGGCGTCGACGGCGCGCATGAACTCACCCAACACGACACCGGGCTGCACGGTGGCGGTGAGGTCTTCGGGGCGCACGGCGATGATTTGGTTCATCTTTTCGAGCGACAGCGAAACGCCGCCGTCGACGGGCAACGAACCGCCGCTCTTGCCGGTGCGCGCACCGACCGGAGTGACGGGTACGCCGAGCGCATTGCAGCGGCGCAGCACGAGTTGCACGTCGGCGGTCGAGCGGGCGAAAGCGACGAGGTCGGGGGCGAAGTCGCCCTGGTCTGATTCGTCGTGCCCGAAGGTGGCGAGCGCGGCGGCGTCGGTCTGACAGGGCAGGCCCGCGCGCTCGAAGTCTTCGCGCAGGCCGCCGATTAGCGAATTCGTGCCCACAGTTCGGCTCGCAACGCGCTTTCGCGCAGCACGCCCACGTAGGCCTCGCTGTGAGTCACCGCGTGGTGTTGTTCTTCGCCGCGCAAGCGCAAGCACGCCTGTTCGGCCTCGATGACGCACGCGGCGCCTTCGCTGGCCAATTCGGTCGACAGCGCGTTGGCCACTTGCCGCGCGAGTTCTTCTTGGAGCACGAGCCGATGGGCGAACACGTCGAGCAGGTCAGCAAGCCGCCCGAAGCCCACCACGTGTCGGCCGGGCACGTAGGCCAGGTGCGCGACGCCGGCGTAGGGCAACAAGTGGTGGGGGCACATTGAACGAAACCGCAGCCCGGTCACGACCACGAGTTCACGGTCGCTTTTTTGGGTGACGGGGTACCGTTCGCCCAGCACGTCTTTCGCAGAGCGGTCGTACCCGTCGAGAAATTCTTGCGCGAACATGGCAGCCACCCGGCGCGGCGTGTCGCGCAGGTTGGGGTCGGCCAGGTCGAGCCCCGCCGCCGAGAGAAACTGTTTCACGGCGGCGGCCATGGCGTTGGCCCGGGGCTTCTTGGTCATACGCGGTAGGTGACGCTGTATTCGGGGGTTTCCCACAGCTTGATTTCTTTGAGCCCGGTGATGATGGGGGCGAGGCGGTCCCACATCCACACGACGAGGTTTTCGGCGGTCGGGTTCTCGACGATGTCGTTGAGGTGGTAGTGGTCGACTTTCGAGAGCACTTGCTCGGTGACGGTGCGTTTGATTTCGTCAAAGTCGCGAATCATGCCGTCTTTCGGTGACGGGCGGCCGGCCAAGGTGACCTGCAGCACGTAGTTGTGGCCGTGCAGCCGTTTGCAGGGGCCGTCGTAAAAGGGCAGCTGGTGCGACGCGCTGAAGTGAAAGTCAATGGAGAGCAGCATTTCCATACCGTGCGCGTCTAGCACGTGACATCGGCCGAAACGCATTGCAGTCTATGCGCCCACTTCTTTTCGGAGGGTTTCACCATGGCAAAGAGCTTTGAATACAAGACGTTGGTGCTGAACTGGGGTCACGGCGACAGCGGCTCGAAGGTCGAAAAAGAGCTGAACAAGCTGGGCTCGAAGGGCTGGGAACTGGTCGGCATGAGCCGCGACGAGAGCCCCGACGACGACCACGACGAAGAAGTGACGATGTTCGTCTTCAAGCGCACGGCGAAAGACTGAAGTTTCACCCTGGGCGAAGGGGTGCTTCGGCCTGGCCGTTTTTCATGCCGAACACCTCGACGCCGACCGACACGCAGTCGGGGTAGACGTCGGGCTTTTGGGTCGACACCCGCGCGGCTTGCACGTGCGGGTGTTCGAGCATTCGGGCCAGCACGTCGTCGCAGAGCGTCTCTTGCAGGTGAATGTGGCCCTGCCCCACCCGCGCGGCGATGGTGCGGCGAATGAAGTCGTAGTCGACCACTTCGCGCAGCTGGTCACTCTTGGGGGTCGACACCGCCAACGGCACGTACAAGTCGACATTCATGAGCACGCGCTGGGTCTTGCCTTTCTCGAAGTCGTGCGCGCCGATGGCGATGTGCACTTCGTAGTCGCGCAGAAACAACCGTCGACACGTGAGGGCGAGGGTCTCGACCAGGGTCGGTTGCATGGGTCACTCGCTCTTTCGTTCGCCGAGTTGAAACATGACGTCGCGGCCGCTCTTGGCGAGGTGTTGGCCACCGTCGACGAGCAAGGTGGTGCCGGTGACGGCGCGGCTGTCGAGCAGAAAGCGTACCGCGTGCGCCACGTCGCGCGGTTCAGACGAGCGGCCGAGCGGGGTCATGAGGTGCGCTTGTTCGAACTCGTTCGAGGTCATGGGGCCCGACGGCAGCGTCACGCCGGGCGCCACGCCGCACACCCGAACCCGCGGGGCCAGCGCCTGAGCGAGCAAGGTGGTGGCGGCTTCGAGGCCGGCTTTCGAGAGCGTGTACGACAAGTAGTCGGGGTTGGGGTTCCACAACTTTTGGTCGAGTACGTTGACGACACAGCCTTGGCGCGCGCTGCCTTCGAGGTGCTTGCTCAGGGCCTGGGCCAACACAATCGACGGGGCGGTGTTCGAACGAAAGTGCCGCTCGAGCGAGGCGTAGGTGAACGAAGCGACGTCGTCGTACTCGAAGAGCGAAGCGCTGTTGACGACCGCGTCGATTCGGCCGAACACCGTGGCGACGGCGGGTACCAAGGCGCGCGCGGCCGCTTCGTCGGCGAGGTCGGCCGAGAACACCTCGGCCCGCGCTCCGAGTGCTTGCGCGTCTCCGCGGGTGCGAACCGCGTCGTCGGCCGAATGCCGAAAATGAATGGCCACGTCGAACCCGTGGCGCGCCAAATCGAGAAGAATGTCGCGGCCGAGGCGGCGGGCCGCCCCGGTCACCAGCACCACTCGACGCCCCGAGTCGTTCGTCACCCGCTCGCTGTACGCCAAACCGCTCGAAGAAGCGAGCCGGGAGGCCCGCTTCGCGCAGCCCTGCGCCCCAGGTCGAAGCCTCGCGGCCGCTGAAAAACGCGCTCCCGGCGCCAGCATCGTCAGGAGCACGTCGAAACACCGACAAGCTGCAGCTCGTCATTCGGGCTCGGGCCGGCGTTTCTCAGCAGCTGCTAGACGCGCACGTCGCTCGGCAACGTTCGGCCTGCTTCGATGAACGCCCCCTGGCTGACTTCGTCGTAAATGGGGGTGAAGTCGGGTTCGGTCGCGTTCATCAACTGCTGAAACGAGTCGATGACGAAGTAGGTCGGTTGGTACGCGTCGATGACGTACTTGGTGCGCATGATTCGCTTCAAGTCGAACTTGATGCGCTGGGGTTCGGGGCTGGTGACGCTGTGCTTGAGTTCTCCGGCCGACGAGAGAATGCCCGCGCCGTAGGCTCGCACGCCGGAGGGCGTCTGAATGAGCCCGAATTCGACGGTGTACCAGTACAGCCGGGCCAGCAATTCGCACTTGTCGAGGCGGCTGGCTTTGAGCCCGCCCTGCCCGTAGGCCTGCATGTAGTCGGCGAAGAGTGGGTTGAAGAGCAGCGGCACGTGGCCGAACAAGTCGTGAAACAGGTCAGGTTCGACGATGTAGTCGAACTCTTCGGGCTTGCGCAGCCACCCCGTGACGGGGAAGCGCCGTTCGGCCAGCAACGCGAAGAACGCCTCTTCGGGTATGAGCCCCGGCACGGTGGCGATTTGCCAACGCGTCGCGCGGTAGAGCAAGTCGGTCAGCGCGTCAAAGCGGGGTATGTGGGTGGGCGTGCCCAAGTTCTTCACGGCGTCGATGAACTCGGTGCAGGCGAGCCCGTCGAGCTGCTTGGCCTGGCGCTCATACAAGCGGCGGTACAAGTCATGCTCGGCAGGCGTGTAGGCGGCGTAGTCTTGCTCGAGGGTGTAGTCGGCGCGCGCTTTCGAATAGTCGCCGCGGGGGGGCCGGTTGCCGGTGCCGTAGGTCACCGGAGCCACGCCCCGATTCGTCGCTTTTTCTTGTGGCTTCATGCGTTACCGCCTCGCCTCGTGAATCGAACTGCAGACCTTGTCGACCGCCCCAACCGACCACGCCAACCATAGCAACCCCGCCTGACGGCGGCTTCGGGCGGCCGTAGATACCACGTTGGTTTTCAGCCGTCGGCCGAGTAGGTCAACCGGGTGGACCTGTTTGATCGCGCAGCGCAGCAAGAATCAGAAGCCCGGGCCCCGCTCGCCGAACGGGTGCGGCCGCGAACGCTCGACGAATACCTGGGCCAGGAGCACCTGACCGGGGCCGGCAAATTGCTGCGGCGCGCCATCGAAGCCGACCAAGTGCCGTCGATGGTGTTTTGGGGGCCTCCGGGCACGGGCAAGACGACGCTGGCGCGCATCATCGCGAACGCGACCGGAGCGCATTTCGAGTCGGTGTCGGCGGTGTTGTCGGGGGTCAAAGAGCTGCGGCAAGCGGTGGCCGAGGCCGCCGAACGGTGGAAGCTGCACCGCAAGCGCACCCTGCTCTTCGTCGACGAAATTCACCGCTTCAACAAAGGGCAACAAGACGCGCTGTTGCCGCACGTTGAAAAGGGCACCATCACCCTGCTGGGGGCGACGACCGAGAACCCTTCGTTCGAAGTGAACGCGGCGCTGCTCTCGCGCATGCGGGTGG
>JBGAIY010000304.1:0-9481 GCA_044225205.1 Myxococcaceae bacterium | reverse complement strand
GGCGGTCATTCGGGTTTCTGACGAGACCGACTCCACCTTCAGCGACACGTCTGACGCGCCGTTTGCGGTGAGCGTGCCGGTCGTGCCGGGCAGCATCGTGCTCAACGAAATTCTCGCCAACGAGCCGCTCAGCGATACCCGTGGCGAGTTCGTCGAGTTGGTGAACGTGGGCGGCACGGCGGTCGACCTGTCGGGCTACACCCTCAGCGACAGTGCGCAGGTTCGGCACCGCTTCGCGGCGGGCACGGTGTTGGCGCCCGGCGCCACCCTCGTCGTCTTCGGTGGCCTGTCGGCCGTGCCTCCCGGGCTGACCAACGCCGTGGCGGCCTCGACGGGCGCGCTCGGGTTGAACAACAACAGCGATGTCGTCAGCGTGGCGAACGCGACCGGTCAGCTGGTCGACACCTGCACGTACACGACGGCGCTCGCTTCGGTCGACGGAGTGTCGATGAACCGTTCACCCGACCGCACGCCGGGAGCCCCGTTCGTGCTGCACACCAAGCTCGCGACGGCGTCGAGTTCACCGGGCCGCGCAGTCGACGGCTCGCCCTAAAGGCAAGTGGAGCTTTCGCGACCAACCCTGCGCATTTCAATTGGTCGCGCCAGCGAAACGTCGCTCGTGCCGACGCTCAGACAGGCATCGATGAGCGCCAACTCACCAAACACCTGCGCGCTCAAACACCAGAAGGCGGCTTGACCGTCGAAGCCGAATTCACTCTTGAGAACCGGGTCAACGCCTGAGACCCCAAGCGAGCGACGTGGCGCGAGCCTGACCACCGACGTGCGCCTCGTGTTACTCTGGTGCGCGGCATTGGGTTCGGCTTTGACCGTGAAGGCGCTCGAGGTGACATGCGGGTCTTGATTGGCGCTTTCGGCACCCGCGGCGACGTGCAGCCCATGCTGGCGTTGTCGTTGGCGCTGAAGGCCCGGGGCCACGCCGTGACGATGGTGGTGCCACCCGAGGCGACCGCATTGACGAGTGGGCACGGGCTCGCCGTGCACACCGCGGGCATGAGTTACCTCGACGTGTCTCGCCGCGTCGCCAGCGGCCGGCTGCGAGACCTGCTGGCGGTCATGCCGATGATGCGTCGCCAAGTCGACGCGCATTTCGACGCGCTCGAGCCATTGGCGAAGGCGGCCGACGTGGTCGTGGGCTCGTCGGTGTTCATCGCCGGGCCGAGCCTGTCGGCGCTCAGCGGCCGCCCGTACGCGTACTTCGCGTTCGCGCCGATCATGCTCGACGGCGACGACAACCCCGGGCCGCTCTTGCCTTGGTACGGCCTGCCCCGCTGGGTGAACCGTTCGGCGTGGTGGCTGACCCACCTCGTGTGGAACCTGGCGACCCGGCGACGGCTCAACGGCTTGCGCGCCCAGCGGGGCTTGCCGGCGGCGCCGAGCGTGTGGCGACAGGTGTTGGGCGAACACCCTTTTCTCGCGACGGAGCCGTCGCTGGCGCCAGCGCCGAAGTCACACCCGTTTCACGTCACCCAGCCGGGCGCGTTCTTTCTCGACTCACCCGAACCCCTCAGTGAAGCGACCGAGGCCTTTCTGCAGCGCGGGCCGCCGCCGGTGTACGTGGGGTTTGGCAGCATGGCCGACCCGCACCCGCGCCGCACGACCGAGCGTCTGCTCGAGTCGATTCGGCGCGCGGGTGTGCGCGCCATCATTTCTCGTGGCTGGGCCGAGCTGGGCGGCGTCGACGCGCCAGACCACGTTCACTTCGCTGGGCCCGAGCCCCACGACCGCCTGTTTCCTCGGTGCTTGGGCGTGGTGCACCACGGAGGCGCCGGCACGACCCACGCCGCCGCGCGGGCCGGAGTGCCCCAACTCGTCTTGCCCCAAATTCTCGACCAATTTTACTGGCGACACCGCGTGCTCGCGTTGGGGCTCTCGCCGGGTCGGGTGCCTCGCTACGGGCAAGACCCTGAGCCGTTGGCGCGGGCGCTCAGCGCCCTGCCCGACCCGACGCTGCAAGCCCGCGCGCGCGACTTCGGGGCTCGCATGGCGGTCGACGGGGTCGCTCGCGCGGCGGCCGCGCTCGAGCAGCTGTGCCTCAATGCGGCCGGTGTTACCGCCACCAGTTGAAGTTCGCGGTGCCCGAACCGACCCCACTCCAAAAGGAGCCCCAGGCGGTCGGGTGCGAAAACCCAAACCCGACGCCACCCGAGACGAACTGGCCTGACAAACTGCCCTTGACGGGGCTGGCCCACACCGTTGATAGGCACGATGCGTGCTTCAGTCGCATTGACGTGTAACCCAGGCAGTTCACGCGTGTTTTCGCCGGCGAGCGGTTCTCAACGGAGCGGTTCAGTGCACGGTGATTGACGACAGCGCCACCCGAACGCCGGTCTTCGCTCGCAGCACGCGCAATTCGTAGCCACCGGTGGTCGTCGGCATGGTCACCGACGCCAAGCCCAAGACCGACAGGCCGTCGAACGAGGCGTCTCCGGTGCCCATGAGGGTCGTCGCGAGGGGAGCGTCGTCGGGGTCGCCCGGGCGAAAGACGCCGATGACGTCATTCGAGTCGTGACCATTGGGCGCCGACCAGCTCACCGACAGGGGCGCGCCGGCCGTCGGGGTGCCATTGGGGCTCACCCCGTACACGTGGTTGAGCTCGACGTGGAGCGCTCGGGCGACCGCGTACCGGGTGCCGTTGACAAACAAGCGAACCTCGTAAGCGCCAGGAGTCACGGGGGCCACGAGCGACGAGGTCACGGCGTTCGACGTGGCCGCGACCGTCACCGATGAAGCCGGCGCCGCCGAGTCGGCGTCGGTCTGGGCGTACAACCGGAGCACCACTTTGGCGCCACCGACGACGTCGGCAATGGTGTTGACCCAGACGGTGTCGGTGGGGCTCAGCGTTTGCGGAGCCGACGATGACACCACGCCGAACGCGTCGGCCGTCGCGCACCGCCCCGACGTCGACAGCTGGTCGAAGAGCGCGGCCCGGTGAAAGAGGTCTCCGCTCGTGTTGTCGAAGCTGCGCAAGAACAGCGAAAGCCCAGCGGGCTGGCCCACGTTGCGACCGACCAGAGAGCCGCTGCCGGTGCCGACGTGGGGCCCGACCGCTTGGTGAAAGTGGCAGCCGCCACAGGTCATGAACGTGAAGGCTGGCTGCGGCGCGCCACCCACTTGCCATTGGTCGAGCAGGCTCGAGGTCGCGCCGCCGAAGTTCTTGCCGCCAAAGGTGTCGGGCACGGGCTGCAACATCAACGTGCCGGCGGCGAGTTCGACGGAGTGGGCACCCAGATACTGAGCAAGCTCGGGTGAATTGTTGAACGTCGCGAAGTCGGGCACCGCGGCGGGCGGCACCAAGAGCAGCCGGTTGAGACCGGTCGACACGTTGGGCGTACGGCCACCGAGCCGCAATTCGCGCAACGTCCACTGCGAGGGAGACGCGCCGGTGTTGACCCGCAGTTGGTTGAGCTGGCTGCTGTTGGCGCGGGTGGGGTCGCGTCGCGTCACCACGAATTCGGTCAATTCGCGCAGTGCCGAATGGTACCCGGGCCCAAAGGGCAGCTCGGCGAGGTGGCGCCACGACCTGGCGCGCGCCAACTGCTCGACGCACGAACCTGCCGGGTGAGCGAATTCGAAGATGACGGCGATGCCGCTGCCGCCCTTCACGACGGGCATGGCGTTGCCGTCGGTGCGGCACGCGTCGTCGGTTTCGAGCAGCGAGAACACGAAACGCATTTCGCCCAAGTCACCACTGCTCTGACGCAAGTCGGGGCGATTGACGATGGCCATCAACCGAAACGGGGCCCGCGACAGGTCGAGCTTGCCCTCGGCGGTGCGGCACCACCGGTCGAGCGCGTCTTTCGCGTCGTTCGCGTTGATCGTGACGTTGATGGTCGGCTCCGACACGAAGCCATTCACGGTCTGCTTCGTGGCCAGTTGGTTCATGAAGTGCTCGACGAAGTCGGCCGGGTCTTGCGCGCCGGCGATGTTCGCCGCCAAGTGCCCGAAGCTCCACGCGCCCAAGCCCGTGCCCGAGGGCAGGTCGAGCCGTGACGCGGCTTCGCTCGAGTCGACCACCGTGGGGTCGAGAATCATCAACGACTTGTCGATGAGGTCGGCTTCGGCATCGGCAATCACGCCTCCGTCGACGAATGCCGGGGGCTCGCCGGCGTCAAAGACGCCCCCGCCGTCTTCGAACGCCACGCCGGCATCGGTTCTGGTGCCGGCGTCCACGCCGAATCCTCCGTCGGTGGAACGGCCGGCATCGGTGACGGTGCCAGCGTCAGCAGCGGTGCCAGCGTCAACCGCGGTGCCAGCGTCAACCGCGGTGCCAGCGTCAACCGCGGTGCCAGCGTCAACGGCGGTGCCAGCGTCAACGGCGGTGCCAGCGTCAGCAGCGGTGCCACCATCAACGGCGGTGCCAGCGTCAGCAGCGGTGCCACCATCAACGGCGTTGCCACCATCAACGGCGGTGCCACCATCAACGGCGGTGCCAGCGTCAACGTCGCGAGTGCTCGTGCCGGCATCTAAAGTCGGGTTGCCAGCGTCTGGCGCAGCACCGGCGTCGGCCCGGGCGCCTGAATCGACGTCAGAAGAAAGGCCGCCGCCAACGCCGTCACACGCGCTCGCGAGGAGCACGCAGGTCGTCATCACGCCGAACCACTTCGCTGTCGTCATCACCGCCTCCGAACGAGAACGGGAGGCGGTGTGCAAACCGGAGTACCTGTGGGCCGCAAGGCAACTCTCTGAAACGACTCACCGACGACCAAGCCACGCTGTGCACGCTTTTCAAGGCCCGCACAAATTCGTGGGCCTCGACCCCACACTCACCGACGTCAGCGAAGCCAGGCGAGTGAAGGGGCCTACGCTTCCTTCTTGTTGTCGCCGTAGCCGTAGTACCGGTAGGCGTACCCGTAATAGTAGTCGCCGTACTTGGTGCGCTCGAGGTCGACGTCGTTGAGCACAGCACCGAAGAGCGGGGCCTTGACGTCGCGCAACATGCGCACGGTTCGCCGAGCGCTCTCGCTTTGGGTCTTGCCGGCTTTGAGCACCATCACCACACCGTCGACCAAAGTGGCCAAGACGACGGCGTCAGACACGGCGCCGACCGGCGGGCTGTCGAGCACGATGCGGTCGAACCGGGTGCCGAGCTGTTCGAGCAGCTCCGAAAACGCCTTGGTGTGAAGCAGCTCGGCGGGGTTGGGCGGTATGGGGCCGCACGACAGCAAGAACAGACCGGGCACCTCGGTCGACTTGACGGCGCTCTCGATGGTGCCCTCTCCGACGACGAGCGACGACACGCCGATGTCGTTGGGCACGCCGAAGGCCTTGTGCAACCGGGGGCGGCGCATGTCGGTGTCGATGAGCAGCACCTTGTTGCCACTCTGGGCCATGGCGATGCCCAGGTTGATGACCGTGGTCGACTTGCCTTCTTGCGGGCCGCTCGAGGTGATGAGCATTCGCTTGAAGGGCTTGTCGGGCGACATGAACAGCAAGTTCGTGCGAATGACGCGGGTGCACTCGGCAATGAGCGACTTGGGCTCCCGGTGCATGTGCAGCTCTTTGACGGCCCCGGCCATTTCTTGGGCGGGTATGGTCGGCACGAAGCCCAAGAACGCCAAACCCAGCCGGTCTTCGATTTCTTGCTGCGAGGTGACCGACGAGTCGAGAAATTCGAGCACCAGGGCCAGACCCAAGCCCAGCAGCAGCCCCGCGACGACGCCGATGAGCACCGCCTGCGGCACGTTCGGCCGAATGGGGCCCATGTTCGGGCGCGCGGCGTCGAGCACGCGCACGTTCGACGTTCGCAGCAAGCCCGACAGTTCAATGTCTTTGAGGCGCTTGAACACCGAGTCGTATTGACGGCGGGTGTTTTCTGATTCGGCCTTCAACCGGTCGAGCTCGAGCTTCTTCTTTTCGACCTCGAAGGCCTCGGCCTTGGCTTCTTTGAACAGCGCGCTCAAGTTGCGTTCTTTTTCTTGGGCCTCGCGCAACTCGGCTTCGGAGGCGATGACGAGGTTCGACAATTCGCGCTCGAATTCTCTCTCGGCGCCGGCGAGCTTTTCGCGACACTCGAGCAACTTCGGGTGGCCTTCGAGGTAGCGCGACTGCAGCTCTGAACATTCGTTGCGCAGCAGAATGACGCGCTTTTTGTACTCAATGAGGTTCGCGCTCTCGCGCGCGGCGGGCAGCGCCTCGGCCCACAGTTTGTCTTCGGCGCCCTGCTTGGCCTGCACGTTGCGAATGGCGGCGACTCGGGCTTTGAGGCCGGCGATGCGCAGCTGCACGTCGGTCAGCGCGGTGCTGGTGGCCTGCAGCCGGGTGCTGACCATGTTGGCGCGGTCGTCGATGCTCGTGCTGAGCATGTCTTGCTGTTTGCGAAACGTGTACAGGGCGAGCTCGCTCGCGCGGGCGCTCTCCGACAGGCTGTCGCGACGCTCGTCGAGCCACTTCGACGCGTTCTCGGTCATCTTCAGGCGCTGGCCCAAGCTCTCGTCGATGTAGGCCTGGGCGACTTCGTTCGCGAGCAGCGCCGCTCGGTTGGGGTCGCTGTCTTCGATGCGAATGACCGACACGCGCGATTCTTTGACGGGCTCGACCCTGATCTTGCCTTGCAGCAGCGCCACCGCGTCGGCGCGCTTCATGACTTCGCTGCGCTGGGGTTCGGGCACCTTTTCAAGCCCGAGAAAGGCGGCGTCGGCGTTGAGCCCGAGCTTCTCGACGACCCGCTGGGACACCGCGCGGCTGCCGATGATCTTGAACTGGGTCTCGACGTATTCGCGGTTCGACCAGAACGACGCGTACACGTCGTTGTTCACGTCTTGAATTTGGTTGTCGAGAAAGCGCGGCTCTTTGGGGTCGATGATCAGGGTGATGGCCGCCGAGTACACCTTCGGCTGGCGAGCGGTGTACAGGGTCGACGCTCCGGTCACTGTCAGAAACACGAGCAGAATCAGCCACTTTCGCTGAAGAACGACGCGCAGGTAGTACTGCGGGTCAATGCTGCCGGTGTCTGTGACTTCTCGACTCGGTATGGCCACGCGGGGTCAGTACCACCGGCTTGGGGCGCAGTTCAAACGCTCAAATACACAAATGTGTCAGGCCCCAACCCGAACGTTTTCGATGTCTTGCGCCCGCCCCGCGTGCGAATGAGGGGGCGCTCGTGTTCTTCGTGCTCTCGAAGCTGCTCGACGTCGCGTTTGACCCGCTCTGGTGGGTGCTTGCCCTCGGAGGCGGAGGTGCGCTCGCCCTCAGCCGTGGGCGACGCTGGGGCCGGTGGCTGATCACCGCGTCGGTCGCCACCTTGCTGGTGTTTTCGTCGCCACCGGTCGTCGGCCGGCTGTGGGTGGCGCTCGAGAGCGACGCCCCCAACACGTATCAGCCCCAGCGAACGTACGACGCGGTCGTGTTGCTCGGTGGCGTGGTCGATTCGGCGGGGTCGACGCCCCAAGCCGTGGCCTTCGGCGACAACGTCGAGCGGCTGACCACCGTGTTCGACCTGCTGCGCTCGGGGCGCGCCAACATGGCGATTTTGTCGGGGGGCAAGGTGAGCTCGGTGCTGCCGACCGAAGCCGAGCTGTTGTCGAACCAGCTTTTGGCCTGGGGCATTGAACCGGGCCGGCTCGTGCGTGAAGAACGCTCGAAGAACACCCGAGAGAACGCGACCGAAACCGCCGCCCTGGTCAAGCAGCACGGGTTTCATTCGGTGTTGCTGGTCACGAGCGCGTTTCACATGCGACGGGCGAGCGACTGCTTCAGGGCCGCGGGGCTCACGGTCGACACGCTCCCAGTCGACTACCGGCTGCGCGACGTGAACCGCGACCCGTCGTTGTTGCCGCGCGCCGAATACTTCGCGGTCGCGACCCGGGCCCTGCGCGAATTTTCGGGGCGGCTCGTCTACCGTGTTCTCGGGTATTCGAAAGGGCCCTGACCTGACCCGCGCGGCTGTTCATCGGCGAGACGCTCCACGACGTGGTTCGCTCCGGTCAACGGGCCCAGGGCACGCGCCGAACGAAGCGGCGCGCGCAGGTGCCCGTACAGTTCGCCCAGGCGAAGGGTGTTCGCACGTCAAGTTGGCGAGCGCTCAGAGTGCTCGTGACGGCGCTTGGTTAGAACTGCGGGCAGTCTTTCACGCGCTTCACGACGAAGGGGCGATAGCCACCACTGCCGCAAGGAGCCGTTTGGTCGCCGCTCGTACAGTAAACGTCTGACCCGAACGCGGCCACCCGCAGGGCGCTTCGTTCGAGCACGAACTCCAGGCCGCTCGCCGAGACCACCTGTTCCTGCGCCAGGTCGGTCTTCTCGTGTCGCCAGAACGAAAGGCGCTTGGTGGGTGCCACCGGGCCTTGCAAGTACACGCCGGGAGCGAAGACCGCCTCGGCACCCGCCGAAGGTGGGCTCACCGTGAAGACGTTCAGCGTCGGCCCGCCTTGCGTCGGAGGGAAGCGGCTGAGCGCCAGAGTACCCACCGTCGTCGGCCCGCCCTCGGCGATGCGGTAGACGACCGTCTGGGCTTGCCACGGCGTGTCGGCCCGCACTTTCGAGAAGGTGAAACACGCCCGGTAGACGTTCGCGACCTCACCGAACCAAGACCCCTCGAGCTCGACAAACAGGTCTTTGGCGGCGCCCAGTTGGTCTTCGAGAGCGGCCGTCGGCTCGGGCGCCGCGGCAGCCCCGGCCTCTTGGCACCCCGCGACACCGAGAAGCGCACCACCCACCATCAACATTCGCAGAATCTTCATCGTGACCCCTCAGCACAGCGAGTTGGCCTCGCGACTGGCAAGTTCCACGCCATGTGCCGCCCCGCAGCGAGCGCATGGGCCGGTCACTGATTTCTGAGAGGCGATGAATTTCTGATGCCCAACCGATGGCGTGGCAACGCGAACCGTCAACCCGCCAATCGGTGAAACAGCGACACGTAGGTGTCGATGACGCTGGCGACCGAATAGCGTTCGACGACCCGGGCTCGGCCGCGTTGGCCCATGGCGCGACGCGCTTCGGCTCCGGCGTCGTACAGCTGGGTCACGGCGGCGCCCCAGTCGTCGCCGGTGTTGAGCAAGCGGCCCGCGTTCGAGCCTTCAAAAATGTCGACGTTCGCGCCCACGGCGCTGGCGAGCACGGGGGTCGCCACCGACATGTACTGAATCATCTTGAAGCCGCACTTGCCGCGGGTTTGCTCGGTGTCGTCGAGCGGCATGAGCCCGACGTCGAAGCTCTGGAGCGCCGACTGCTCCCGCTCCGCGCTCCAGCGCCACTGCTCGACGAGCGGGTGGTGCTCGTACTCGGGCAGCACCCCATTGCTCACAATGCGCAACCGGGCGCGCGGCAATTGCTCGACGGCCTTCAACACGCTCGGCACCACGGCCCGCAAGTAGGGAAAGTTGGAGGCGGTGCCGATCCACCCGACGACGAATTCTTTCGAGGTCGGTTCGATGGCCGACGGCGCGGCGGGATCCATGAACTGCATGTAGTTCTGGAACGCGGCGGGCGACATCATGCCGGTCATCTTGTTCAGCGAGGTCTG
>JBGAIY010000303.1:0-10014 GCA_044225205.1 Myxococcaceae bacterium | reverse complement strand
TGTCGATGCGCCCGCGTCGCTCGGCCCGGCGTCGACCGAGCCCCCGGCATCGACCGGCTGCCCACCGTCGACCCGTGTGGCCCCGCCGTCTCCCCAGAACCCCGCGTCGTGGGTGAAGCCACCGGCGGGAGGGTAACCGACGAAAATGATCTCGCCGGTGGGCACGTCGCGCGTGCAGCCGGTCACGAAGCCGCTCAGTTCAGGAGACCCCGCCTCGGCCCAGGCCGACCACAGCATCGACGACATCAACGTGAGCGCGTCGCCCCAGCGTCGCGCCGTCAGGTCTTTCGACTCTCTGAAGAGCGTCGGCAAGTCGTAGGTCGACGCGTCGTAAGTGCCACCGTCGCACGCGGCCAAGTCGGCGGCGATCAGGTCGGCCACGAGCGGGTTGCCGGCGGTGACGACGTCGAACGTGTTGTTGCGCGGGTCGACCCGGCCGGGCGTGCCGTAGTACGTCGCCGCCAACGACGCGATCGCGTTGATGTTCGCGGTCGGCTGCAACATGTCTGATTCCCACCGGGAGTGGAGCCCGAAGTTCGGGTTGTAGTTCTTGGTGTCGTGCAACACCGAAAACGAGTCGTTCACGTAGTGCGACATCACGAATGAAATCGACAGAATGTCGGCTTCGTTCTTTGCCCGAAACGCCGCGACCAGCTGGGCGTACATGTCTTCGACGCGCCAGGGCACGAGCCCGTTATCGGTCGCGTTCTTCTGACCGAACTTCGCGACGGCTTGCGAGAAGTCTCGCGGGTACGAAGCGATGGGCGTCGCCCAGTCAATTTCGAGAAAGTGCCTCGGCGCCTCGTTGGGGTCGTAGTTCGGCGAAGAGGTGTCGCGCCACCGGTCAGGGTCACAGGCGCTGTTCTGCAGCGTGTAGCTCTGCTTCGACTTGTACCAAGCCCGCAGACATGAATTCGCCGGCAGCGGCTCTTGCATGAGCGACGCGAGTTTGCGGTGACCGTCGAACCCCCACGGCCACGCCAACGACGAAGTCAGCCCACAAGCGACGATGATGAACCGAGTCAGAGCGCGCACAGACCCGCGTCTTGTCTCACTTTGGGGGCTCGTGGCAACCCGAGCGCGCGCCCGCCTCCAAAGCCCCCCTGGCCTTGCGCGGTTGCACGCCCCGTTGAGCCGGTTTTGGGGCGCCACGGCACTGGTGCGGTGAAACCATGGCACCCCCGACCCGCCGCCTCGGCTTGATGTTGTGTTCTTTCGTGCTCGGCGCCTGTGGGGCTCCGCCGCCTTCTCAGACCTTCGACGACGCGGGGCCCGCCCGCGCTGACGCTGGCCCACTCGCCCCACTCTTGCCAGACGCCGGGCTCACCCAACAGGCCCTCGACGCCGGGGCGCCGCCACGCACCGTGTTCGGCCACCTGACCGCCAACGGAGCGACCTTTGAGTTGACGTCGGGGTACGGCAATTCGCTCGGCAAGACTCACCATGTGCAACTCGACAGCGCGTCTCGAAACCCACTCGTTCAGGTGGTCGTCGTGACCCCGAGCGACGCCGGCGCCGGCTGGGAGGGCAGCTGCGAGTCGACTCCCGGCGTACTCGTGTCGGCCCATTGGGTCGAAAACGAGCAGGTCGCGTACTTCACCGAGCACCAGCGTTGCCGGGTGCGCTTCGACCACGTCGCCAGCGAGGTGAATGACGAATACCGTGGTTCTTTCGAAGCAACCCTCGACCGGCACCCCCTGAGTCAGCTCGACGCTGGTTTCGAGACCCTCGTCATCACCAAGGGCGAATTTCGGGTCGTGCGCACCAACTGACGCCCGACGCTTGACGCGCGCGAGGCTTGGCGCCACGAAGCGGCATGACGACCCACCTGGCAACGGTTCGTTGGGCCCGCGGAGAAGCGCCGTTTCAGGGCGGCCGGTATCAGCGTGAACACACTTGGCATTTCGACGGGGGCGCCAGCGTCAGCGCGTCGGCGTCACCTCTGCGCGTGCCCGCTCCGTACTCGTCGGCCGCCGCCGTCGACCCCGAAGAAGCGTTCGTCGCTGCCCTCTCCAGCTGCCACATGCTGTGGTTTCTCGACTTCGCGTCTCGCGCCGGCCTCATCGTCGATTCGTACGTCGACGACGCCGTCGGTACCCTCAGCCAAGACCCGCACGGCCATTGGTCGATGACCGAAGTCGTGTTGCGCCCGCGACTGTCGGGCCCAGTGCCGTTCGACGCCAGTGTCGTCGCCGAGCTGCACCACCGGGCCCACGAAGCATGCTTCTTGGCCAGGTCGGTCACCGCCTCGGTTCGAATCGAACTCGGGTCGTTGCCGTAACTCAGCGGTACCGGCCGTGGTGATGATGGTGGCGATACTGGGAGACGTACGGGTCGGCCCGATAGACGCGAAAACACCCTGACGTGAACATCGACAGAACCGCGAGCCCCGCGACGGTGCGAACCCAGTGGCGCATGCGGGTGGGTTGCCGCCCACCGTCACCACGATCGGCCACGTCTCGAAAATCAAATAAATCAAACAGTTGCGACCCAAAGTTCCGAACCGCCGGTGGTGCAACCTCGGGTGGGTCGGCAGTGTCAGCGGCATGCGCCTCGCCTTGGCCTGGGCCGTTCTGCTTCTTTCCTGCGTCGGGGTGCCCGGCTCGACCGAGGCGGAAATGCCGACCGACGCGGGCGCGCCGCCGACCGACGCGGGCGCGCCGCCCACCGACGCGGGCCCACCGACCGACGCGGGCTCACCGCCGACCGACGCGGGCTCACCGCCCATTGACGCTGGCCTGCGTGACGGTTCGGTGGTCGTTCGCGATGCCTGCAACGCCTCGCCGCCCGACAGCGCCGTCACGTTCATCGACGCCGGCCCTCAGCCGACCTTGGCGGTGATTCCCGAAAATACAGCGCTCGACCTGGGCGAATACACGTGTACCCAGCCAGCCGACAACCCAGGCGGTTGCAAAGCGATTACCGACTATGGGCGGTTGAACTACGACTCCGTCGGTCGCCAACTGCTCATGTTCGGGGGAGGGCACGCCGGCGCCTACGGCGACGAGGTCGAAGTCTTCGACTTGAAGACCCTGTCATGGAGCCCCGCCTACGCCGCGACGACCTGCGCCGACCAAACGCCCGACAACTTCGATGCCGCGACCGCGTCGTGGGTCGACCACCACGCCCCGCTCGCCCGCCACGTGTGGGACACCATGACCATCGCCTTCGTCGCGGGCCGTCGTTCGTTGATGATTTTGAGCAGCGGAGGGTTGACCGCCGAGACCTGCCACCAAGGCCCAGCCCAGGTGTTCCCTCCGTTGCAGACCCGCGTCGAGTGGTACGACATCGACGCCAAGACCTGGTCGTTCGGTCAAACGAAACCCGACGACCATTGGTACTACGCCACCGCCGCCGAGACCGACCCGGTGTCGGGCCTGGTGCTCAACTTCGGTGCGAATGGTGCCCAATGGTACGACGCTGCGGCTGATCAAGTCACCCCGCTGACGACCGACCCCGCTTCACGGTACGACCCTGGCCACATCGGGTATTCAAACAACCTCATCTACTTTCCACCGACTGACCGCTTCTACTATTTGATGCGCGACCCGGCCGCGACCGGAGTCATGGAACTCGTCGTCAACCGCACGGCGAAACGGGTCTTGATTACCGAATTGAACACGACCGGCGCTCCACCGAGCGACGAGTCGGGGTGGGCGTACGATTCGAAAAACCAAGTCATCGGGGGCGGCATTCGAAACAACGTGTTTTCGGCGTTCGACCCAGCCACCAAGTCGTGGCACTCGACCATCATGCACGTCGCGTCGAGTGCCGGGCAGACACCCACCAACGTGGTGTTTCACGCCCTCGACTACGACCCCGTCGACAACGTTTACTTCTTTCTGTCTGAACCGAGCCGCCGAACGTGGGCGTACCGATACCGTTGAGACGTTGAGACCCGTGGTCGCGAACGGGGTAGAAGGGCGCAATGTCGCCGCCGCCGCTCGCGCCCACCGCCGTCACTCCGCAGCCGGGGTTGGCGCCGGGCACGCTCGTGCTCGACGGCCGCTTTCGCGTCGAAAAGCTCCTGGGCGGCGGGGGCATGGGGCTCGTCTACCTCGCTGAGCAGGTCTCCCTCGGTCGCAAGGTGGCGCTCAAAGTGCTGCGAGAAGACCTGCCGCTCACCGCGAACATGGGGGAGCGCTTTCGCCGCGAGGCCTTGCTGTTGTCGTCGGTCGACCACCCCGGAGTCGTGCGGGTCATCGACTTCGGGCACCACGGGGCCGCCGCCTGCCTCGTCATGGAGCTCGTCGAAGGCGAGTCGCTCGAGACGGTGCTCCTGCGCGAAGCGCCCATGTCGGTCGAACGCACCGAGTCGATTCTGTTGCAGCTCGCCCACGGGCTCATTGCCATTCACGAACGGGGCATCGTTCACCGCGACTTGAAGCCCGACAACGTCACGCTCACCAAGACCCCCGGCGGCTCCGAGCAGGCACGCTTGCTCGACTTCGGCATCGCCCGGCTCGCGGCGCCCGACGAAGCACAAAACGTCACCCAGGTCGGCTTCGTCTTGGGCACTCCCGAATACATGTCGCCCGAACAGGCCATGGGCCAAGCGCTCGACGCCCGCAGCGACGTGTATTCGCTGGGCGTCATGGCCTACCGCATGTTGACGGGCACCCACCCGTTCGCCGGGCCGACCGCCGCCGAATTCGTGAGCCAGCACATTCACGCCGAACCGCAACCGCTCACCACCGTCGCCCCGCACCTCGACGCCTTTCCAACGTTGGTTGCGCTGGTGACCAGCATGCTGGCCAAGCGGGCCGACGCCAGGCCCCAGAGCGCGCAAGAGGTCATCGAGCGACTCGCGCCGAGCCCCATTGCCCTCGCCAAGACGCTCTCGTCGGTCATGCGCGCGAAGGCCATGACGCCTCCCGTCGCCCCCAGCGCCGAGCCGGTACCACTCAGCCACACCTTGTCACCCATGGGGTCGCTCCTGCTGCCCGCGGCGTCGAACCCCGCGTTGCCTCCAAACCGGCAAGCACTCAAAGCCGGTTTGCTCGCGCTGGGCGTCGCCGCGGTGGTGGCCGCGGTCGTCGGCGTCGTCGTGTACCAGCAGCCCGAGCGCCAGGCCCGCCGGTTGATCGCCGCGGGCCGCGGGAGCGAAGCGCTCCAAATCATCGAAGACGCCGAAGGCGCTACGCCAACGAGCACCTCGCTCAAGGTGCTCAAGGCCACGGCGTTGTACCAAGTGGGCCGGGTCGAAGACGCGCGCAAAGGCCTCGAAGCGGCCCCCGCCGACGTCGCCCTCGAACCCCACGCCATCGAAGCGCTCTCCGACGACTTCGGCCGCAATGAAGTCAAAGACCCCCGCGCCCGAAAAGTGTTGCAGCGCTGGGCCAAAGGTCACTTGTTGCCGACCCTCCAAATGCTCGCCCGAAACCCGAGCAGCTGGTCTCAGTGGGGGGCGTTGCGTTTGGTCGACGTTGAGTATGCCGGCCAAGGCCTGCCCCTGGTGCCGCTGTACATCGATGCGCTCGGCAACCGCGACTGCGCGGTTCGTGCCTTGGCCGCGCGCAGGCTCGGTGAACTGCGCAGCGCCGAAGCCCTCGCTCCGCTGGCGGCGCTCAAGGCACAGCGCAAAAAGCCCACCGACCCCGAGTGCGGGCAAGACGCAGCGAGCGCCGCGCTCAGCAAGCTCGAGCGAGAACTCAACCCGTAAAAGCGTAGGGCCCCCGAGGTCTCCAATGTCGCGCGGGGCTTCGCGAAAAAAGTGAGGCCGCTCGGTTTGATGACACCGGGAGTGATCAGGTTTTTTCCACGCCGCTGAGAGGTGACAGCGTGGTCGGTTTTTTCCACCCGTCGGGCCATTTTTGTTTTCGAAAATCGGTCGTCGCCGAAACAACCGATCGACGCCGTCGATAAGCCGGTTGTTGTTCAACCGCCGTTCTTTCGAAAGGAAGTCACATGTCCGAGATCAACGATTTTCCTCCGCGCGTGGTGACGAATTTGCCCGGTCAAATACCGTTCACCGGCAAGGAGAAGATGGGCAAGGCGTTGGGCAAGGCCGCGCACAACGCGGTCGTCGCGGTGAAGGCGACGCCCCGAGTGGTGGCCGATGCCTTCGTCGAGCTGCCCCGTGAAATCAAAAACGCCGCGAAGTCAAACTGCGGCGACGGCCAGTGCCGCGCGACCGCCGAGGCGCCGATCGTGCCGAAGAGCGGGAGCACCATCACCGGCACCGCCAGCTTCATTCCCGAAGGTCGAAGGGTGAAGGTCGTCGTTCAGGTCACCGGAGCGACTCCCGGCAAACACGCCGTTCACCTTCACGAAAAGGGCGACTGCAGCGCCGCCGACGGCACCTCCGCCGGCCCCCATTGGAACCCCGGCCACCAGGCGCACGGGCATTTGGGCGAAACGTCGGCCGCGCACCTGGGAGACATCGGCAACATCGACGTCGACGCCAAGGGCAACGGCAAGCTCGTCTTCAAAGCCGACCGCAACCTGTGGCGCATTGGTGGCGGCAAAGAGAACGACGTCGTCGGCCACTCGATGATCATTCACGGCGGCGTCGACGACTTCAGCTCCCAGCCCGGCGGCAACGCGGGTGCTCGCGCCGCCTGCGGAGTCATCGGCAAGGTGACGCGCCAAGACCCCTGAGCGCACCGCTGAGGTCAGCAGGCCGAAACGGGTGATGCGGCCATCGGCAGCTTCGACGCCGTGGCACAAACGAATTTGACCGAGTTGCGCAGCTCGACCCGTGCCGTCGTCGCCACCGCCTTGGTCAACGCCGGCTTGGCCACTCGCCACTGCGCCCGCAAGTGGCGAACTTCTTTCGAAATTTCAGTGACTCGGCGTTCGGCCAGCTCGTCGAGCTGGGTCGAGTCGCGCAACGTTCGCACCACGTCGCCCCAGCTTTGCCAGCCGTCGCCGGGCAGTGAATTGGTGACGCTCGTGCAAACGCGGGTCGCGGCGTGGCGGCAGGCGTCGAAAGACGCTTGGGCTGTCTCGCGAGTGACTCGACACGCTGCTTCGTGAAACGGGTTGCCCGAACAACCAGCCACGAACATCGCCACGACCACCGCAGGCACGAGTCTCATGCCCCGCACATGAATCGCTGTGCCCTAAAGTTTCAAGTACTAGGGTGCATTTGGTGCTTTGGCACGTACTCACATTGACCACGGTGTTGGCGGGTGCACCTGGTGTGTCTTTCGAGACCGAACCCTGCGCCAGGTCGCTGGAGCAGGAGGTTCGCGCACTTGGCGTGGAGTTTCCGTCGAGTGGGGCATGGCTGGTTCGCCTCACCCCTGGGTGGCGGTTGACGGTCTTTCGGGGTGATCACTCCGAGGCGCTGCAGCGCACGTTCGCTTCGCCAGACTGTCAGGCCGCCGTGAAAGCCAGCGCTCTCGTGCTCGAACGGTTTTTCAAGGCCCTCCCCGTCAGGCCCCGCCCCGATGTCACGAGAAGTACGGCATCGGCTCCAGAGGTGCGAGATGCCGGCAGCGCTTCGGGTATTTCAGCTGGCGCGGCCGGCGCTGAGTCTCATGGTGCCGAGCGCTCGGCTTCTCAAACGAACTGACCGTGCCGGCAGCGTCGTTCGAGCGGCGCCGGCGGTGCGCCTGGTGCTGCCGGCGGTACACCGTGAATTCAACCGGCGTTGTTTCAGCCGCTGGTTCGGGCGTGAGCCTGATTCGCCCGCAATTGCGCGCGCCGGAGGAGGCGTGAGTTCAGCCGGAGCCTCAACCGGCGCGAACGCCCTGGTACCGGCGTGGTGCGCCCTGATTCCTCGGCGGGCGAAGTGGAGGCATGAATTCGACCGGCGTTGTTTTCAACTGGTGCGGGCGTGGTGAGTGGTGAGATCGCCGGGCGCGAGCAGTGGAGGAGGCGTGAATTCGGCCGGAGGTTCTTCAATCGCCGCTGGGTGCCAGCGGAGTGAATGTACGGACTCGCCCGGTTCGCGCGGCGGAGGAGGCGTGAATTCGGCCGGAGGTTCTTCAATCGCCGCTGGTGCCAGCAGGTGAATGGTACGGACTCGCCCGGTTCGCGCGGCGGAGGAGGCGTGAATTCGGCCGGAGGTTCTTCAATCGCCGCTGGTGCCAACGGCGTGAATGGTACTGACTCGCCCGGTTCCCGCAGCGGAGGCGGCGTGAATTCGACTGGCGTTGCTTCAACTGGGGCGGGCGTGGTGAGTGGTGAATCGCCGGGCGCGAGCAGCGGAGGCGGCGTGAATTCGGCCGGCGGTCCTTCAACCGCCGCCGGTGCCAGCGGAGTGAATCGTACTGACTCGCCCGGTTCGCGCAGCGGAGGCGGCGTGAATTCGACCGGCGTTGCTTCAACTGCGGGCGTGGTGAGTGGTGATTCGCGGGGCGCGAGCAGCGGAGGAGGCGTGAATTCGGTCGGTGTTGCTTCAACCGGTGCGACCGGCGTTGGTTCAACCTCTGGTGCCGGTGTCGCACGCCCTGATTCGCCGGGACAACGCAGCGGTGCCGCCGGCCGCGCGGGGGGAGGGGTCGCCTCAGGCAACGAGACCGCCGGCGCTGGCGCGGGAGATTTGGCCGTCAGCCGCAATTCAACCGACGCCCACGTGGATTCAATCGATGAGACGACGCTGACCCCCGCGACCGAGCCGAGCCCTGTCACCGCCACATTGCTTTCGGCCGGCCCGCTCTTCGGCATCGGCACCTCGACCGGGGTCTTTGCCGGAGGAGCGCTGTCGTTTTCGGTCGAACTCGCCCGTGTCTGGCGCCTCGGAGCCTCGGTCTCGGCCGCGACCGCGTCGTCGACGAACATCACCATTGAAGGAGAACTCCGAGGCGCGGTGTCGGCCGTGCCGCTCTGGGCTTCGGCACAGGGCCTGCGCTGCACCACCACGTCGTTTCGGTGGTGCGGCGGTCTCGACCTGGGCGCCCGCCTCGCCCTGGCGACCGCGTCGGGCGCTCGCCTGTATCGCACCGGTCTGACCGCGGTGGTCGCTCCCACGGCTGGCGCCATCGTCACGGGAGACGTTCAGTTTGGCCACTGGCAGCTCGGCTTTCAGCTGCGGGCCCTCGCGCCGTTCACCCGGCCTCAGGTCGGCGTCGAAGGCAGCGCGGGCATCGACGTGCTCAATGCCTTCGAGGCCTCAGCGGCACTGTCGGTCGGCTACACCCCCGCTCAGGCTGGCGGGCGATAACCTCGCTGCGGGTTTTCCATGAAAATCAATGCCTTGGCCAAGTTGCACCGGCAGGCCCGTTTCGGCGATGAACGCCCCTCAACGCCGGCGACCTTCACCGCCGGCCGTGTACCTCATGTCAGTTTCAGCCTCGAAGGTGTTGCCCGTACCCGAAGCCGACGCTCAGGCTTCGGCCGACGTGGCGTTGGTGACGCGTTGCCGTGAAGGCGACGTGTTGGCCTGGCAACGGCTCTACGAAGCCCACGTCGACTTCGCGTGGAACAGCGCACGCCGCTTGGGCGTGCCCGACGCCGAGACCGAAGACCTGGTGCAAGAGGCGTTTCTCACCGCGCACCAACACCTGCATCGCTTCGAACAGGGCAAGTTCACGACCTGGCTCTTTCGCATCATCGCCAACGCCGCCGCGAACCGTCACCGCAAGCGCCGCTTGCGCGAATTCTTCACCGGGCTGTTCGGCTCGGCCACGGTCGGCCGTGCGGCGCCCTCGCCTGAAGGCCAGGTCGGCGCGCGGCTCGAGCTGGCCCAAGTCGGGCAGGTGCTCTCTCGCATGTCGGCGAAGAAGCGAGAAGTCTTCGCGCTCTTTGAACTCGAAGGTCTGCCCCACGACGACATCGCCGAACGGCTGGGCGTGCCCGCCGCCACGGTCAGAACGCGTTTGTTTCACGCGCGCGCCGAATTCAACCGGCTCGCCACCGAACTGGGAGTGTCGTCATGAACACCAACGACTTGGAGCGCGACCCGCGCTTGGCGGGCGCCGCCGAAGAAGCCGCCCAGCCCGCGCCCTTCGCCGCCCGCCAGCGGGTGTGGTCGGCACTCAAACGCGACGTCGCCCGGTCGTCGAGCCATCGGGCCTGGCCGTGGGGGCGGCTCGCGCTCGCCGCCGTGGGCTCGGTCGCGCTCGG
>JBGAIY010000302.1:0-9605 GCA_044225205.1 Myxococcaceae bacterium | reverse complement strand
GAAACTCAAAGAATTGCTGAACGGCCTCAAACAACTCGGCGTTTCAACCGAAGAGCCGGTGAGCGCCCAGGCCGACGTGGCCCTGCTGCGCGAACTCGACGCTTTTCGCGGCTGGGGCCGCAAGAGCGACCCCACCCCCGTGCTCGCGCGGGCCTTGAAGCGGGTCGAGGTGCTCATGGCGCCCGCCGCCAACGGCGAAGTCACCACGCTCAACGAGAATGCGGCGTTCGCGTTGCTGGGCCGAATCGCCGCGCTCACCAAATAGCCTCGCGCGGCCGGGCCCTCTCGGCGCCCCGTGCATTCAGGCGGAGGTGCGACCGTCGCCTCCAAGAAGACTGTACCGGGTTCGAGGTGACCTCGATGCCGGGGCGCGGGCGTTTGCCGACCGACAGCCAAAGACTCCTGACACAGTGTTGTCAGGAGCCCAGTCGTACGGTGCGTTCATCACCCGCTGCACCAAAAGGTACCGCACCATGAACTTCATTCTCTTGTACGTCGAAAACCCCACCGCCAGCGCCGCCTTCTACGGCGACTTGTTGGGCAAGAAGCCCCTCGAAGCGTCACCCACGTTCGCCATGTTCGAATTGGGGGCTGGGTTGATGCTGGGCCTGTGGGCCCGTGACACCGTCGACCCCAAGCCCTCGCCACTCGCCAGCACCGCCGCCAAGCAAGACAAAGGTCACAGCGAAGTCGCCTTCGCGCTGCCCGACAATGCCCAGGTCGACGCCAAGCACGCCGAGTGGAAGAAGAAGGGCCTCATCATCGCCCAGCCCCCCACGAAGATGGACTTTGGTCACACCTTCGTCGCGCTCGACCCCGACGGTCACCGCCTGCGCGTGTATGCGCCGTCGCGTGACTGAGTGCCGGTTTCCGAAGGGGGCGCATCAATTTGAGCGAGTTCTCGCTCGAACTGATGGCGCCGCCCCTGACTCCGCCGGGCCCTCGCGGCGGTGCAGCGCTTGCACCGATGAAGCCCATGCGCTCTCCCCATGCAATGCCCGGCGTGTCAGACGTTTCAACCCAGGTCGTACCGCGGCGCGCGCGGCTGTCGGCGGTTGAATGGGCGCTCATTGCGCTCGAGGTGGCGCTCGGCCTCGGCGGGGTGGCGGTCGGGGTTGCGCTGTTCACCGTGCCTGACGGTTCGGTGATGCACCAGCCCTTGTCGATGCTCCACCAAACGCCGTTCACCACGTTTCGGGTGCCGGGGTTGGTGCTCTTCGCCGGCTTGGGCGTCTTTCCACTCGCTGTGGCCGCGGGCACGGCGGCTCATGTTCGGCCGACGTTGGCGCCGCACCTCGCGGTCGGCCTCGGCGTGCTGCTGACGGTGACGGCCCACATCGCCTTCTTCGGCTTCTCGTCGGTCTTTCAAGGCCTCTCCATTGCCCTCGGCGTTGCCATTTGTGTTCTCGCCGGCAACCAGTTGTGGTGGCAGCCGACTTCGGCGCGGGTGCCCAGCAAACCCTGAAGCCCCTTCGAGCACGACGGGAGTGAACGCCGCCGAGCGGTGTTGCCGTCGTGCATGCGTTCGGTTTCGGCAACCCGGCGTCTCGGTGTCATCGCCCTGGTCGGCGTGATTTCGAGCACCTTGGTGTACGCGCGTTGGGTCGAGCCGGTCTGGCTCGAAGTCACGCACCACGAAGTCAGGGTGCCGGGCCTCGCCCACCCCGTGAAGCTCGCCCACCTCACCGACTTGCACACCCGGGGCCTCGGCGTGCTCGAACGGCGCGTGCTCGAGGCGCTCTCGGCCGAACAGCCTGATGTGGTGTTGGTGACTGGCGACAGCCTGAACGCCGAGCAAGACCAAACCGCGGTCGACGAGTTCAACGCGCGGCTGCACGCGCCCCTCGGCGTTTATTTCGTCAACGGCAATTGGGAAACTGGCTCGGGCCGCGCGCACCGCACGGCGAAGCTGACCGTGCTCACCAATGAGACGGCCGACCTCGGCAACGGCGTTCTGCTCGTCGGTCTCGACGGGTACACGGCGCGAATCGACGAACTCACCGCACTGACCGAGGGCTCGCCCTCGGGGCGATACCGCGTGGGGCTCTTTCACGCACCGAGCCTCTTCAACGACGCGGCCCCGTTGGTCGACCTCGCGTTGGCCGGCCACACCCACGGTGGGCAAGTGCGGTTGCCGGGGTTGCCTCCGTGGTGGTTGCCGCCCGGCAGCGGCGGTTTTGTCTCGGGTTGGTACGCCCAAGGCCGCTCGAAGCTTTACGTGAGCCGCGGTCTGGGCACTTCGATTCTGCCCCTTCGCTTCGGCAGCCGCCCCGAGCTCGCCATCATCACGCTCACTCCCGCCGCCGAATGACCTTGGGCACCATGGTGGTCAGCGGGCCGACTGGCGGGTCGCGCGTGGCAGGCCCTGACTGGCCCGCTCATCGGCTCGTTGCGCTCCGCGGAAATCGCCGTTGGCCTGTCGCAGCCGCGCCGCGGCCAGCCACCGTTCGTGGCTCTCGGCCACCGCCCCGGTTGTCACGAGCGCGGCGGCCGTCGTCTCGAGCAACGACGCGTAGTGAATGCCCGCCTCGGTGTGCATGCGTCGGTGGAGCTGTTCAGCGCGCTCGAGTGCCACGAGCGCTCCCTCTGGCTTGTGTTCGGCGGTCAAGACCGCGCCCTCGAGTTCGAACACGAACGCCCCGAAAAGCAAGTCGTCGGGCTTCACCGCGCGAGCGACCGCGTCGAGCAGCTCACGGGCGGGCGTGACTTGGCCGAGTTCGAGTTCGTCACGAATGACGTCGAGCGCGAACGAGGGCCACAACATCGCCTGTGGCCGCGCCGCTCGCTCACGGTTCATGATCTCCACCATGGCCTGCAGCGCGAGGGGCGTGTGGTGGCGGTGCCAGGCAATCACGGCGTAGAGAAACTCCAGGTCGATGGCGGTGGGGTGGTCTCCCAGCTCGTTGCCGAGTCTGTCGGAGGCGCGCAGCCACCGTTCGGCTTCGTCGAGCTCGTTCACATTGAGCAGGGCCCAGCCGAGCGCTCGGGCCGCCTGGGCGCTCAATTCGTGTGACGAACCGAACCGTTGCTCGCAGCGCTTGACGACCCGCCGCAGTTGCTCGACCCCCGCCTGCGCCAAGCCCCGCTCGGCCAGCCCGCGTGCCTCGTCGAGTGCTGCGAGGAGCGCTCTTGGGTGGTCTGGCCCCAGGGTGGCCGAGAGCGCGCTGGCCGCCTCGGCCCGGTCGGCGCGGGCCTCGTCGAAACGACCCAGGGCGCTCAACGCGTTCGCTCGCGCGGCCAACACCTCGACCCGGGTCATCAACGGGTGAAGCGGCAACCGCTCGAAAGCCCGCTGCGCGCGTTCGGCCGCTTCGAACGCTTGGGTGTACTCGTCGTGAAAGAGCCACAGGCGCGACCACAACAGCTCTTGTGAGACCAGCCACGTCGGCGACGGGGCGATCCGCGCATCGCTGCGTGTCGCGGCCAGACCGACTCGAGCAGATCGTCTTGCTGGGCCAACCGCTCTTCGAACAGCGCACGTTCTTGAAACGCCACCGAAATCAATTCGGGGTTGCCTTGCTCGAGCGCCGCCTCGAGCGCCTCGGCGTAGACCACCTTGGCTTTGGTCATCGGCGCGAGGTGCGACCGCGCTCTCGCCTCGGTCAGGGTCGCTCGAACGTCAGGGTGCCCGGTCGCTGAGCCCCGGGCCGCGTTGGCCGCGCTGGCCGCTTCTTCGTATTGTGCCAATTCGAGCAACGCCGAGGCTTGGGCTCGCCCTCGTTCGCCCGCTTCGTCAAAGCGGGTCGCATCGGCCGCGGTCGGCTCGAGAAATGCACAGTCGCTGGGGCTGGGCAGCGCCTCGACCGCCGCCACCATGCGCTCGGCATTTCGAGGGAGCACCGTGACCAGCGCCTCGACCTCGAAGCGTCGCCGACTCAGGCAGCGCGCCCCGGGGTCGTCGGCATTCAAACGCGACCCCGCCGCTGCGCAGACCGCGCGGTGGGTCTGAGCCCACTGCGCCAAGTACGTACGCAGACTCTGGTCGGTGGCGGCCACGCTCGGCCCTTCGAGTTGCCCTCGGGCGACGCCGGCACTCCATTCTTGAGTCACCTGCGCACTCCAACCACTGGCGTCGAACGCGCAGCTCGCGGTCGGCCGACTCAGCCACAGCCCGAAGGCGGTGCCGCCCCCAAGCGCCGCGACGCCCAGCGTCAACCCGACCGCCCACCACCGCCTCCGGGAGTGGGGAACGGGGTCGAGCGCCTCGAGCAGTGCCCGCATCGACTCGAAGCGTTCGTTCGGCGCCCGAGCGAGCCCTCGGGCGATGACGGCCCGAAGCCAAGCGGGAGTGCCCGGTCGCCAGCGAGAGAACCGCGGGTCGAACGAGGCCCCTTCGGTTTTGGTGAGCGCTCGCCCAAGCGCCAAACAAAACGAATATTGGTCAGCGGCGGGAGACACCTCGCCGCGCTCTTGCTGCTCGGGGGCCATGTACCGCACCGTGCCCGCCACCTGGCCGCTCGCCGACGCTGCCCTCGTCAAACCGAAGTCGGAGACCTGGGCTCGGCCGTCGGGCCCCACCAGCACGTTGCTCGGCTTGAAGTCTCCGTGCACGAGGCCCGCTTGGTGAATGGCCCACAGCCCGGCTCCCGCTTGCCGAAAGACGGCCAAGACTTGCTTCACCGGCGGGTCGTGCGCCAGCCAGGCCGCGAGCGTGTCGCCCGCCACCTGCTCCATCACCATGAAGGGGCGGTCGCCCCACCGGCCCACTTCGAAGACCGTGACGACATTCGGCCCGCGAACCTGGGCCGACGCCATGGCTTCGGCGTACAGGGTCTCGCCCTCGACGTTCGGCCGCTCCCACAGCAATTTGATGGCGACCTGACGTTGGAGCACCGCGTCGAACGCCGCGTAGACGACCCCCATGCCGCCGGCACCGAGGCGGCCCAGCAGCCGGTACCGCCCAATCGCGTCAGTCGGCTCGTCGGCTCTCGAACGGAGCGAGTCTTCGGTCTCGAGTGCGACGAGCGTGGCGGCGGCTTCGCGGCATTCGGCGCAATGGCGAACATGCCGCTCGAGCGCGGCTCGATGCTCGGGCGCGGCCCGGCCGGTCGCATACGCCTCGAGCTGTTCTTCGTTCAAACAAGCCCCGGTCATGATTCGAGCTCTCTGAGTTCGCGGCTCAAACTGACATGACGCTGTCGAGTTCTTCGCCCTGGAGCGACAGGGCGGCCCCCAAATGGGCTCTCGTTCGCACGAGCAGGTGGGTCTTGGTCTCGGCGACCCAGCGCGCCACCGTGGCTCGGTGGGCTTGGTAGGCCACGCCAATTTTTTCGAAATTGAGCCCGTCGATGGCGTAGAGCCGGAGCACGTTGAGCCGCTCGTCGGGCAAGTCGGCGAGCGCCTTTCGAAAGGCCGCTCGAAAGTCGTCGCGGTATTCGCGTCGCATGAAGTCGACTTCGGGGTCGGTGCACAACAAGACGTCGTCGAGCGCGGTCAGCTCGGCCGTCGGCCGCCGTGAACGCCTCAGGTTGAGCGCGGCCCGAACCGCCGCCGCCCGCACCATGGCCAGCAACGGGCCCGCCCCTGCATAGGTGGCAATCTTGCCGGGCTCGTCTTTCGTCGAAAGCAACCACCGTTGCCGAATTTCAGCCACGGCGTCGAGCGCGTCTGACGCGAAGGCGGGCTTTCGACCGAGTTCTTGACCGACCCGGCGCAAAAAGTGCCCGTCGAAAATCGCTTGGGCCGCCGGGTCTCCCGCCGCGCAGGCGGCCGCGAGGTACAGGTCTTCGGCGTGAACGGCGGCCAGAAATTCGAGCGGCGCCCGTGGGCAATGTCGGCCGAGGTGGGCGGCGAAGTCTCCGGCCCGCAGGGCCACGCCGGGCCAGCGCGCCCGGGCTCGGCCCAGCAGCTCATCGAGGCACCGCTCGAGGGCGGCGCCGTCGAACTCGGCTGCCGGCGGCGGGCGCTCGAGCGTCTCGAGAAAGCGGCGCACCATTTCGCTCGACGACACAGCGCTCACTCTTCTCCTCCTGTTCGGTTGGGCGGCCGGCGCTTCCGTCGCCACCCAACCGAACTTGGCACGGGTCAGGTCACTCGAGCGAGACCACGGCCGACACCACGTCGGTGAACGAGTTCGGGTAGCGGCGAATGAACGGTTGTTCGCTCGGCTCCAACGACTCCGACGCGGTCGCCGTAATCGTCAACGTGTACGACCCCCCGACCGTCAACAGACCTGCCGGCAACTGAACGTTGGTGGCCTCGGTCACCACCGAGCCGATTTTCTGACCGTGAACCGCTCCATCTTCGCCCACGGTCAGCCGGGTGACCGTCACCGTGTAGAACGTGGCACGGCCGAGGGCCGGAGCCGACCAGCTGACCCGTGGCGTCGACGACGACGCCCGCTGCTCGGTCATCAGGTCTTGGCCGTCGAGGCGGGGCGAGCCCACCGGGCCGATGAAGGGGCGAATGCCGTTTTTGGCGAACGGTTCGAGCGGCGCGTTCACCACCGAACGAACGAAGGTGGTGTACGGCCGTGTTTGCGAACCGTGCGGCACGGTCAGGTCGACTTGGTAGGTCGCCACCATGAAGCCGAACGCCCCCCATTCGGCGGGAAACGGGTTGCCGTACGAAAGGTCGATTGGGTAGCTCTGCGGCCCGGGCCCCACGCCCATGTACGCGAGGTCGGGCGTGCCTGAAATCGACCCGTGGCTCAGACCGCCCGGCGCCACGTCGACGCCCAGGTCGTATTCAATCGGCTGCGCGTGAGGGTTGATGGCCGGCGCGAGCGCGGCGAACTCGTCGCGGCGAAGCTGCGTACGCAGTCGCTGACGCACGGTGACGTCTTGCAGGTTCGCCACGACCGGCGTCGTCGCGCCGTTGGTCATCATCAATGAATTGACTTGTGCCGCACGCTCGAGGGTCGCGGCATAAAACGTGTCGCCGCTCACTTCTTTCGCCGCCAGCTGCGTGAGGTAGGCCACGTCTTTTTGGCTCGAATCAATGAGGCCACCGCCGCCCCCGGCGGTGAGGTCGGCATACGCGACGTCGGTCGCCCACGTCGTCGCCCCGACCTGGGGCGCCGCCGCGGCATACCCGAGGAACGAGCCGTACCCCAGCCCAGCCCCCGCGCACGTCAGCTGAAAGTCGTCTCCCGCGGCGAACGGCTTGAGCCCCGACAAGGCGAGCCGCAACGTGGTGCCGCTCGAGGCGGCGACCGCTGACGCCCGACCCAAAAAGAATTCGCCCAGGTCGAGTTCTCGCGACCGAGTGACCACGTACCTTGGTACGGCCAACGTCGGCCCGCGGAGCTCGAGCTGGTATTCTCCCGGTGGTACCGGGCTCAACTCAAAGGCGCCAGGCCGGAGCACCTTCGCTTCAGCCGCGCGGCCCCCCGACCACGCGCGAATCTGCCAACCCGACAGGTCGTCGGCCACGTCGGTGACCCGGCCGTCGACCACGTAGTGTCGGTACCGTCGACCCTCAATGGGCGAATTCGAGTCGCGGCCGCCGCGCCGCAGAGCGGCCTGCGCCGAACCCGTTTCGTCGTCGGTGCCCGAACAGGCGCCACACAGGAGAATTGCTGCCAAAAAGAAAAGCCGTCGTTGCGTCATGGGTGACCTCTGGTTGAAGACGCGCAGGCGACACACGATTCGAGAAATTGTCGCACCGACCGGCACGTTGAGTGCGCTTTCAAGCGGTTGGCGGGCGCCAGTCAGGGGCTGAAGTGCGATTTCGGAGCGATGAGCCGCACGCAGGGGTGCCGTTGATGCCTCGCTTCGTCTGGCCGGTCGTGTTCATGGCCGTGGCGTGTTCGGGCCCCAATGGCCGGGCGGCGACGTCGCCCGAGCCCGTCGCCCCGCCACCCAGCGCACGCGACGTCGCCCGGGTCGACGCGGGGCCCACGGCGACGCTTCGGCTCGAATGGCGGGCCGACGGGGCGGTGTTGTTGGTCGCGAATGACCGGTGGGGTCACGCGGTGAATGCGACGTATGAAAACGCCTCGTACTTGCAGCGAGCGCTGCCGGTCATGGAGCGGGCTCTTGGGCCGGGCGACTTCGCCGAATTGAAGCGGGCGCTCGAACGTCACGCGTCGAGCGCCGCCAAAGCCGAGTAGTGGCCGGTCTCCCGGTTACTTCACGACGACCACGACGGTCGCTTCAATTTGGCCGCGTACCGCGCCACTGCCATACTTCGCCGTCAACGCCGCTTCGACCCGTCGAGTGACGGCCTCGATTCGGCCCGGCGCGCGCGCCTCGATTTCATTGCGCAGCGGAGTTCCCTGGCAATACGCGATCGCGACGTCTCGCGCCGACGCCGCCTCGACGAGGGTCGCCAACGTCGACACTTCAGCGTCTTGTGAAAACCCGCCGGCCTTCAAGTCGCGGCGAATCTGCGTCTCGTCGAAATACCCGTGGGGCACCCGTTCCATGAAATGGGGAGGGTTGTCGGGAAACTCGGCGGTGAGCGCCTCGCCGACGACTTGCGCGAAGTGGTTTCGCTCCAGTCGTTCCCACACGTTGAAGACGAACCGACCGCCCGGGCGAAGCACGCGGCGGGCCTCGGCGTACGCCTTCGCCCGGTCGGGGAAAAACATGACCCCGAATTGACACACCACCGCGTCGAAGGCCGAGTCGGCGAACGGCAATTCGGTCGCGTCGGCTTGCCGAAACTCGACCGACGCCGCGCTGGCGACCCGCGCCGCTTCGTACAGCATGGGCTGGTTCAAGTCGGTCGCGGTGATTTTCGCGCCGGGCAAGGCCCGACTCAGTTCCCGCGTGACCACGCCCGTACCGGCCGCCAATTCGAGCACGCGCTCTGGCCGCAGGCGACCGAGCCGCAGCGCCAGGTCTTCGGCGTAGGGCCGAAAAATGAGCGGCACCAAATACCGCTCGTACATTTCAGGTATCGAACCTGTGAACCCGGTATCGGTCGTTGTCATGAAAGGCCCCTTGCAGAGCCTTACAGCACACCGGTGACTCGCTTCACCAGATGCGGTTCAAAATGAACCACGTGCCATACTCGGTGCCGCCGACGCACAGCGAACTCACCTTGCCGAGTCGGTTTCGGTTGAGGCCCGCCACGAAGTAGATCTGCTTGGGCGTACTGCCGTCGCCGGGGTAGCCCACCCCTCCGAACGTGAGCGTCGCGCCAATGGCGGGGTTGTCGGGCATGGCTGAGAAACCACCGGTCTTGTACGAGTAGCCGCCCTGCACCCAGCTCGAATACGTGCCGGCCACCGAGCCCTGGTTCGACGAGCTGGCGACGAAGGTCACGCTCAGCAAGTCACCCGTCGCCGCCGGCCAACCCGACGCCCGTTGAAAGGTGCCCGACAGCCCATCGTAGTTGGGAGCCGCTCCCCACGTGCCGGGGCAGGGCCCCGTGCCGTTGTTCAGGTCTTTGCTGACCGTCGACGACTCGGCATCATTCACGGCCTCCGCTCCCACTCCCTCGACTCCCGCCCCACACGCCGAAAGCGCCAAGACCGCGAACAACCAATGGTTTTTCATGGTGTGCGTGCCAGTAATGAAAGGTGATTCAGGTTGCAAGTTCAATCAGGCGGTGGCGCGGGGCGGGGTGCCGATCGGCCGGTCGATGCGCCTGCATGCTCCACCTTGCGGGCGTAACGCTGTCGCACCTGCCCACCGCACGTTACAGGGCACCGCGGC
>JBGAIY010000301.1:0-9663 GCA_044225205.1 Myxococcaceae bacterium | reverse complement strand
CCGCACGGTCTTTTCTTTCGACGAGGGCATCACGGCGGTGGTTGGGCCGAACGGGTGCGGCAAGTCGAACGTCGTCGACGCCATTCGCTGGTCGATGGGCGAACAGAGCGCCAAGAACCTGCGTGGCCGCGGCATGGAAGACGTCATTTTCAACGGGTCGGAGACGCACGCCCCCTTGTCGATGGCCGAGGTCACCCTCACCTTCGCGGTCGACCCGAGCGACGTGCTGCCCGAGACGTTGGCGGGGCTGCCCGAAGTGTCGGTGACGCGCCGGCTGTTTCGTTCGGGCGAGTCTGAATACCAGATCAACAAGACGACCTGCCGACTGCTCGACATCACCGAACTGTTCTTGGGCACGGGCGTGGGCACGCGCGCGTACTCGATCATCGAACAAGGGCGCGTCGGGCAAATCGTTTCGGCGCGGCCCGAAGACCGCCGCAGCTTCATTGAAGAAGCGGCCGGCATCACCAAGTACAAAGCGCGCCGCAAGGCCGCCGAACGAAAAATGGAGTACACCCAGCAGAACCTCCTGCGGGTGAACGACATCGTCTCCGAGCTCGAGAAGCGACTCGAGTCGCTCGAGCGGCAAGCGAAGAAGGCCGAAAAGTACAAGCGGCTGCGCGCCGAAATGCGCGACATTGAATTGCACCACTCGAGTCACCGGTACCTCGAGTTGCAGGCGGCGGCGCGGGTGCTTGAAGCCGAGTTGGCCTCGGTCGGCACCGAAGAGCGCGACCGGTTGGAAAAGTTGCACCAAGGCGAAGAAGACGTCGTGGCTCGGCGCGCGGCGCTCGAGGCCGACTCGGTCGAGCTCGAGACGTTGTCGACTGACCTCAATGCGCTCGAGCGGCAGGTGTACCTCGACGCCCAGAACTTGGAGCACTGGCGCGAAGACCTCGAGGCGACGCGGCTGCGGGTGGCGAGCACCGAAGCCGAGCTGGCGCTGGTCATCGAACGCAAGCAGGTGGCCGAACAAGAACAGCGCGAAGCGTATGCCGAGCTCGAACGGCTGGGCGTGGCGTCGCGCGAAGACGAAGTCACCTTGGCGGTACGCGAAGAAGAACTGCGCCGCAACAACGAGTTGATGGCGACGGTCACGGTGAGGCTCGACGAAGAGCGCCGAGCGTTGGTCGACCTGGTCACGAAGGTGGCGAACCACGAGAGCAACTTGCAGAACCTCGAGCAGCGCAAGACCGAGTTGCTCGAGCGCGTGGCCCGGCTCGAGGGCGAGCTTTTGGCGTTGCGGCTCGAAGAGAGCCAGCTCGAAGCCGCTCGCAAAGAGGTGCTCGAGCGCGTCGACGTGAGCCGCCAAATGGCGCTCGAATTGAACGCCCGCCGCGGCGAAGAAGAAGCGAGCTTGCAGCGCGTTCGCGAATCGTTCACCGAGAACGAGGTCATGGTCATCGCCCTGCGCGAAGAACTGGCCGACAAGCGCAGCCGGCTGTCGTCGCTCGAAGAAATTCAGCGCAACTACGACGGGTTCGACCGGGGCGTGCGCGCGGTCATGGCCCTTGCGGGGCCGAACCGGCGCAAGTGGGCGTGTTCGGGCTCGTGTCAGACGTCATTTCGGTGTCGGCGCACGTCGAGCGCGCCATTGAAGCCGCGCTCGGCGATCGCTTGCAACACGTGATTGTCGAGAATGCCGAACGCGGGTACCACTTCATTGAGTACCTGAAGGGGTTGGCCGAAGGGCGCTCGACGTTTTGGCCCGTGCCGACCAGGCCGGTCACCCTGCTCGCCCCGCTCGAAGGTGATGACGTGGTGGGCATGGCGCTGCCGCTCATCGAAGTTCGGCAAGCGGCGTTGCGCGGCGTCGTCGAGCACATGCTCTCGGGCGTGGTGGTCGTGAACGACCTCGAGGCGGCCAAGCGCCTGTTCGCGCAGCACCCGGCGTACACGGTCGTGACGCTCGACGGCGAAGTCGTGCGGCCCGGCGGCGTCGTCACCGGCGGCGTCATGGAGGGCCCCGCGGTCGGCGCGATGCAGAAGAAGCGCGAAATCGGCGAGCTGCAGGGTGAATTGACCACACTCGAAGAGCGCTACAACGAGCTGATCACCCGCCACTACAAGCTGCAGAAGCACATGGGCCAGACCGAGGGCGTGCTCAAGGGGCTCGAAAAGAACCGCCACCAAGAAGAGCTGAGCCTCGCGAGCCACGAAAAAGACCTGCACCAAGCGGGCTCGGGGCTGGTGAAGTTGCGCGAGCGAATCGCCGGGGTCGACGCCGAGCGGGCGCAGCTCGCGGCTTCGGCCGACGCCATGGCGCACGACCTCGAGTCGTCGCGTGGAGAAGTGATGCACGGCCAGACCGACCGCGAGGCCCGCGACGAGCGGGTGCGGTTGCTCGAGAGCGAAATGGAGTCGCTCAAAGCCACGATGGAGGCGCTGTCGACGGAGTCGACGTCGCTCAAGGTGAAAGTCGCGTCAGGCTCAGAACGCGGTTCGGCGGCGCGGCAAAAGGCCGACCAGCTGGTCGAGCAGCTGACCGAGCTCACCGAGCGGGTCGGCCGGCTGGCGGCCGCCAAAGACGAGGGCGTGGCGCGAATCGCCGATCTCGAGCGCGCCTCGCCGAAACGGCGACCGACCGCAACGGCCGACAGCAGCTCAGGGTGGCAAGCGGGCTCACTCGACGCCGCGAGGCGCGCCCATGTCGAGGCCTCGACCACCGGCGATGCGCGATGCTGAGCTCACCCTCAAAGACGTTCGCGCCCGGCTCGAGTCGTTGACCGCGAGCGTCTCGACGATGAGCCTGCGTGAAAAGGCGCTGACGCTCGAAATGAACAATTTGGCGTCGCTCGTTCAAGAGCGGCACCAGGTCGACATGCAGGCGGCGATTCACCAGTACCACCTGCTGCCGCCGCTGGGCGCCGAGGCGCAAGAAACGCTCAAAGAGCTGCGCGCCGCGGTCGAGAAGATGGGCGAGGTCAACGTCACCGCCATTGAAGAGCACAAAGAGATCGCCGAGCGCTTCGAGTTTTTGTCGAAGCAAAAGACCGACTTGGAAGATTCGCTCACCCAGCTCACCGAGGCGATTGCGAAAATCGACGAGACGAGCCGCGCGCGCTTCAAAGAGACGTTCGACGTGGTGAACGACAAGTTTCAACAGGTCTTTCCCCGGTTGTTTGGGGGTGGCCGCGCGAGCCTGATGCTCACGAACGAAGGCCCGGGCAGCGAACCCGGCATTGAAATTTTGGCGCAGCCCCCGGGCAAGAAGCTGCAGAGCGTCAACCTGTTTTCGGGTGAC
Organism: Myxococcaceae bacterium; assembly: GCA_044225205.1. Taxonomy (GTDB): domain Bacteria; phylum Myxococcota; class Myxococcia; order Myxococcales; family Myxococcaceae; genus JAEUJT01. The sequence continues at coordinate 6,419 of JBGAIY010000301.1, read as the reverse complement.
GAAAAGGCGTTGACCGCGGTCGCGTTGATCTTCGGCATCTTCTTGATCAAGCCCACGCCGTTCTGCTTGCTCGACGAAGTCGACGCGCCGCTCGACGAGGGCAACGTCGGCCGTTACAACGACATGGTTCGCGAGATGAGCAAGACCTCGCAGTTCATTCTCATCACCCACAACAAGCGCACGATGGAAGTCGGCGACACGCTCTACGGCGTGACGATGGAAGAGCCGGGCGTCTCGAAGTTGGTGGCGTTGAAGCTCAAAGAGGCCGTGGCGGCCAACCAGAACGTGGCCTGACCACGGGCCTTTGCTTCACTCGAGGTCGACCACGTCGAACCGTTCGAAGCTGCCGATGTAGGCACGCCCACCGACGATCTGCGTCCAAATGCCCATGTCGGTGTAGCAAGAACCGGCAATGGTCTGGCCGGTGTACGGCACCTCGCTCATCAACACGGGGTTCGCGGGGTCGCTGATGTCGTAGGCCGAAATGGTGGCCGCCGAAGTCGCTCCGGTGACGACTGCGTACGCGCCCGCCACGTCGACCGAATACGCGCCCGACTGCGTCTTCACGGTCATGAGGTCGTCTCCGTCGAGCACGGTACCGGCGTTGCCGTCGAAGGCGTCGGCCGCGTTGTAGACGTAGAGCCCGGTGCCGGCGGGGCCGGTGGCGGCGACGTACACTTTGTCGCCTTTGAGCACGCCGTCGCGGGCGGCCGTCGAGAACACGTCACCCGTGCGAATGCCCATGCGGCCGATGATGTTGGTCGCGCTCATCGACGTGGCGGCGTTGTCGTCGAGCAGTGGGCGGAGGTCGAGCAGGTAGGTGTGCGGGTTGGTGAGGCTGGCGTTCGAGCTGGTGATGACGGCGTACGGCCCCGTCATGCGAATGCGCGAATTGAAGAACTGCCACGAGTTGGGTGACGTGTCGTACTGAAATTGGCCGACGCGCTCGACGCTGCTCAAGGTGCGGGCGGCGCCGGTGGCCCGGGAGCGCAAGTTGTTGAGCCGGTACACTTCGACCCACAACGCGGTCGGCGGCGACGAGCCGGTCGGGCGCGCCGAGGTCACGACGAGGTAGTTGCCGTAGCGCTCGACGCCCGACCAGCGCCCCGTGGTCGGCGAGAAGTACGTCGCGCTGTTGGCGGTGATGGTGCCGGGCGCGGCGATGCGGCCGTGGTAGTCGTCGAGCCGGGTGATGCGCAGCTTGCCGTTGACGGCCACGGCGTCGAACATCGACGTGACCAAGGTGTCGTCGACCACCACGCCGTCGAGCACGCAGTTTTCGGCGACGGTGGGGGTCACCACCCGCACGCCGCCGTTGAGCATGTCGGTGACCATGCCGGTCGCCGAGACGACGAAGCCGGGTTCGATGTTCGAGCGGCCCGCGGCCAACCCGACGTTGAAAACTCGGTGCATCGCCCGGGGCGAGGCGATTTCATAGGCCCGCAGGGAGGCCGCCGACGAGCCGGCCTCGGTGGCCTGCACGGCGTAGTTGCCGTAAAGCGCGAGCCCCGTCGTCGACACGTACGATGCCGCGTTCGGCCGCACGGCGCCGGTATCACGGGGGAAATTGAGGTCGCTCACGTTCGCGGTCTGCAAGCCCGAGTAGTTCGACTCGCTCATGAACGCCTGGTCGGCGACGACTTGGTACTGGCCTTGCGCGTTGAGCGCCGTGCGCGACACTTCGACGTAGTACGGCGACGTCTTCGTCCACAGCTGGGTGATGTCGAGCAACCGCAGGGCCGACGGTTCAGAAATGAAGGCGATGTTGCCGCTGGCCACGCCGCGCCAGTGGTTCATTCTCCAGCCGAGCCCCAAGCCGAAGCGACCGGCGATCGACATGTTGGTAGCTCCCGAGCCGTCGAGGGCGTTGGTCAGGTCCCACGCGGAGACTTGGCCGAAGACGTTGCCGAACGCCAAGCGGTCTCGGCTCCACAAAATGGCCTGGGTGATGACCGCTTGGCCGGTGCCAAACCCCACCGCGTTCGCCGTGGTGGGAAACGTCGACGAGTTGTTGTCATACAGCGAGGTCAGGTCGATGTTGAAGAACGTCTCAGACCCGCCGTTGTAGCCAACGGCAAAGGCATTCGTGCCGCGCACTTCAATGGCGTTGAGGTCGGTCGTGCCCGAGACGACCGTGGCCAGGTCGAGGTCGTACAGGGGCACCGGGGCGGTGGGGTTGAGAATCGACCAGATTCTGAAGTGGTTGCCGGCGGCGGTGAACAGGTACGGAGGCTCGGTGGCCATGGCCCCGGCCCGCGCGGGAAACGACGAGAGCCCGTCGGCGCTCTTGACCGGCGCGTACATCACCGGAGGCGACCCGACCCCCACCACGCCTCCTTGCAGCGGAGACGCGAGCGTCGCGAGGCCGACCGGTTGCACCACCGAGACACCCGTCGTCGACCCCGCGTAGACGTACGCGAGGTCGCCCACCACGTCGATGGAGCTTTCATAGATCGACGAAGCCACTCCCGAGTCGGCCATGAGCCCGACGGTGGCGATGTGCGTGGGCGACACTTCATTGGGCTGCAGCACGACTTCGGGAGTGCCCGTCGCGCTGGCGCTCAAGTTGCCCGCGCGGTCAATGGCGCGCACCGTGACGTAGGCGAGCGACCCATTGGCCAGGCTCGAGAGCGTGACCTGGTTGCCGCTGCCCACCAAAATGGGCGAGCTGCCCTCGGCGGCGGCGGTGCCGAAATAGCCGGTCGGCGGCGCCGTGCCACCGTCGCCGGGGTTGCCGGGCGCGGCGCCGTAGTACACCGCGTGGTTCACCGTGTCGGGCGACCCGCCGTCGTTGAGCTGCCAGCGCAGCACCGCCGTGGTCGACCGGTTGTCGACCCAGAAGCTGCTGAGCGCGACCGAGCGCGGCGGCACGATGTCGGTGGTCAGCACCACGACGCCCTCGCCGCTCACGTTGCCAGCCGAGTCGACTTCACGAAAGCGAATGGTGTTGGGGGTACCGGTTTCGACCGAGCCACTCACGTTGAGCAACGCGCGCAAGCACAACCCCGTCGTGCAGCCCGGAGTGCCGGCCCCGGGTGGCAACGCCGGCGTCGATTGCCACTGGGTCGCTTGGCCTCCGAGCACTTGCCAGTCGAAGTGTTGGGGGTCGACCGTGTTGACGATGGAGACCCAGCTGCCGGCGGCTTCTCCAGTGGTGTTCGGGTTGAACACCCGGTCGGCGGCGAGCAAGAACGGCTGCGACGGGGGCGTCGTGTCGAGCGTCTTGGTGTCGACCAGCGACGACGAAGGGTTGCCCGCGGCGTCAAACCAGCGAATGCAGACCCGTTTCTGGCCGTCTCCGCCCGAGAGGGTGAAGACGTAGTTGAGCGCCGCCGGCGACGTGCCGACCGAAGCATAGTCACCCACCGCGCACGGGCCGCTCGCGGCGCGTTCGACGAATTGGGCCTGTACCGCGTCGGCGGGGGGCACGGTCGCCAACGTCACCGAGGTGGTGTTGATGTACGTGCCACCGTCGGCCGTGGCGATGCGAAACGCCGCCGCCATGGTCGACGGGGGCGTGGTGTCGACGGTGATGGTGCCGCTGACCACGCTCGAGAGGTTGCCCAGGTCGTCGCTGAAGCGGGCGTACACGGTGCGCAGACCGGCGCCTCCGAGCGGCAGATAGAACAGGTTGTTGGGCGCCGCCTGCAAGGCGCCGAACGACGACGGGTTCGTTTCAGAAACGGCCCAACTCGTGGCTCCCACCGAGCTGCCCGTCACTTTCACGATGGGCTGGCCGCCGTCGAGCTGGGCTTGGCCCAAATAGAGCGCGCCGTCGTTGAGGGTAATGCCCAGGGCCGACGGGGCGGTCGAGTCGAGGTCGATGTTCGCGGCGGTGAAGGCCGCGACGTTTCGGGCCGCGTCGCGGTAGCAGCCAGAGACGGTGTTGGTGCCCTCGCCTTGCGCGAGCAACACGCCTTGGGCAGTACTGGGGGCGGCGTAGGCGCTCCAATTGCCAATCACCGACGCCGAGCAGGTCGTCGCCCCGTTCGCCACGAAGTATTCGACGACGTCGGTCGAGCAGCCCGACACGGTCGCGGTCACCTGCGACTTGGCGGTGCGGCCCGCCGGCGCGGCTGTCACGCCGTCGGCCATTTTGCCGCTCAGCGACAGGGTGCAGCCGCTGGGGGCGCTCGAGTCGAGCACAATGGTGTCGGTGAACGGCCCGCCGATGTTGCCCGCCGAGTCACGCAGGCACAGCTTCACCGCGCGCGGGCCGGCCGTGGCGTCGAGGGTGGCCGCGAGCGCCGACGTCGAAGGGGGCAGCGCGATGTACGACGCGGCGCTCGTCGGGCAGGCGGCCAAGCTGTCGGCGCCCAGCAGGTAGCCCTGGGCGTCGTTCGCCGTGACGTTCGCGGTCACCGACGTGGTGGCGGTGCGCACGGTCGACGGCGTGCCGTCGGCGAGCGTGCCCGTGACGTCGACCGTGCCGGTGGGCGCGACGCTGTCATAGGTGAGCGCGACCGAAGCGGTGGCGTCGTTGCCGGCCAGGTCGCGAAAGCGCGCGAAAATGCGGCGGGCGCCTTCGCCGGGCTTCAAGCCAAATGAAATGGTGCCACCGGGGGGCATGGCTTGGGGGCCGACATTGCCGCCTTGAAACGACGGGTCTTCAGACAGTGTCAGCGCCGAGGTCGCCGAGAGGCCGCCCACGTCGACCGCCGAAACGACGAGCGCGACGCCCGCGTCGTTGGTGACGTCGAAGCCGCCGACGGTGGCCACCGACACGGGCGAAGGTGGTGTCGTGTCGTAGTAGGTGGTCGCGTTCTGCACTGGCGCGGCGTTGCCGGCCGCGTCAATGAATTCGGCGTAGACGGTTTTCGAGCCGTCGAGCGACGGGTCGAGAAACCAGGCGACGTCTTGTTGAAACGGGGTGAAGGTGGCCCGGGCGAGTGCGGCGGTGCTGTTGGCCAAGCGAAACAACACATAGCCCCCGTTGGGCTCGGTGGCCGCTCCGAGGGTCAACTGAACCAAGGCCGTGTCGGTGTACCCGTCGGCCGAAGCACGGGGCCCCCGGGCGATGCTGATCGAGGGCGCCTGGGGCCCGACGCTGTCGACCACGATGCTGGCGGAGACGACCGCGCTCTGGTTGCCCGCGTTGTCGATGAACTGAGCCCACACGGTTTTGGGCCCGTCGGTCAGCGACGACGGCACGAAGGGCACGTCGCGCAGGTAGGCGATGGCGGGGCTGGTGAGCGTGCCGGCGTCGGAGGGGGCGCTGTCAGAAATTCGCACGAAGCCGAGGCCCGACACCGTGTCGACCCCTGGGCCTGGCGCGTCGCTGGCGAGCAAGGTGAGCGCGAGCGGGTTGGCCTGCTTGGTGAACCCGGCCGCCGAGTTGATGGCGATGCTGGGGGCCGACGGCGCGACGGAGTCGAGCACGACGGGCGCGGAAAACGTCGGGCTCACGTTCGACGAATTGTCTTCGAACTGCGCGTAAATGACGTGGGTGCCTTGCGTCGAGCTCAAGGTGAAGGGCTGGTTGGCACCGGTGTACGGGCTGAAGGCGACGCCGGCAAAAGCCGGGTCTTCGCTCGCGCGAAACGTGACGGCGCCCGTGAAGTTGAAGTGCAAGGTGACCGCAGTGGTGCGCGAATAGCCCGGCGCGTTGGTGGGGTCGTTGTCGTCGATGTCGAAGTCGCCCTGTTGAATGGCCAACGTGAGCGGAGCGCTCAGGCGGGCGGTCGCGTCGGCGAGCACGGTCACATTGGCCGACACCGCGGCGATGTACCGCGCCTTCGCGGCACGCACGCTGTACTGGCCGACCGGCAAGTTGTGCAGCACGAAGCTGCCTTTCGACGCGTTCGACGCGTCTTGCACGACTTGGGTGGCGTAGGTCGTGCCCGGTATCGACACGGTGGCGTCTTGAATGGGCTGGCCGTCGGCGGTGCGCACGTCGCCCACGAGGTCGCCGCGGTCGAGCGCGAGCGTCACCGCCCCCACCGCGCTCGTCTCTCCGGGCTTGAGCGTCACCGCCCGCGAAGTGACCACGTCGTGAAAGCCGCTCAGCGTGAAGCGCAAGCTGCTCGGGCCACCGGGCAACCCGCCCAATTGGTAGTGCCCGGTCACGTCGGTGGTGGTGGTGACGCCGTTGCCCTCGAACGTCACGAGCGCGCCCACCGCGGGCACCGGGTCTTGGGTGTCGACCTCTTTGAGCACCTGCCCGGTGACGACGGCCGGGTTCACCGCGAGCAACAAGGGCTGAGCGCTGAGGTCGGTCTGCGCGGCCTCGGCGACGGTGACCGAGGTCAGCACCTTCGTCACGAAGAGCGGGTGCGACGCGCGCAGGGTGTACGAACCGGGCGCGAGCTGTTGAACGAATTGGCCGGTGCTCGTGACCGCGGCGAGCGCCACGGTTTGGTTCAAGGCCTCGAGCACGAATTCGACTTGGGCTCCGGTGACCTCACCCGCGCCCCCCTCGA
>JBGAIY010000300.1:0-9561 GCA_044225205.1 Myxococcaceae bacterium | reverse complement strand
GCGGCTGGCCGAAGAAGCACGTCTCGCGGAAGAGGCGCGCCTGGCTGAAGACGCACGAAAGGCCGAAGAGGCGCGGCTGGCCGAAGAAGCACGTCTCGCGGAAGAGGCGCGCCTGGCTGAAGACGCACGAAAGGCCGAAGAGGCGCGGCTGGCCGAAGAAGCGCGTCTCGCGGAAGAAGCGCGGCTTACCAGAGAGGCTCGCCTTGCCGTCGAAGCCCGCCTCGCTGAAGAAGCGCGCCTCGCTGAAGAATCGCGCCGTGGTGACGAACTTCGGGCAGCGCAAGAACGGGCGCGCCAAGAAGTTCAGCGAGTTCAAGAACAAGCCCGAGCTGCCGAAGACGAACGCATGCGACGCGTCGTCGAAGAAGCGCGCCGCATTCAAGAAGAAGAGCGGGCTCGTCGTTGGGCTGAAGAGGCGAAGCGGGCCGAAGAAGACCGGCTCCGACTTGAAGAAGAAGAGCGTCGCCAGCAAGAAGAAGAACTCGAACGCCAAGAGCTTCGGCGCGCCCGTGAACAGTCGCGCGCGTCGAGCGTCACACAGCCGCTCGACTCCGCGGCCGCCCAGCTCGCTGGTCAGGCCGAATCTCGGGGCGGTGGTGCTCGCCAACTCGAAGAAGAGCGTCTCGCGCAAACGCGCCGTCAAACCGACGAGCTCGTCAAAGCCGAGCAAGACCGAGCGCGCCGCGCTGAAGAAGAAGAACGCCTCGAAGCCGAAGAAGCCTCGTGGAAACGGCAAGAAGAAGAATTGCTTCGTCGGGCCCAGGAGGCTCGTGAGCGAGCCGACGCCGACCAGATTCGCCGGGCGCAAACATTGGTCGGGCCAGCGCCGAGCTCGCCGTCGGCCGGTCGACCGGTCAGCCCGGTCGCCATGCAAGACGCGTTGGGCAACACGAACCCCGCCGACGCCGCGTTGGCCGCTCGTCACCGTCAGCAGCAAGAACTGCTGCGGCAAATGAATGAAGCGCTGAAACAGTCCGTGTCGGGGGTGCACGCGATACCGGCCCCAGCGCCGTCTCCATCGGCTCCCACTCGCAAGCCGGTGGTCTTCGGAGGCGCCGGAGCGACCCCTTCGACCCCGTCAGAAGACGGAGACTTGTGGCGCCTGGTCGAGCCCGCGAGCCCGGCTGAGGCGGCTCCGGGGGCCACGTCGTTCGAAGAGGCTCTGCGTCGGGTCGACAGCAGTCTGGAGGCGCTCGTCGGTCACTCCGAGCCCGCGACCGAAGAACCGATCATCGAAGCCGAATTGGTTTCGTCTGACGACGCAGAAGCCGCGCCGCCACCTCCGCCCCCGTCGGCGCCCACCGAGCTGCCGAACCCGAGCGATTCGGCCGACGAGGCGAAGTTGCGCCGTCAGCGTTTGCTCAAGCGCGCGATGGAAAACCTGAACACCATGCCCATCGGCACTTCTTCGTCGGGCTTGCAGAACACGCCGTCGGGCATCACCAACGCGCTCGGCATCGCCCCGAGCAACCCGTCGGGCGTGCAAAGCGCGCTCGCGGGTACGGTGGGCCCGCCGACTCCGGCGCCGGCGTCGCAGGCCGACCTGCAATTGGCCGCTCAAATCGATGCGCGGTTCGAACAGATCAAAAAGGTCGACCACTTCACGACCTTGGGCGTGGCGAAGAGCGCCCCGAAAGACCAAGTCAAAGCGGCGTTCTTGCAACTCGCGAAGACCTTTCACCCCGACCGCCTGCCCCCGGCGTTGCCGCACTTCGCCGCCAAGATGAGCGCTGTTTTCGAGTCGATTCGCGAAGCGTACGAGGTGCTGTACGACGACGCGAAGCGCACCACGTATTTGGCGCAGCAGGCGCAGGCCACTCCCGCCGGGTTGTCGGCCGCGGCGGCGTCTCAAGCGGCCGACCTGATGAAAATGGCCGAAGTCTTCTTCAAGAAGCGCGACTACAAGCAGGCCGAAGACCACTTCTCGAGGGCCCATGCGCTCGACAAGGGCGCGGCCTCGCTGGCGGCCCAAGCCTGGTGCATCTACATGGACCCCGCCCGAAAAGCCGAGGCGGCGAACGCGAAGGCGCTCATGCAACGCGCTCTGGGGCTCGACCAGAACTGCGACCGGGCCCACTACCAGTTGGGGGTCATCGCCCGGGTCGAGGGAGACATGGACCGGGCCGAGCGGCATTTTCGCGAAGCGGTCAGGGTCAACCCGAGACACCTCGAGGCGAACCAAGAACTGCGACTCATCGACATGCGTAAGAAGAAGGCGGGTGAAGGCGCGGCCAAGAAGGGAGGCGGCTTCTTTCGCTAGAAACGTTCAGCCCGAACCAACCTGGCTTAGCTCCGCACGTACGCGGTGAGCGCCTGGCGGTCGTCTTCGTCCATCGAGACGAATTCGACTCCCATGCCGGCCGCTTCTCCTCCCTGAGGAAACCGGCGAACCCATGCGACTCGGGCCTGGGTGCGCACGCTGCGCGGGGCGCCGCCGGGTGTCGCGGGGAGCGTGAATTCAAGCGACAACGCTTCACCCAGTTCAAGAAGCAGGTCAGACTTCAGAAAAGTGCCCCCTGCCGACAGGTCGGCACTCTGAAAAACGAGTTGCCCCGCCCCGTGGGCGTCACGGGCCTGAAAGTCGACCGACACTGCTTTTCGCTCGAAACGGCGTTGATCTACACCCATGGGGGCATTCGAAACGTTGACACCCTTCGTTGCAAGGCGAAACATCGCCCCCCCGGGTTTGGGCGGGCCGTAAGAAAGGGCATTCTGTGGCGAAGCAGCACCTGCTTCTGGTCGATGGCGACGCGAAGAGCCTTCGTGTCATGGAGGTCAGCCTCAAGAAGGCCGGCTTTCAGGTCACCACCGCCATTCACGGCAAAGACGCCGTCGAGAAGGTGCAAATCAGCCCGCCCGACTTGGTTCTGTCTGAGACCCGAATGCCGGAGATGGACGGCTTCGAGCTGTGCAAAGTCGTCAAGAGCGACGAGCGCTTTCGTCACATACCGTTCGTCTTTTTGACGAGCCAGAAAGCGGTCGAGTCGAAGGTGAAGGGCCTCGAGCAGGGCGCGGAGGACTACCTCACCAAACCGATTTACATCAAAGAAGTCGTGACCCGCGTGAGAATGATTCTCACCAAGGTCGAAAAAGAGCGCATCGAGAAGAAAGAACAGAAAGCGGGCTTCTCGGGCAACTTGTCAGACATGGGGGTGGTCGACCTCGTGCAGACGTTTGAAATCGGTCGCAAGACCGGCGTCATTCGGCTCGAAGGCGACCGCACCGGCGCCATTTACTTTCGCGAGGGGCGTGTCACCGACGCCGAACTCGGGCGGTTGCGCGGCGAAAACGCGTTCTACCGCATGCTGAACACCTTCGAGGGCAAGTTCGAGGTGTCGTTCGCGGCGGTCGAGCGTGCCGACCGCATCGAAGTGTCGACCCAGGGCTTGTTGATGGAGGGCATGCGCCGCCTCGACGAGTGGGCGCATGCTCGAGCAGTTGCCTCCGCTCGAGACGGTGTTCGAGCTCGACTACGACCAACTCGCCGACCGGTTGGCCGAAATACCCGACGAAGTGAACGGGTTGCTGCGCTTGTTCGACGGGCGCCGTTCGCTCTCGAAAGTCGTCGACGACTCAGACTTCGAAGACCTCGCGGCGCTGGGCATCATTTCGAAGCTGTACTTCGAGGGGCTCATCAAAGAGGTGGGCGCGTCGGCGACCCCGGTCGACAAGCCGAAGAAGCCGGGCATCGAAGAGTGGCTCAACACCGGGCCGAACCCGGCGGGCGCCGAGCCGCTGCCCGCCGGAGCGCCTCCGTCGAGCGCGGGCGCCGTCATCATGCCGGCGACAATGCCGAGGCCGGTGATACCCGCTCCGCCACCAGGGGGTGAACCCGAGTTGCCCATCGGCGTCGAGGAGCCGCTCGACGTGGCCTCGGCTCCGCCGCCGCCCTCGGTCGCTCCGGTCTCCGAGGCAGCCCGCCCGGCGCCCGCGGCCGTGGTGGGGCCACCAGCGCCCGCCCAAGTGCCGGCGACCGTCACGCCGACGCCGGCCGTACCGGTCACGAAACCCACGCCGCCGCCGGCGCCCACGCCGTCGTCGAAGGTGAAAGTCGTCGAATTCGAGGCGAAGCCCAAGGCGCCTGGCGCTCAGCGGGCGGCGGCAACCGCCGGCCCCCCCGTACCCTCGTCGCAGTTCTTGGTCGACCAAGCCCCCGGCGAATTGCAGCGCGCCCGGCAACAGCTCATCGAAGACTGGGCGCGGGTCGAAGGCGAAGACGGGCTCGAGTCGCTGTGGGCACCGGCCAAGGGCTGGTCGAAGGTCGAGGCGCGCTCGGCGCAGCCACCGACCGGGCAGCCGCCTGAACCCACCAAGCCGCCCGTGTTCGGAGGCGCCGCGGTCGAGCGCCCGCTGTTGCCCCCTCGCGCGACGACGCCGATTTCCACTCCGGTGCCGATGAGCTCGCCGACCCAGGTGCCTCAGGCCCGGCCGACCGACGACACCCTGCCGGTCGAGGCGACCGAAGAAACAGAACCGGTCACTCCGGCCCATGCGGCCTTCGAAGCTCTGGCCGAGAAGAAGGCCGAGTCACCGGCGCCCGCCGAGCCGAAGCCCGAACCCACGCCCAAGACGAGCGGTGCCGTGGCGATTGGCAAACTCAAGGCACCACCTCCGAAACCGACGCCGACGGCGGCGGAGGCGACGTTCTTCGACGACGTCGACGGCAAGAATTCGGTGCCGCTCACCGGCGAGACGCCGTTGCCCCCGCCGAGTTCGTCGCGCGCGTTCTTGGTGGTCATCGGGGTGGGGTTGGTGCTGGGCGTCGTCGTGGCCGTCATCGCGTTTTCGGGTGACTCGTCGGCGGTGCCGCTCTCCTTCGACGCCGGGGCGACGGTGGTGTTGCCGGTGGTCAGCGCCGAAGACCTCGACGCCGGGCAGGCCGAAGCGGTGGCGGCCGACGTCGTCGACGCTGGCGAAAGCGTTCAAGCGCCCGTGGTTGCTCAGGTTTTTGACGCGGGGGCGCCGACGGTGACGGCCCCGACGGTGTTCGATGCGGGGCTGAAGGTGGCGACCGCCCCCGAGGCCGCTCGAGTCGATGCGGGCGTGGTCGCCGTGGTGCCGGCTCAGGCGAAGCCCGACGCTGGCGTGCCGGCGGTGGTGGTGGCCCCGCCGGCGGGCGACGGGGCCGAATTTGCCAAGCTCTTGGCCGACGCGAAGGCCGCATCGGGCAGTCAGCGGTGGGGTACGGCGGTGCGGCTCTACCGCCAGGCGTTGAAGGCGCGCGCCGACTCGAGCGAAGCGCGCACGGGCTTGGGCATTGCCCTGGTGCTCTCCGACAGCGGCTACCGAGAAGCGATACCGTACTTGCGGGCGGCGACCGCGGCGGAGCCGGGCAACGCCCAGGCGTGGTTGGCTTTGGGCATGGCGCTGCAGAACTTGGGCAAAGACGCCGACGCGAAAGGCCCGTACCAGCAGTTCTTGCGGTTGCAACCAAACGGGGCGCAAGCGAGCGAAGTGCGCGCGGCGCTGAAGGCCATTCCGTAGTACAGACGCTTTGGTCACCTTGGGGTGGCGTGCGGCGAACCGCGGCAGTTCACGGCGGCCCACTTTCACCTGAAGAAGCGGGGTTTGGTCTCGTGTTGTGCCTGGGCATTGAAACATCGTGTGACGAGACGGCCGCGGCGGTCGTGCGAGACGGCCGAGAAGCGCTCTCTGACGTGGTGTCGACCCAAATCGACATTCACCGACGGTGGGGCGGGGTGGTGCCCGAGCTTGCGAGCCGCAACCACGTGGTGCAGGTGATGCCCGTCATCGACGAGGCGCTCGGGCGCGCCGGCAAGTCGCTCGGTGACCTCGACTTGATTTCGGTCACGTCGGGCCCGGGCCTGCAGGGCGCGTTGTTGGTGGGCTTGCAGGTGGCCAAGTCGTTGGGGTTGGCGACCGGCGTGCCATTCGTCGGGGTCAACCACCTCGAAGGCCACTTGCTGGCCATTCGCCTCGCCGCCGACGCGCCCGAACCTCCGTTTTTGGGGCTCGTCGTGTCGGGCGGCCACACGACGCTGTACGACGTGAAGGCGTACGGCCAGTACGGGCGCTTGGGCACGACCCGCGACGACGCGGCGGGCGAAGCGTACGACAAAGTCGCCAAGCTGCTCGGCTTGCCGTACCCGGGTGGGCAGCCCATCGACGCGCTCGCGGCCACCGGCGACCCGAAGGCCGTCGCGTTTCCTCGGGCGCTCAAGGCCCACGACGTGCTCGACTGGAGCTTTTCGGGGCTCAAGACCGCGGTCATGTTGCACGTTCAGCAGCACGGCGTGCCCCAAGGTCAGGCGCTCGCCGACGTGTGCGCCTCGTTTCAAGAAGCGGTGGCCGACGCGCTCACCAAGAAAATGGTGCTCGGCGCGAAGAAGGTCGGCGCCAAGACGCTGGTGCTGTGCGGCGGGGTCGCGGCGAACTCGCGGTTGCGGGCGCTGGCGGTCGAGCGCGGCACCGACGCGGGCCTCGCCGTGTACCTGCCGCCCAAGCGCCTGTGCACCGACAACGGAGCGATGATTGCCGTGTCGGGGTACGAAGCCTGGCGCCGCGGGGTGCGCAGCGACGATTCGCTCAATGCCGACCCCACGTGGCGGTTGTAGTTCGAAAGAAAGGTGTTGGGCCTTGGCCGATTCTCCACAAGAGCTGCTTCGACGGTTCAACCTGTCGCCGAAACACAGCTGGGGTCAGAACTTTCTGGGCGACGACGACGTGCTGCTGCGCATCGTCGACGAGGCGATGATCGTGCCCGAAGACGACGTGCTCGAGCTGGGCGCCGGCCTCGGCCACTTGACGCGCCACTTGCTCGAGACGGGCGCCAAGGTGACCGCCGTCGAACGCGACCGCGACATGGTCGAAGCGCTCAAGTCGCAAAAGCTCAAGGGCCTGACCTTGGTCGAAGCCAACGCCGCCGAGCTCGACTTCGCCAAAGCCGCCGGGGCCGACCAAGTCATCGTCGTGGGCAATTTGCCGTACCATTTGACGAGCTCGATTTTGTTCGAAGTGCTCGACCAGGCCGACCACGTGAAGCGGGCGCTCTTCACGCTGCAAAAAGAGGTCGTCGTGCGGTTGACCGCCGAGCCCGGGGGCCGAGACTACGGCTTGCTGTCGGTGCTGCTCGGGCTTCGGTTTCACGTCGAATATTGCTTCGACGTGCCGTCGGCGTTCTTTCACCCGCCGCCGAAGGTCGACTCGGCCGTGGTGCGGCTGTCGCGCCGCTCGAAAGCGAAAGCCGAAGTCGTCAGCGAAGCGCGCTTTCGCCAAGTGGTGAAAGCGGGTTTTGCCCAGCGCCGAAAGACGCTCATGAATTCGCTCAAGAGCGACCGGCGCTTGACCGACGCGTACGACGTGGCCGCGGCCTTGACGGCGGCCGCCATTGACCCCAAGCGCCGCGCCGAGACCCTGTCGGTCGACGAATTCGCCGCGCTCGAGCGGGCGCTCGGCCCAGTGGCGACGGTCACCGAAGAGCGCTGACCCAAGTCGCCTCTTTCCGGCACAGCGCGTGCAAATTCGAGTGCCTGGGGAACTCGAAGACCGGGAAGATCAATGACTTCACTTCGCTTTCGGCCGCGCACGGGAGTGTCATTTCACCCAGGGCTTTGGGTGGTGACCTTGCTCGGCACCGCCATGGGTTTGACGGGGTGTTTCGACCTCGCGAATTCGGGTGGGGCGGCGACGGCGAATGCGGCGTTCACCGGCGTCGACGAGACCGAAGCCGAGCTGGCCCAGCTGGCGACGCCGTGCAGCTTCGACGGCGGGGCGCTCACCATCACCTTGGCCCCCGGCGAGTATTCGCTCGTCGCGCGCACGACCGCTGACCAAATTCGCGTCAACGGTCGGGCGTGTGGCGCCGCTTCGGGTGCCAACACCACGCGAATCACCATCACCGGTTCTGACGCGGGCAACGAAACGGTCATTCTCGACTACCTCAACGGCTCGTTCGCCCTGGGCAGCCCCACGAGCCCGGGCGTCGTCATCGACCTGCTCGGTGGCACGGGCGACAAGGTCAAGCTGCGCACGAGCGACGGCGCCGACACCGTGGCGCTGGGCACGGTGACGGCCGGAGCCGGCGCGGCCGGGCTGTTCGCCTTGAGCCTCGGCATCGGAGCCGACGGCGGCGTCGCCGACTCGTCGAAAGACATCACCGTCACCAATGTCGAGAGCGTTGTCATCAGCACCGGGCCTGGCGCCGACACGGTCACGGGCGCGGGCAACGTCTTCGGCGTGGGCTCGAGCGCGTTCGGCACGGTGACCTCGGGCACGGGCCCCGCGTTGACCGCGTATGGCGGCGACGGCCCCGACGCGCTGACGGGAGGCGCCGGCGCCGACACGCTGTTCGGTGAACGCGGCAACGACACGCTCAACGGCGGAGCGGGCAACGACGTCGAGACGGGAGGCGACGGCGACGACACCTTCAGCCAAGGCGCCACGGCGAACGGGGCCGACACCCTGGTGGGCAGCGACGACCTCGACGGCGGCACGGGCCGCGACTCGGTGTACTACGACTTGCGCACCACCAGTGTGACCGCGGTGCTCGGTGGCGGCGCGGTGAGCGGCGTGTTTTTGAGCGACGGCGGCTTTGAAAACGACTCGCTCGGCTCGAGCATCGAAGTCGTCTTCGGAGGCGGAGGCAACGACGTGCTGTCGTGTTCGGGGGCGTACGCGTGCACGCTGCACGGCAACAGCGGCAACGACGCCCTCACCGGCAGCTCGGCCGGCGACCAACTCTTTGGCGAAGCCGGCAGCGACACGATTCTCGGCGGCTTGGGCGACGACACCATCGACTGCGGGGCGGGCGCCACCGACACCGTTTCTTACGCTGACCGCGGAGCCCTGGGGCCGGTGCGGGTGACGCTCGGCGCGGCCGGAGCGGCCCAAGCGGGCAACGGCGACGCGAGTGGCCCCGACGGCGGAGCCACCGAAGACGACAGCATTGCGTCGTGTGAAAACGTCGTCGGCGGCGCGGGCGACGACACGTTGACCGGCAATGACCTCGACAACCGCATCACCGGAGGCCTCGGCGACGACGCCCTCTTCGGCGGCGACGGCAATGACGTCTTCGACGAAGGGTCGGTTTCGAACGGGGCCGACGACTTCGTCGGTGGCAACGGCGAAGACGCCGTCGACTACCGGCTGCGCACGGCCCCGCTCGTGTGCGACCTGTCAGACGACACCGCCAACGACGGCCAGTCGGGCGAAAACGACAACATTCACCTCGACGTCGAAGACTTGAACGGCGGCTCGGGAGGCACGACCGTGGTGGCGAACGCGGCCGACAAC
This sequence comes from Myxococcaceae bacterium, assembly GCA_044225205.1. GTDB lineage: Bacteria > Myxococcota > Myxococcia > Myxococcales > Myxococcaceae > JAEUJT01. The sequence goes on along the minus strand of JBGAIY010000300.1, from coordinate 309 downwards.
AAAATCGACCCCGGCAGCGGCACGAACGTCGTCACCTGTGGGGCGGGGTTCGACATTCTGATACCCAACGGCAGCACCACGAACGCCGCGAACGACTGCGAGGCGACGGCGGCGCCGTTGGTGTCGATTGTGGTGACCCCCACGAACCCCACCAGCATCAAGAGCACGACCCGGCAATTCACCGCGGTTGGCCACTACAGCGATTCGACCACCCAGACCTTGACCACCTCGTCGACGCTGACGTGGGCTTCGTCGAGCACGTCGACCGCGATCATTTCGAACTCCGCCGGCTCGCGGGGCTTGGCGTCG
>JBGAIY010000299.1:0-9579 GCA_044225205.1 Myxococcaceae bacterium | reverse complement strand
GCACCACCGTACACGCCCAGGCTCGGCGCCACCGCCCCCTCGGCCCGACCGAGCGTTGGCGCCGGCGCGAAGCAAACACGGTCGCAGTGTCGACATTCTCAAAGAAGAAGACAACGCGTTTACTGCAGTGGTGAGGCCCGCGACCCCCAGGGTGCGGCGGCGAAGCCCCACCACGCCCGACCCTCGTGATTTGAGAAATCGCCCACCGTTGTGCCCACCTGGCCGCCGCGCGGCGAAACGCTGCGGGTGGTTGAGTCGCGTCAGCCGAACGGCCGCCGCGTGGCGCGCCCGTTGCTCTTCGAGTCGACATGCGGCTCTCGACGGCAATGCCTGGGCGAATGGTGCACGTCGGGTCGGCGGTGGGCGGCGCCGAGTTCTCCATTCGCCGGGCGAACACGACCGCCGAGCTGACCGCGTGCCGAAAGCTCGTGTACCGATATTACGACGCGAAAGGGTACCTCGAGGCCGACGTGGCCTTGGCTCGGCTCGCCGGTACCTTTCACGGCGACCAGACGCACGCCTCACCCCTCGCGCGCCGGCGCGGCCAAGTGTTCTACGCCGCCGACGGCCTGGGCTCGGTGTTGGCCACCGGCACGGTGATTCGCGACACCCGAGCGCATGTTTCTCAAGCCGCGGCCCACTTTGGGCTCCCGCTCGATTCGGTGGTGCCCGCCGAAATGTCGGCGTTGCGCCAAAAGTTGGGCCCGGGCGCTGTGTTGGCCGAAATGGGTGGCCTCGCCGCTGTTGCTCCGAGTGGCCCGCCAGGGGCCATGTCGACGAATGTGTTGCGCGCGGTGCGAACCGGCGCGGCGCACGCCGACCCGCTCACGAGCCTGTTTGCGACGATGCTCGAACACAGCCGACTTCAAGGCGTCACCGACCTCGTGGTCGGTGTTCACCCGACCCACGCCCGGTTCTACCAACGCATGGGCTTTCACGACCGGAGCAGCGTGGGGTGGCACGCGGTGCCGGTGTACGCCGGCCTCAAAAATGCGGCCGTGGTGTTTTTGCACGCCAAGGTCGCCGAACTGGGCCTGGCCGTCAGGCGGCCGCCACGCGAGCCGGCCGCGGCCGATTCATTCGCTGGTTGAGCGGGTCACCCGCGGTCGCGTTGCGGAGGCTCGCGTTCGACGCCGTACGCCCATCGCCAACCGCGACCAACCGAAATGGCGCAGCGATGCGCTCGAAAGCCCACCATGCCTCCCGGCCTTGAAATGAGGTCTCCTGTTCGGCTGAAACCACCAGCGGCGACCGAGGTTGGGAGTTCAGCTGAATTTCGTGCCAGCAGGCCGCTGAAAAATCGCGCGCGGGCGAAATGAGGCCCCGCTCCGGTCCTGTTAGTCGACCCACGGCCACCGAAACTCGACGGCCGAACAGGTGGCACCCACGACAATTGGCACCAGCGCGACGGCCAGCAGCCCCACCGCCAGCGGCGCCGTGGCGACGAGCCACCAGCCCCGCTGAGGCCCCCGTTCGAACCACGCCTGCCCAAACGACACCCGACTCGTGCGCCAACGACGAACGACCGCGACGTGCGCGCGCGCCGGCCGGGCGATGAGCGCACCCAGGTTCGTGAGCAGCCAACCGGTGCCCAGTACGGCGAACGCGAAGCCCACGTAGCCCGCCAACGACAGCGCCAGCAGCGGCAACTTGATGAGTCGCACGAGTCGCTTCACGTGTGTCGGCTCTTTCGCTCGTCTTCGAGGTACCCGAGACACCGCGAGACGATGCGCACCCATCGCTCGAAGTAGGTTCGTGGCCGGGGCAGGGTCGGAGCAAGGGTCGCCTCGAACTCTTCGACTCCCGCTTGAACGTGTTGGGCCTTGGGGTCAAGCGAGCGAAGCAAATGGTCGAGCGTCAGCCGTTCTTGGCTGCCGGCCATGGGGGCCTGCATGACCGCCCACCCTTGGCCGTCGGCCACCGCCTGCAGCTCGACCGTCACCCCTTTCTGCACGGGGTGCTGAATCGTCAGCGTCACGGGCGCCCCGGCGGCGAGCGTCGAGCCCGCCTCGAGTCTCACCCGTTCAGGCAAGCCGAGCGCGGCGCTCACGACGGTTCGCCGACGCACGGTGCCCTGGTGCGACACCGCGAGCGACAGACCGGTCGTCGGGGTGAGCGGCGCCAGCGCGTCGCCGCGATCGTTTTCGAGGGCGATCGCCCTCGCCGCGGGCGGGCACGCGTGGGGCAAAGACGCTTGTTCGAGCAACTCGTCGATGCGCACGAGCAGCGCCCCGCGTTGCCAGCGCTCCGGCAGCAACTCGGGTTCGGTCGCGAGCTGGCGGCCGAGCCACTGCAGGTGCTCGTGCCCGGCCCCGTGAATGACCGACGCGAGCCGCTCGGGTGAAGCCGGCTCGACTTTCGCCTGCTCGAGCACCTGCTGGCGCCATTCGCTCAGCGTCACCCCGGGAGCGCGCTCGAGACCCGCGTTCAGCACCTGCGCGAGGGCGGCGCTGACGTGCGGGTGGGCCCACTTCGCGCGCCACCGGCGACCCGGCCCCGCGCGCAGCGGCGGCTGCATGAGGTGCAGGTATTCGAAGTCGAAGGGGTCGAGCAGCCAAACGCCCACCTTCGCCACCGAATACACCCGCGTGGCCAAGAGCCCCGAGCGCCCTTGGTGCTGCCAGTCGACCCAGTCAGAATGCAGGTCGTACCCGGCGTAGGGCGCCACGAAGCCCGGGGGCACGGGCGCGCCCCAATACGAGCCGAACATGACGAACCGGGCGTCGAGGTCGACGCCCATGGCGTGGGGGCCGAACCAGCGGTGCCAGAACGGGTGCTCGGCCGAAAACGTCTCAATCGCTTCGAGCAGCTGCTTCATCAGCGCCAGCCAAACGTCGAGCGGCAAACGCCTCCCGATGCCGTGCAGCGCCAGCGCCGCGCGTGCCGCCGACACGCCGACGAAGCGGTCGCTCACCATTCGCAACGACGTGCCCTGTGGCTCGAGCGAATGCACGGTGAGAAACGGCGCCTGGAGCTCGGCCATGGCCTTGACCCGGTTCAGCTGGGCCGCGTGGCGAACGTCGAACACGGTCGCGACCTGAGGCCGCGCCGCGCCTGCCGGTGGGGCCACGCCGTATTCCACCGCCGGGTCGGGCCGGGGGTATTGGTCGAGGGGGTCGTGGGCGCTCACAGCGTGCTCGGCGACAGACTCTATACTCCTCCGAGGGCGCGTTGAGCTGTGCCGTGCTTGAACGGCTGACCTGCGAAGGTGACGGCCACCATCTCCGCGCGACCTCGAGCTCGTGCCCGCCTCGGTGGCGTCGAGCGGCCGCGTGCTTGAAAGGCCAAGTGACTTGCGAAGGTGACGGCCGCCCTCTCCGCGCGACCTCGAGCTCGTGCCCGCCTTGGTCGCGTCGAGCTGCCGCGTGCTTGAAAGCCAAGTGAACTGCGAAGGTTATGGCCGCCCTCGGTCGCGTTCGCCTCGGCATTGTTCGCCGGGCGCAGGGCCCTTCGGCCAAGGCGCGGTGGTTGCATTTGTTGGCCCCCAGCCGAGGAGCCCGTCAACGCTCTGACGCCGAAAGAGAGTGCCGCCGTGCAGCGATACGAGCTGATCGTCATTGGAGCGGGGCCGGCGGGCCAAAAAGCGGCGCTCCAGGCGGCGAAGCTGCATCGCCGCGTCGCGGTGGTCGAACGCGAGAGCGTCGTGGGCGGGGCGTGCGTCAGCACCGGCACGCTGCCGAGCAAGACCTTGCGCGAAACGGTGCACACGTTGTCGATGCTGAGGCGCCGCCAAATGATCAACGGCAAGCACCATGCGCACCCTGCTCGAACGCAAAGAGCACGTCGTGAAGCACGAAATCGACATCATTCAAGGCCAGCTCGACCGCAACGGCGTCGACGTGCTGCGGGGCGTGGCCAGCTTTCGCGACCCCCACACCATCACCGTCACCTCTCACGACGGCATGAGCTGCGACTACGGCGCTGACCACGTCGTCATCGCCACCGGGTCTCGGCCCTCGGCGCTGCCCATGTTGCAGATCGCAGACCCCCGCATCATCGACAGTGACACCGTGCTCGACCTCGAGTCGATACCGCGAACGCTCACCGTGCTCGGAGGCGGCGTCATCGGCTGCGAATACGCCTGCATCTTCGCGTCAATGGGCACGAAGGTGACGCTCATCGACCGGCGCACCCGGCTCTTGCGGTTTCTCGACGGCGAAATCAGCGACGCGCTCGCGTACCAAATGCGCGCCCACGACATCACCCTGCGCATGGGCGAAGAACTCGACGGCGTCGGGCTCACCAACCCGAGCGGTCGCATCGAGACCAGGCTCAAGAGCGGCAAGGTCATCTTGGCCGACCGCTTGCTCGTCGCCATGGGGCGCGCTTCGAACATCGAAGGCCTTCACCTCGAGGCCATTGGGGTGACCCCGTCGAGCACCGGCCTCGTCACGGTGAACGAACACTACCAAGTCGACGGGTGCCCCCACGTGTATGCGGTGGGCGACGTCATCGGGTTTCCTTCGCTGGCCTCGACCTCGATGGAACAGGGTCGTCTCGCGGCGTGCCACGCGTTGGGCGAAGCGTGCGCCACGTTTCCCCGGTCGTTTCCGTACGGCATCTACACCATTCCTGAAATTTCGTTCGCCGGTGCCACCGAAGAAGAACTCACCAACAACAAGGTGCCGTACGAAATTGGCCGCGCCGAATACAGCGAGACGGCGCGCGGGCAAATTGTCGGAGACCACACCGGCATGCTCAAGCTCTGCTTTCACCGCGAAACGCTCGAATTGCTCGGCGTGCACATTTTCGGCGAAGCCGCCACCGAGCTCATTCACATTGGGCAAGCCGTCATCGCCCACCAGGGCAAGGTCACCTACTTTCGCGACAACGTCTTCAACTACCCGACGTTGGCCGAATGCTACAAAGTCGCGGCGTTGAACGGCCTCAATCGCCTTTGACGCGACTTCGAGAACCCGTCAGGCTCCTAGGGTTCAATGAACTCCGCGCGCTCGTGGTTGCTGCTGTGCTCGTTGTCGGTCTCGTGGTCGGCCACCGCCGCGGCGCCCAGCCGCGAAGAGAAGCTCAAGGCCATTGCCACCACCGTGCACTCGTGGGAAGCCCGGGCCCCGAACTCGGCCCTCGCGAAGTCGCTCGCCAACGCCATCGCCTTCATGGTGATGGACGCCGCCAACGTTCGCGACAGCGGCGAACTGACCCTTGCCGACCTCAAGGCCCTGACCGAGGTCACGCTGGCCCTCAACGCCATGGGCGCCGACCCCAGCCCCGCCATCGACGACATTCTCAAGTGGTTTCGGTGCGCCTCGAAGCAGCGCGAAGCGCAGCGGCTGCTCAAAGGCGTCTGGGTCGCCGAAAAGTCGTACTTCGCCGAGTTCGACGCCTACCACCCGCAGCTCAAGAAGATCGGGTTCGACGTGCCGGCGAACGCGTCGTACCGAATCGAAATACTCAAGGCCGACAAAGACACGTTCAAAGCCCGCGCCGTGGGCCTGGCCGACATGGCGGGAGACGAGTGGGCCATTGACGACGCGAACTCGACGCCCGTCGCCGCCAAGAACGTCTGCCCCAAGTGACCGCGCTTATTCGACCGTGACGCTCTTCGCCAAGTTGCGCGGTTGGTCGACGTCGGTGCCTCGCAGCTCAGCCACGTGGTACGCCAACAATTGCAGCGGCACCGTCGCGATGATGGGGGCGATCATCGCTGTCGACTTCGGTATTTCAATGACCGCCGTGGCGAGACCCTTGGCATGCTCGTCGCCTTCTTCGACGACGGCGATCACCTGGCCGCCGCGCGCGCGCACCTCTTCGATGTTGCCGATGATTTTCTCGTAGTGCACCCGCGGCTCACGCGGAGCGATGATGACCACGGGCAGCTTCTCGTCGATGAGCGCGATGGGGCCGTGCTTCATTTCGCCGCCCGCGTAGCCCTCGGCGTGAATGTACGAAATTTCTTTGAGCTTGAGCGCGCCCTCGAGCGCGACCGACTGCATGGGCCCGCGCCCCAAGAACAAGAAGTCTTGGGCGTTCATGAAACGCCGCGCAATGTCTTTCACCGCGTTCTCGGTTTGGAGCACATGCTCGACGAGCTTCGGCACTTCGCTCAAGTGCTCGAGGTGCGACTGCGCTTCGGTCACGCTCAGCGTGCCGCGCATGCGGCCCAGCTTGATCGCCAACAAGTACAGGCCGACGAGTTGCGTGGTGAAGGCCTTCGTCGACGCCACGCCGATTTCGGGGCCCGCGTTCGTGAGCACCGTGAAGTCGGCCTCGCGCGTCATCGCCGAGCCCACCACGTTGCACAACGTCATGGTGGTCGCGCCGCGCTTCTTGGCCTCGCGCATCGCCGCCAGCGTGTCGAGCGTCTCTCCCGACTGGCTGATCGCGACGGCCAGCTGTTTGTTCGTCACCAACGGGTCGCGGTAGCGAAACTCGCTCGCGAGCTCGACCTCGACCGGTATGCGCGCCAGCGTTTCGATGAGCCACTTGCCGGCCAGGCCCGAATGGTACGACGTGCCGCACGCGAGCACCCACACCCGGTCGAGCGCCTTGACTTGCTCGTCGCCGAAGGGCCAGCCGTCGAAGTGCACCGTGCCCTCGCTGCGCAGCACCCGGCCGCGCAGCGTGTCGGCCACCGCCCGCGGCTGCTCACAAATTTCTTTGTGCATGAAGTGCTTGTGGCCACCCTTTTCGGCCATGCCGGGCGTCCAGTCGATGCGGCGGGTCGGCCGCGAAATCGGCTTGGCGTTCTTGTCGGTCAATTCAATGCCGTCGCGGGTCAGCACCGCCACGTCGCCGTCTTCCATGAAAATGACGTCGCGGGTGTGCTCGAGCAGCGCCGGCACGTCAGACGCCACGAAGTTCTGACCTTGCGACAACCCCAGCACCATGGGTTGCGACTCACGCGTCGCCACGATGCGGGTCGGGTCGTCTTGCGAAATGACGACCAGCGCGTACGTGCCTTTCACTTGGGCGATGGAGCTTCGCACCGCCGCCACCAGCGACTGCCCGGTCTTCAGACCTTGGCGAATCAAGTGCGCGAAGACTTCGGAGTCGGTCTCGGACGCGAACGTGTGACCCTGCGCCTTGAGCTGCGCCTTGAGCGCCAAATGGTTTTCGATGATGCCGTTGTGCACCACCGACACCCCCTCGAAGGTGTGCGGGTGGGCGTTTTCGTCAGACGGCCGGCCGTGGGTGGCCCAGCGCGTGTGGCCGATGCCGACCTGGCCCTTGGGCATTTCGGTGGCGACTTTGCCTTCGAGGTTCTTGAGCTTGCCCGTCGCCCGCAGCACCGTCAGCGACGCCCCGTCGAGCACCGCCACACCCGCCGAGTCGTAGCCCCGGTATTCGAGCCGCTTGAGCCCAGCCACCAAAATGGGCCCCGCTTGTTTGTCTCCGACGTACCCGACGATTCCACACATGGTGAGGCCTCTTTCGCCCGCAATTGCCGACTACTTTGACTTCATGCCCTGCAGCACCTTGCGGCGCCGCTCGGCCCAATTTTCTTTCACCGTCTGCGGCGTGCGCGAGAGCGCCAAGGCGTTGACCGGCACATCGCTCGTGATGGTGCTGCCCGCCCCGACGAACGCGCCGTCGCCCACCTTGACCGGGGCCACCAGCTGCGTGTCGCTGCCGATGAAGACGTTCGCGCCAATGACGGTCTGGTGCTTGTTCACCCCGTCGTAGTTGCAGGTGATGGTGCCCGCCCCAATGTTCGACCCCTCGCCGACTTCGGCGTCGCCCAAGTAGGCCAGGTGGCCGGCCTTGGTGCCTTTCTTGAGCCGCGTCTTCTTGGTTTCGACGAAGTTGCCGACGTGCACGTCTTCGTCGAGCACCGTGCCGGGGCGCAGCCGCGCGAAGGGCCCGACGTGACACTTCGGCCCCACGACCGTTTCGTCGAGCACCGAATAGGGCTTGATGTCGGCGTCGTCTCCGACGGTCGAATGGGTGAGCACCGAGCCCTGGCCCAGGTGCACCCGAGCGCCGATTTCACAGTCGCCGTGCAACGACACATTGGGGTCGATGGTGGTGTCGGGGCCGATTTCGACCGCCTCGTCGATGAAGGTCGAACCCGGGTGAAGCAACGTCACGCCCGCGCGCATGTGCCGCAGGTTGATTCGCTCGCGCATCACCTCGGCGCGCGCCGCCAACTCGGCCCGGTCGTTGACTCCGGCGAGCTCGACGTCGTCGGCTTCAATGGCCACGACCTCTCCGTGCGCCGCCGCCTGCGCCACGATGTCGGTCAAGTACAGCTCGCCTTGCGCGTTCTGGGGCGTCAGCCGCTCGAGCGCCCCCCACAAAAACTTCGCGTCGGCCAGGTACAGGCCGGCGTTCACTTCACGAATCGCGCGCTGCTCCTCGGTGGCGTCTTTTTGCTCGACCACTCGCTCGACGCGGTTGTTCGCCCCGCGCACGATGCGGCCGTAGCCAGTGGGGTCGGCCGGCCGACACGTCAGCAGGGCCAAGGTCGTTTTCGAGCGGTGATACCCGTCGAGCAACCGACCCAAGGTCTGTGGCGTCACCAGCGGCACGTCGCCGTACAGAATCAACACCGCGCCCGTGAAGCCCGTGAGCGCCTGGCGCGCCGCCGCCACCGCGTCGCCCGTGCCTCGCTGCGTCGCCTGCAGCGCAAAAGACAAGGGCTGCCCTTCGAAGGCTTTACCGAGCGTGGCTTTCACGGCGTCGGCCTGGTGACCCACCACCGCCACCACGTTCTGGGCGTGCACTTCGAATGCCCGCGAAATGGGGTACCAGGCCAGCGGGCGCCCCAAAATCTCGTGGAGCACCTTCGGCTGCTCTGACTTCATGCGCGTGCCTTTGCCGGCACACAACACGACCGCGGCAAGTGCTTGATTCATGAACGGGTCTTCTCAAACGGCTTGCCCAGCGTCAACGCGCTCCGCCCGCTGAAACACAGGGCCCTGTCGGCGCCGAGACCCGAACCGTCAGCGCTCCACTGCGAACGTCGACTACCAATGAAAACCGAGGCTTGGCAAAAGTAACCGGGCGATTCATGCCGGCACTCCGCGCCGCGAAACGAAGTCGGCAATCTGCCCCTCTTGCTCCGGCGTCAAATCGAGAAAGCGAATGCCCATGCCTGCGGTCGCCAGCACGCCTCCGCGCACCGTGCGCACCACCCGCCCCAACACCGTCATGCCGTCGACTCCCGGCAGCTCGAGCCGCAACGTCAGGTGGGCGCCCTCGGCCAGCACTTCACGCGTTCGCAAAAACACCCCGGCCCCCGAAATTTCGACCCCCTCGGCGGTGCGTGGCTGGTTCCACTCCCAGTACCGAACCGACCCGGTCAACGGCGCTCGAGGCAAATCGCGATGCTCGTTTTGAGACAGGCTTGACGACATGGGCGACGGCGGTAGCAAGTCAGAGACCATGTGAGAAAAACTCCTCAATTCAGCTACTTGGGCCCAAGCGCCTGGTGAAAACAGGGCAACGCTGCCGCGCTGCTTTCAAAAGAACAACCCACTCGGCCAGAAGTTGCCACGCCGCCCCCGCGCCAGTCACTGCGCCCAGAACGGCTCAAAGCCTCCAAAAATTCAACCAATTGACGGGCCGTGTAACCGATTCGTAACTGCCGGGTTGCCAGGGTGCTGCCGCTTTGTGGGTTTG
>JBGAIY010000298.1:0-9742 GCA_044225205.1 Myxococcaceae bacterium | reverse complement strand
GTGGCGGCAGGCGAAGACCTTCGTTCGCTACGCGACCACCCGCGACGACGCCGACAATTCGCACGACGGCTACGCGACCCTGGGCAACCTCGAGAACGCCGCGCCCCACTACAATGCGTGGCTCGGCGAGCAGTTTCGCCAATTCGCGGGGCAACGCGTGCTCGAAGTCGGCGCGGGCATCGGCACCATCACCGCGCACTTGGCGGCGGGCCGCGACAAGGTCATCGCGCTGGAGGTCGACCCGTTCTACGTGCGTCGGCTGAAGAACCGGTTTCGCGGCCAGCGCCAGGTCGTGCCGCACTTGTCTGACGTCGCGTTGGCCGACTGGCGCACCCTGCGGGCCGAAAACATCGACACGGTCGTGCTGTCGAACGTGCTCGAGCACATTGCCGACGACGCCCAGGCCGTGCAGCTCTTTGCCCGGGTCTTGTCAGAGACGGGCCGGCTGCTCATTTTCGTGCCCGCGCTGCCCGCGCTGTTCAGTTCACTCGACCGAGCGGTCGGCCACCACCGCCGCTACACGCCCGACACGCTGCGCGCGGTGCTCGAAGAAAACGGCTTCGACGTCGACCTGCTGAAGTGGATGAACGTGGTCGGCATACCCGGGTGGTTCGTCAACGGCCGGGTATTGAAGCGACAGGTGCTCTCGCAGTTTCAGCTGCGGGTGTACGACCAGATCGCGCCGATGCTGGCCTCGCTCGAGTCGAAGGTGTCGCTCCCGGTGGGGTTGAGCCTGTTTTGCGTCGCCACGAAACGAAAGGTCTGACTTTGCGCACGTGCTGCTGGGTGTGGTGGGCCGTCTTCACGTTCGGCTCGCTGGCGGGCTGTCAGAAGAAGGCGAGCGACGTTTTGCCGCGGCTGACCGGCGTGTCGTGGGCCGAACTGCACCGCTGCGATGCCGACGGCGACTGCGTGCTGGTGCCCGGCCTGTCGGGGTGCTGCCACGGCGAACATGCCATTCGGCGCGAACACCAAGCGGTGTTCAGCGCACACCAGGCCGCGGCCTGGCGAGAACTGACGTCGAGTGAAGAAATCAAAGCCTGCGCGACCATGAACTGCGTGTCGCCGACCTTTCGGGCGGTGTGCCGAAACCACGAGTGCGCGCTCGAAGGCTCGGGGCTACCCGCCGGCCAGCCGAACGATGCCGGGGGCTGACGGGCATTGGCCGTCGTTCAGTTCGCGAAACAGCGCACTGAGCGCGGGCGACTTGGGCTCGAGCACCAACATCGTGACGCAGTCGACCACGAGGCACGCGCGCTGGCCGTCGGCCGACACGATGGAGGGGTTGACCGCGTTTTCAGGCTCGTCGTCGGCGACCACGTTCGCCCACCGAAAGGTGCCCTCGCGCACCAACTGTTCGCCCCAGCAAAACGCGAGCGACGCCACCTGGCGTGCCTGAGGCGACGGGCTGCCGTTCTGCCGCAAGAACAGCAACACCCGCTCGAGCCCTTTGACGACTTCGAGCGGGGTACCGACCGGCCCCGGCAGCCACTGGGCCAAGGCGCGGGTGACCGCGAGCCCCAATTGCTGCAGGTGTGCGTCGCTCAAGGGCGAGGTTTTCATTGCACGGTGGTGATGACCGAACCCGGCTTGAGCGCCGGCGCGTACGCTTGAAAGGTCAATTCAGGGTGTTTGTCGAGCGCGTGCTGCAGCGCCCATTCGTCACGAAAGAGCACCAACGGCAGGCCGTCGCGGTCTTGAACCGTCTGGCGGTTGCCCTCCCAGTCGAACGACTTGGGGTCGAACTTGCCGTCTTTGGCGATCACCCAGCGCGCGAGCGAGAAGCCCATGCGGTCGATGAGAATGTTCGCGCCGTACTCGTGTTCGATTCGGTACTGCAGCACTTCGAACTGGAGCTGCCCGACCACCCCCACGATGGGGTCTTTCATGCCCATTTGCAGCTGCTGAAAGATCTGCACGGTGCCTTCTTCGCTCAGCTGCTCGAGGCCCTTTTCCATCTGTTTGCGCTTCATGGGGTCTTTCGAGCGCACCACGGCGAAAAACTCGGGCGAGAACCGGGGCACGCCGTCGAACTCGAATGGCGCGCCTTCGAGCAGCGTGTCGCCAATGCGGTATTGCCCGGGGTCGAACAGGCCGATCACGTCACCCGGCCACGCGTCTTCGATGCTGGTTCGCTCGGCCGCCAGAAACTGCGACGGCTTCGCCAGCCGAACTTCTTTGCCGAGCCGCGCATGGTACGCGCTCATGCCCTTGACGTAGCGCCCGGAGACGACCCGCAAGAACGCAATGCGGTCGCGGTGCGAGGGGTCCATGTTGGCTTGAATTTTGAAAATGAAGCCGCTGAATTTTTCGCGCGACGGTTCGATGAAGCCCTGGGTCGACGAGCGCCCGAGGGGCGTGGGGGCCATTTCTAAAAATGCGTCGAGAAACGGCCGCACACCGAAGTTCGTCATCGCCGACCCGAAGAACATGGGGCTCAGCTCGCCCAGGCGTACTTTCTCAAGCGACAGTTCGTCGCCGCCAATGTCGAGCAGTTCGATGTCTTCGCGCAGCTTTTCAATTTCGCTCTCGGTGAGCACGCTGCCAATTTCAGCCGACTCGAGCGGCACGATGCGCTCTTCGACTTCGCTCTCGCCGTGGTGGCCGCCCGCCGAAAACACGTGCACGTTCTTGGTGCGCCGGTCGAACACGCCGCGAAATTCAGGCCCGCTGCCGATGGGCCAGTTCATCGGGTACGCGCGAATGCCGAGCACTTTTTCAAGGTCGTCCATCAGCTCCAGCGGAGACCGACCGTAGCGGTCGAGCTTGTTCGCGAACGTGAAGATGGGAATGCCGCGCAGCCGGGCGACCTTGAAGAGCTTGATGGTTTGGGGTTCGACGCCCTTCGCGGCGTCGATGAGCATGACCGCGGCGTCGGCGGCCGAAAGCGTGCGGTACGTGTCTTCAGAAAAGTCTTGGTGGCCCGGGGTATCGAGCAAGTTGACCGCGTGCCCCCGGTAGGGAAACTGCAACACCGACGACGTCACTGAAATGCCACGCTCCTTTTCGAGCTCCATCCAGTCAGAGGTGGCGTGGCGCTTGGCGCGGCGCGCTTTCACGCTGCCGGCCAAGTGAATGGCGCCACCGTACAGCAGCAACTTTTCGGTCAACGTCGTCTTGCCGGCGTCGGGGTGCGAGATGATGGCGAAGGTTCGGCGACGGCCGATTTCGCGTTCGAGGTCGGTGCTCATGACACGCGCGGCCTTAGCACCATTCGGCGCCGTGTCACCGGGCGAAGCAGCACGTGTCAGGCGACCCACGGCGCGGCGAATCATGAGCGGTTGCGCACCCTTGCCGCTTGGCACGCCGCTCGCTCTGCCCCCCCTCACGGGATGTTCCCGGAAAGGCCCCAAGGAGCCATGTCGAAGAAACTGATTGCGGTGTGTGCAGCGGCGGTTGCGTTCGCAGCGTGTGATGAAACGAAACCAGTGGTCGTCTCGAAGCCGACGGCGCTCGAGCGGCGCGGGCCTCCAGCGACCCCGGTCGCTTCGGCGGGTCTGGCCGTCGCCAAGACGGGCCGCGACGCCGGCGCCCACGTGACGACCGTCGAAGTCACCACGCCCGTGACGGTGGTGGGGGCACTGCCCCCCGAACCGGTGCCGACCGACGTGCTCGCGTTGGCCCACGACACGCCCACCGTTGACCACCTCGAGCGCGCCAAGCAATTGCTGCGCGACGAAGAATTGACCGGCGCCTTGGCCGAGGCCCGCCGGGCGGTCTTCACGACGCCGTCAGACGAAGAGGCCATTGAGCTCATCGCCAAGGTTTCTCGCCGGGTCGGCAAGCCGGTACTCTCGGCCCAAGCGTGGGAGCGGCTCGCCACGTTTCGCCCAGCCGACGCGACCCCCTCGGTGCAGCAAGCGCGGGCGCTCTTCGTCGCCAAAGACTACCCGGGCATGGTGCGGGCGGGCCGCGAAGCCATTTCGCGAGACTCCGAGAACGCCGAGGCCTACCACCTGACCGGGTTGGGGTTGCTCTCGCAGGGCGAGTTGGCGGGCGCCATCACCAACTTCGAGCGGGCGGTGGCCATTGCGCCCGAGCACGGCTACGCGCTCAACAACTTGGGGCTGTGCTACCTGCGCTCGAACCAGAACAGCCAAGCGCTCGACGCGCTGGAGCGCGCGGCCCACGTGCTGCCGAACGTGGCCTACGTGCAAAACAACTACGGCGTCGCGCTCGAACGCATGGGCGAATTCGACGAAGCGAAAGTCGCCTACCAACACGCGATGGACCTCTCGCCCAAGTACGTGAAAGCGCGCCTCAACGCCGCCCGCGTGGCCAAGGCGCAGCTGGGCCTGCCCGACGAAGACGAGGGCCCGTGCGACGGCGAAACGAGCCCCACTGAAGACGTTCACCCACTCCAAGAATAGCGCGCACGGCCGAACCGACCCGAAAACCGTTTGGCGCGTGGCCCACCGGCAGGTCAGACTGCGTGGCCATGCGCCAAACCTTCGTGGTGGTCTCGAGCGTGGTCGTGGTGGGGTTGTTGGCGCTGAGCGCACACTGGCACGACGCCGCGTGGAGCTTCGTGCTGGTGGGCCCCTTGGTGGCCCGGGGCTGGGTCGACCTGCTGCAGCGAAAGCAGGCCGTGCGACGCAACTTTCCCCTGCTGGGCAACTTTCGGTACCTGTTCGAACTGATTCGCCCCGAAATCAACCAGTACTTCGTCGAATCGAACACCGACGGCACCCCGTTCAACCGAGACACCCGTTCGCTCGTGTACCAGCGTGCGAAGCGCGAGCCCGACACGGTGCCCTTTGGCACGAAGCTCGACGTGAACGCGGTGGGCTACGAATGGCTCAACCATTCACTCGCGCCGGTGCACGCCGACCCCGAGGCGCTGCGGGTGACGGTGGGCGGCCCGGCGTGCTCGAAGCCGTACTCGGCCAGCATTTTCAACATTTCGGCCATGAGCTACGGCTCGTTGTCGAAAAACGCGGTGCTGGCGCTCAACGGCGGGGCGAGGGCCGGCCGCTTCGCCCACGACACCGGAGAAGGCGGCCTGAGCCCGTACCACCTGCAGCCAGGCGGCGACCTCGTGTGGGAAATCGGCACCGGGTATTTTTCGGCACGCACGCTCGACGGGCGCTTTTCGCCCGAGCGTTTCAAAGAGAACGCCGCTCGGCCCGAAGTCAAAATGACCGAGCTCAAGCTGTCGCAAGGGGCGAAGCCGGGCCACGGCGGCATTTTGCCGGGCGCGAAGGTGACGCCCGAAATCGCCGCCATTCGCGGCGTCGAGGTCGGCAAAGACGTGCTGTCGCCGCCCGCGCACTCGGCGTTCAGCACCCCCATCGGCTTGCTCGAGTTTCTGCAACAGATGCGCGAGTTGTCGGGCGGCAAACCGGTGGGCTTCAAGCTCTGCGTGGGCAAGCCGCGCGAATTCTTGGCCATTTGCAAAGCCATGCACGTGACGAAAATCACTCCTGATTTCATCACCGTTGACGGGGCGAGGGCGGCACGGGCGCGGCGCCCTTGGAGTTTTCGAATTCGGTGGGCTCGCCTTTGCGCGAGTCGCTCATCTTCGTGCACAACGCGCTGACGGGGTTCGCGGTGCGCAAACAGGTGAAGGTGTTTTGCAGCGGCCGCGTCGTCACGGGCACCGACGTCGTGACCCACTTGGCGATCGGCGCCGACGGCTGCAATTCAGCCCGGGCCATGATGATGGCGCTGGGCTGCATTCAGGCGTTGCGGTGCAACACCAACCATTGCCCGACCGGTGTCGCCACCCAAAACCCGAAGCTCATGGCCGGCCTCGACGTGGCCGACAAGACGACCCGGGTGGCGAACTACCACCGAGAGACGGTGAAGACGGTGGCCGAGCTCATTGGCGCCATGGGCTTGTCGCACACCAATGAACTGCGCCCGTGGCACATCATGCGGCGAACCGCGTTCGCCACCATTCGCAACTACCACGAGCTGTTCGAGTTCATCGAAGAAGGGTCGCTGCTCGGCAACATCGTGCCGCAGGCGTTCGCGAGGCCGCTCGCGGCGGCGCGGGCCGACTCGTTCGCCTCGGCGCGCGCGTAACCCTGCTCACTCGTCGCCTTTTTGACCGATGAACTGGTCACCCTTTTCGCGAAAGAGCACGTTGAAGGTGGTGAGCGAGCCGTAGCACCGCGTCACGTACTGCTGCATTTCGACCTTTTCGGTGTCTGAGAGCTTCGGGTGGGCGTTCAGCTTCTGCTCGAGCGTGCGCAGCCGGTCGCGAATCATCACCACTTTGTGAAAGAGCGAGTCGAGCGGTATGTCTTTGGCTTGCAGCTCAGGGTTGGCGGGCACGAGCTTCAAGGTGCCGCCTTCCCACTTTTGGGCGAGCGGCACGTCGGCGAGCCCCGACGCTTCGAGAAACAGGTCCATCAGTTCTTGGCGAGTCATGGTGAGCCCTTCGAGGTCGACCGGGGTGCTGCGGTCAATGGTGGGTATGAGCGTGGGGCCGTTCAACACCCGCGCGCCCGACGCCGAACGAACAACCGGCGCAATGTTGCGAATGGCCTTGGCACGACGAGCGGTGGCGGCCTCTTCGGCCTGTGCTTTGGCGGCTTCGCCCCGTGGCGCGAACGCGTCGCAAATGGGGGCCGACGGAGGGAACAAGCCGCGGTTGGCCTGCACCCGACATTCACCGACCCAGCCCCGCGCGGCGTCGAGCGAGTGAATGCGCCAGAGTTTGCAATTGCCGCACACCTTTTCGTTCGGGGCGAATTGTGGCGGCGGCGGCTGTTCGGTGTCTTCGCTCATGCCCGTGCCGGGGTTCTACAACCGACCGCCGAACGCCTGAAGGGCTTTTACCACGCGTCAGAACTTCGAGGTCGCGGTCGCTCGGGTGGCCGTCACGTCGGCTGCGGTGTGGCTCGACGCCGACGTCGTGGCGGTGGGCGAGGTCGCGTCGATGTTTCGGGGCATGGCTTGGCGCGTCTTGGCGACCGCGGCCGAGAGCAACTTGCGGCCGTTCTGCACGTCGATGAATTCACGAGGCAATTCGAGCAACTGGCGGCGCAGCTCGCTGGCCGAGGCGGTGCGCTTGGCTTGGTCGCGTTCGAGCAAGTGCATGATCACGTGGTTGAGCGCGAGCGGCACGTCGGGCCGCACGGAAACGAGGGGCGCAATGGGCAGCTCGAGACACTGCCGCATCAGCTCCATTTCATTGTCACCCCGAAACAGCCGGTTGCCCGACAACGCCTCGTACAGCGTCACGCCGAGCGCGAAGAGGTCGGCCCGCCCGTCGTACACGACGCCCAGAATCTGTTCGGGCGAGGCGTAGCCCATTTTGCCGCGCATGATGCCGGCCGCGGTCATGCGCTCTTTGCCGGCCACCAAGGCAATGCCGAAGTCGGCGAGCTTCGCGTCGCCAATGTGGGTGAGCATGATGTTGGGCGGGTTCAGGTCGCGGTGAACCAAGTTGAGCACGCGCCCGGTGTTGCTGACGCGGCTGTGAATGTAGTCGAGCGCCTCGGTCAGCTGCCAGGCGATGTGGGTGACCAACGGCACCGGCAATTCGAGCTGCGAGGTTCGGTAGTGCGTCAACAGGTCGCGAAGCGACACCCCGTCGATGAACTCCATGGCCAAGAAGGCGTTGCCTTGGTGGGTACCGAAGTCGAGCACTTGCACGACACCGGGGTGGGCCAGCATGGCGCCGACTTCGGCTTCTTGGCGAAACAGGGCGATGGCCTCTTTCTGGTCGGCGAAGGTCGGCAAAATGCGCTTCACCGCGACGCGCCGCTCGAAGCCGCCTTCAGGCGAATACGTCGCTTCGAAGACCTCGGCCATGCCGCCGACGCCAATTCGCCGCCCGAGCACGTATTTGCCGAGCAGGTCTTGGGCGCGAGAGGCGTGCACGAGGCCACGCACCCGCCCCACCAAGGCCTGCAGCACGAACGTGACCCCGCCGTAGGCCAACAGCGTCAAGGCGAGCGAGCTGGCCGACAAGCTGAGGTAGTGCGCCCGGTACAGCACCGGCACGAGCCCGACGACGGTGGTGAGCCAAATCGCGTTGCGCGAGAGCGACAACGACGAGAGCACCACGAAGGCGATCATCATGGCCGGAGAATTGACCATGCCCATCCACGGCACTGGGAGCCTCGGGGTCTGCACGACCTGGGCGAGCGCGACCATGGGTGTGTCGAGCAAGGGCACGACCCAGCCGGCGCTCTTCACCAGGCGGCCCGTCACCAACAAGCGCCAGACCACGAGCGACAACACCAGGTAGGCGACGGTGCTGACCAACGTGGGCAGGTAGGCCCGCCAGTCTTCGACCAGCACCAACCGAACGCCCCACAGGGTGGCCAAGCCCGCGAGCGTCACGCGAATTCGAGAGATGCTGGTCGCGAGCGCGACGCGCTCGACGTCGATGACTTTTTCGAGCGCTGCGCGAAACGACGCGTTCGCTACCGGTTCAGACACTCACGCCTTCTTTCGAACACGTTTCAGTCGAGGCCGAAGCTGCGCATGATGTCGTTGTAGAAGACCCGTACCACCAGCATCGCCAACACCACGAGCCCGGCGATGTTGGCCATTTCTCGGGCGCGGGCCGGTATGGGGCGGCGGCGAATGCCCTCCCAGAACGCGGCGACCAAGCCGAAACCGTCGAGCACGGGTATGGGCAACAGGTTCACCAAGGCCAAGTTCACCGACACCAACGCCATGTTCGCCAAGAACACGTCGATGCCGGCTTCGGCGCTCTTCGACGCGATCTGAAAGAGCATGATGGGGCCGCCCACGTTCTCGAAGCCAATTTTTCGCGTCGCGAAGCCCTTCATGATCTTCGCGATTTGCGTCACCGCGCGAGGCACCTCGGCGACCGCCGCGACGAGCGCGTCTTTGGGCCCATTGACGATCTTGAGCCGCTCGAACTTGGCGCCAGCGGCCAGGGGGTCTCCGTCGGGCGCGGCGAACGCCAACCGCGGCCGAATGCCGGGGTCTTGCAGCTTGTGTTTCGCGTTGAGCACGTCGCGCTCTTCGCGGCTGGCTTGGCTGATTTTCGCGGTGTGCTCGCCGTCGGCCGACCGCCAGGTCAAGTCGAACGGCTCGAGCTCGAGGCTGCGCAGCTTGAGCGTGAACCAATAAAACGAGCCAATGGGCGAGCCGTTGATGGCGACGAGGCGGTCTCCCCGTTTGACGCCGGCTTGAAACGCTTCACTGTCTTG
The DNA here is from genome assembly GCA_044225205.1 of Myxococcaceae bacterium. Taxonomy (GTDB): domain Bacteria; phylum Myxococcota; class Myxococcia; order Myxococcales; family Myxococcaceae; genus JAEUJT01. The sequence continues at coordinate 602 of JBGAIY010000298.1, read as the reverse complement.
CGTCACCGACCAGACGTAGGTGTCTCCCAATTCGGCGCCGCCCAGCGCGGCGAGGCCCACGCCGGCGGTCTTGTCGAGCTCGACGGTGACCACGTCGGGCACCACCAGGGCCGCGCCCCCCACGTCGTGCAGGTTCGAGCGCAGCACGGTCACGACCAAGTGCCCCGTGGCTTGGGCGAGCTGCCGTTCGGCGGTCGCCAGGTCGGCGGTGACGGCGCCGTTGATGCTGGCGATGCGGTCGAAGGTGCGAAGGCCCGCGGTGTCGGCAGCCGACCCACGCGGCACGCCAATGATGGGCGCGGGCGAAGTCGCCATGATGCCGAGCTTGCCGCGAAACACCTTCTCGACCGGGTTGTTGTTCTCGACGTCGCGCGCGGGGGCGACGCGCAGCACCACGTCTTGTTCGCCCCGCTTCACCGAAATCGAAATGTCGCGGTCGAACACGCCTTCGAGCGCGCCGCTGATGTCTTCGAAGCGGTGAATCGGAGTGCCTTCGATGCGGGTAATGACGTCTCCGGGCTTGAACCCGGCACTCGCCGCCGGCAGCGCGGGGTCGACGTACGCCACGCGAGGCGGCAGGTATTCGTACTCGCCCAAAAACA
>JBGAIY010000297.1:0-10557 GCA_044225205.1 Myxococcaceae bacterium | reverse complement strand
GCTCGAACGAGCGCTGCGCACCGTGCCGGTTTTCACCGACGACCTCACGTTGTGCTGCGGTACCCTTGGGCCAGTTTTCTCGCGCTGCGAGCGACTGTGAGTGCGCCGCGTGGCGCGCACTTCGTCGTCAACGTTGCGCCGTCGGTCGCCCTTGTTCCGGCGGGCTCTACCCGAGCAGCGCTCGACCGTCGATGACGCGCTCGCGGAGGAACGGTGTCGTGCGCGAGGTCGAACCGGTCGATAAGTGGGCCATCTTTCTCGCGCTGCGAGCGACTATGAGGGCGCCGCGTGGCCGCGTCGGGTCGTCAGTTCGCGGAGGCTTCGCGCCGCGCGAGGTCGAACAGTGGGCCAGTTTTCTCGCGCTGCGAGGGCTCACTGGGTGATTTTGGGCAGCGGCGGCGGCGCGACCAATTCATGAATCAGGTCACTCACCAGAGCGGCGTTCGACACGTCGGCGGTGGGGGCGCCGGTGAGCCACACGGCTTCACAGCGACCGATGCCCGTGGCGACGCGCTGCGACTGCGCGGGGGTGATGGCCGAGTCTCCCGGTGACTGAACCACGACCGCGCGGCACCGCACCGAACCGAGAAACGAATCGACGCTCCACCGCTCGAGGTCGGGGTGGAGCCAGGTGGCGCGGTTGAGGGCGAGGGTCTCGTCGGGGTCGACGTGCTTGGCTTGGGGTGACGGGTGCGCGGCCGAGACCCACTGGGCGATGCTGCGCTCGAAGCGAACCCACGGCGCGAGGGCCGCCAAGCCGCTGACCCCGGCGTTGCCGAGCGCCGCGTGCATGATGGCGATGGCCGCTCCTTCACCTTCGCCGACCAGCACCACGTCTTCGAGTTCGAGCGCCTTGCGAAACGCGGGCAACACCTCGGTGGCTTCGACGACGAACCGGTGATCGGGCTGGGCGCTCGGCGTCGGCACGTCAGACTTGCCGTGCCCAAAGCGCGACAACGCCACCACGCGGGTCTGCAGGCGGGTCGCGAGGGCGTGGCCGAGCCAGTCCCACGTCCAGGCCGAGCGGAGCGCTCCGTGAATGAGCACGACCTGGCGCATGCCTCGAGGCGCGGTACCCCACCACGTGTACTCGAGCCCAATGCCGTTGAAGGTGAAGTGCGACACGAAGAACCGCCTCGGTCGTTCTACCCACAGTTGGTGGCGCCGTCACGGCCGCTCGCAGCGCGAGAAAAGTGGCCCACTTATCGACCGGTTCGACCTCGCACGCGGCACCGAGCCTCCGCGAGCGCGTCATCGACAGTCGAGCCGGCCGGAGCAGGGGCGACCGAAGACGCAACGTTGACGACGAAGTGCGGGTTCGGTGCCCGACGCGCCACGTGGCGCAGACGGCCGCTCGCAGCGCGAGAAAGATGGCCCACTTATCGACCGGTTCGACCTCGCGCACGACACCGTTCCTTCGCGAGCGCGTCATCGACGGTCGAGCGCTGCTCGGTAGAGCCCGCCGGAACAGGGGCGACCGAAGACGCAACCAAGCCTCCGCGAACTGACGACCCGACGCGGCCACGCGGCGCCCAGCACAATCGCTCGCAGCGCGAGAAAGATGGCCCACCTATCGACCGGTTCGACCTCGCGCACGACACCGTTCCTTCGCGAGCGCGTCATCGACGGTCGAGCGCTGCTCGGTAGAGCCCGCCGGAACAGGGGCGACCGAAGACGCAACGTTGACGACGAAGTGCGGGTTCGGTGCCCGACGCGCCACGTGGCGCCCTCACAGCCGCGTCACACGAAGTCGATGTTGCTCGCGAAGAGCGACATTTCGAACGGCGCCCACACCGCTTCGTGGTTCGGCGCGTGCCCGGCCAAGCACAACAGGTGCACCGCGTGCTGCGAGAACAACTCGCGCTGGTGGGTGTCGTGGCAGGGCAGGCGGGCGAACTCTTCGCTCACGGTGAAGACCTCGGCCCCCGAATCGAAGTCGAGCGCGTTGAAGGTGACCGCGTCGGGCGCGGGGTGTTCGGCCGTGCGCACGTAATGCAGGCTCAGGCACACGAGCGACGGCTGCTTGGCGAGCAGCGCCGCGACCAAACGGGGCGTGCCCGTCGCCCACACCGCGTTGCGCGCCCGCACAAAACGAATGACGTCGAGCCCTCGAGAATACCGGTCGTGCAGCTGGCCACCCAGCCCTCGCACGCATTCGGCAATCGCTTCGACGGCCCGCGAGCGACTCGCGAACAGGCCCACGAGCGCGTCGTCGGCGAATTCGGTGAGCGTGACCGGCCTCGTCATGCGCCCGAAATTCTAGCGCGCGCGAAGTGAGGGTCGACGCCTTTCGAAGGTGAGAATGGGCCCGAAAAGCGTATACTTCGCGGCCGGAGTGATCATTTTCGGCAGTTCGGGCAACGAATACCCACCTCACCCACCAAGGGGCTTTCTCATGACGCGACTCACCGGCCTGTCACTCGGAGTTTTGGCTTTCACCGCCCTCACGGCCTGTGGCCCCGGCGCCAAAATCGACGGCAAGCAGGGCGCGGCCGAAGCGCTCTACGCCGCGTCGATGCCGTCAAAAGCAGGCGCCGACAAGGGCACCACCCCGCTCGACCTCACCGGCGCCATCAGCTGGGGCTGCCCCCAAGGCGGCAAAGCGTCGCTCACCGGCTTCGGCTTGGCGAACATCACCGGCGGCAACGTCGCCCAGTCGTTCACCATTTCGTACCAAGACTGCGGCGCGGTGAAGAGCGACGTCGGCGTCGCCGTGCTCAACGGCACGCTCGAAATCATTCAAAACGTCGTGACCAGCTCGGGCACCGCGTCAATCGACCAAACGCTCAAGGGCAACCTCAAGGTGCAAGGCGCCTTCGACGACTTCTTGAACGCCGACGTGCGCCAGCAGGTCTCGGCTTCGGCGCTCGCGGGCACCGCCGGCGTCTCGATGAAGCTGGTCGGCACCATCGCCACGTCGTCGGGCAGCTACGCCTTCGACGAGTCGCTCGACGTGACCGCCGGGCACCTGTCGGCCGTCGTGAAGACCGCGCAGAAGTAGCGCCCCACGCAGGGCTTCAGGGTCGCCGTTTCTTTTTTGACTCCGCGGGCTTCGGCGCCGCGGAGTTTTTTGTGGTCTCGAGGAGACGGCTGACCTTCTTGGGCGCCACGGCACGGTAGCTTTCGGCCAACCACTCGCGAAGCAACGCGACCGGTGGCTTGGTGCCAGCGCCGGTGAAGCGCGCCGTCACCCAGCCACTCTTCGCCAGCCCGTAGCCGGTGGGCTCGGCGAAGGGCAGCATCAACGCGACGTGGTGCGACGCCGGCAGTTTGCACGACATCGACAAGTGCCCGGCTTCGAGAACCAAGAAACAGAAGGCCTTCTTCTTGGCCACCTTGAAGGCGCTGTGCCCCCAAGGAAAGTCTTCGTGCACCTGGGGAAACGTGAGCGCCGCGGCTCGCAGGTCGTCGAAAGCGCGTCGCAGCGTGGCTTGGGCCATGCCCGACGTATAGCGTGAGTGGCTTACGGCCAGAAGCCGTCAACCGAGAGGTACCGCTCGCCGGTGTCGTAGCAGAACGTCAGCACGCGGCTGCCCGCGGGCAGCTCGGGCAACTTCTGCTTCACCGCTTGCAACGACGCCCCCGAAGAGACCCCCACGAAAATGCCTTCTTCGCGGGCCGCGCGGCGGGCCATTTCATACGCGTCGGGCGCTTCGACCTGAATCACGCCGTCGAGCACGTCTTTGTGCAAATTCACCGGTATGAAGCCCGCCCCGATGCCCTGAATCGGGTGGGGTGACGGCTGCCCACCTGAAATGACCGGCGACTTCGAAGGCTCGACCGCGAACACCTTCAGCTTCGGCCATTTCGGCTTCAGCACCTCGGCCACCGCGGTGATGTGCCCTCCCGTGCCCACCCCGGTGATGATGGCGTCGAGCCCTTGAGGAAAGTCGTTCAAAATTTCGACGGCCGTCGTGCGCTTGTGCACTTCGATGTTGGCCGGGTTCTCGAACTGCTGCGGCATCCACGAATTGGGGGTCTGGGCCAGCAGTTCTTGCGCGCGGGCGATGGCGCCTTTCATGCCTTTTTCGCGCGGCGTGAGGTCGAACTGCGCTCCGTAGGCCGACATCACCCGCCGGCGCTCGAGCGTCATCGACTCGGGCATCACCAGAATGAGTTTGTAGCCCTTCACCGCCGCCACCATGGCCAGGCCGATGCCGGTGTTGCCCGACGTCGGTTCGATGATGATCGAGCCCGGTTTCAGCGCACCCGACTTCTCGGCCTCTTCAATCATCGCCAGGGCAATGCGGTCTTTGATCGACGCCCCCGGGTTCGCTCGCTCGAGCTTCAGGTACACCTCGTACTTCGAGTCAAACAGCCGGTTCAGCCGCACGTGCGGCGTATTGCCAATGGTCTCGAGAATCGACTTTGCGGGCATTCGCGCTCCTGAATGAGGGTTTCCGTTAGAACGGACAGAAGCGAAGAAATAGCGGACGCCGGGCCCGCGCGCAACGTTCGACGCTTGCGCCCTGCAACAACCTCGGGCAGTTCAAACGAGGTGCGCGTACCAACGGTGATGTGGGTGTTGTTCGCTCTTTTCGTGCAAGCCTCGGGGTGCGCGTCGTCTGGTGCCGACGACGGCGGGTGCTCTGGCGCGCCGAAAACGCCGCCGAACCTCATGGTCAACGGCGGCTTCGAGTGCGGCGAACTGTCGGAGTGGATGGGCGTCATGGGTACGCTCACCGTCACCTCCACGGGTGCGGCCGAGGGCTCGCACGCCGCGCAAATCGTCATCGACGCCACCGGCACGGGGGGCATCGGGTCGACGAACCCGGTCGTCGCCAAGACGTCGGGCAAGGTCTACTGCGCGAGCGCCAAGGTGCGCGGTACGGTGTCTGACGTTCGGCTCGAGGTGTTCGGCGGCCAGCTCACGTCGTTCGGCTCGCCGCTCAACTCGCCCGACACCTGGGTGCGCCTGCCCCCGTCGACCAACTTGGAGATTCGCGAGCCGGTCGACCAGAAGCTCTACGTGAAGGTGCGCGCCCAGAATGGCAAGGCGGGCGACACGCTCTTCGTCGACGACATCGACCTGTGGGAATCGGCCGACGGCAAATGCAAAGAGCGCTGAGGCTGGCCTCAGCCCTTCACGGGTAGCTCTTGGCGCAATACCCGCCGGCCGCGTTCACCCAGTTCTGTTGAATCAAATAGTCGCGGTTGCCGAGCTTCATGTTGGCGCGCGCTCCGTTCGACGCCGTGTATTCGGTGCCGAAGGTCCACGCGCACTTGTCGGCGTTCTCGTAGCCCCGGCGGTCGTACCAGGCGTTGAGGTCGGGGTCGCTCGCCGCTTCTTCGAGTTCATGGGCGATGATCGACGCCATGCCGTCGGCTCCGGCGTTGCCGTTGGGGCCCGTCGTTTGCGCCGCGCATGACGACGGGCAGCGGTCGGGGTTGCCCACGAACGAATACTTCACGTCGGCCCCTCCGATGGAAGCGTGGGTGTGCCAGCCGCAGTACTGCGTGCAGAACCCAGAACTCGCCGTCACGTCGGCGCTCGTGAGTACGAAGTACACCGCGTTCACATCGAGCGGCAACTTGCCCGACGTGATGGCGTTGCTCACGATGATTTGAATGTTGGCGTCGGTGAGAGAGGTGCCAAGCGAATAGCTGTCGCTCGTCGAGCCCGCCAACCGCACCGCCGTGCTCGTGTTGCGAACCGCGGCTCCGCTGCCGTCGGTGTAGGTGGTGTTGATGTTGTAGTAGGGCGAGCCACCCAAGTTGTTCATGAAGTCGGCCAAGATGGTCGTCGCGCTGTTGCCCGACCAGTTGCCGTACCAGATGTAGTAGGCGGCGCTGCCGCCCGTCATGACCGGGCCCCCGTGGTACGAAATGCCGTTCGACGTCTTGCCCCCGCCGCCGGGCCTCGCGAACGGGTTGAACGGTGCGCTGCCCCGCCCCGTCGGCGCCAAGTCGGGTGACTGCAGCGCACTTTGGCTTTGGCCCACCGACATCTGCGGCTGATCAGTCGCGCCGTCGGTTTCGATGCCACAACCAGCACACGCCGCGAGAACCAGCACCGTCACGATTTTTCGAGTCATCGACGTCTCCGGTACGACGAAGGGAGCGTGAATGGTGAGGGCTTTGGTCACACGCCGTCAAGAGTGGCGAGTCGCGTTCGGTTGGGCCTGAAACCCGGCTGACAACAGATGCCAACCAAAGCCGTCACGCCCAGTGTGATTGACTCCCACGCCATGGCGCGGAGCCCCCTGCTCGCAGTGCTGATTTCTGGCTCAGCGCTGGCGGGGTTGACCCACATTCAGAGCAATTCCGGCTACACCACCAACCTCACCCATACCGTCACCTTTCCTTCTCCGGTGACCGGCAACAGCCTGGTGGTGGTGGCGGTCGACTGGTACCTCGGGAGCAACGTGCTTTCGGTCACCGACTCGGTGGGCTCGACGTACGTTCTCGCGGTTGGCCCCACGAAGGTGCCGACGATTTCTCAGTACGGCGCCGTCTACTACGCCGCCGACGTCGCTGCGGGCGCCAACGCGGTCACCGTGACCTTCAGCGGTTCTTCAATCGGCACCGAGGTTTTTGTCGACGAATACACCGGCGCTGATCTCGTGGCGCCGCTCGACGTCTCCATTTCGACCACCGGCTCGGGCGCCGCGCTCGACAGCGGCTTCGTCACCACCCATTTCGCACTCGAGGTGCTCTACGCCTTCAGCATGAACAGCAACGGCCAGAACGTCCCCGGTTCAGGCTTCACCTCGCGTGGTACCGGTTTTGGCAGCTTGGTCGAAGACCGCTTCGTCACCGTCGCCGGCCCGTACGCCGCCACTGCCAGCAACAGCTTCGCACCCAGCTGGGTCATTCAACTCGCGACCTTTCGCGCCGATGGCCAAGACGGTGGTACCCCTGATGCCGGCATCGCCGATGGAGGCAGCACGGTCGACGCGGGCGCTGGCTTCGACGCCGGCGCCATGGGTGATGCTGGCATCGCTGATGGGGGCAGCACGGTTGACGCCGGCTCCGACGCTGGAGCCATGGGCGACGCCGGCATCGCAGACGGGGGCGGTACCGTCGTCGACGCAGGCGGCACGTTCGACGCAGGCGGGACGTTCGACGCGGGCAGCGCGTTCGACGCGGGTACAAGCAACGACGCCGGCGTCGATGCTGGCCCTGCCTCCGCAGACGCTGGCACCGTCGGCCTGGGCCATGATGACCTCAGGTCGCTGGACGTCGGTTGCAGTTGCTCTTCTTCAGGCGCGCTGCCGTCCGCGCTGTGGTGGTTGCTTGGGTTGGCGTGGTTCAGCAGGCCCAAGCGCTGATTGGGTCGAGCAGGCTTCGCTGGCAATTCGCCTGGGCCGCGGTCGGCAGCTTGAGGTACGTGTTCGACAGGTCGCGCGGTGCATGAAACCCCTGAGAATGTTCGGGCCCCCACCTTGCGCTGAAATTGGCTGGAGCCGGCACCGGCCGCACCGCGCGCTTCTTGCTACTCGCCGACGTGAGGGGTGCCTTTGGTCGGCTTCGAATGCCTGCGTGATTTGCTTCTCGAGGTTGGCCCCGACGGGGGGCGGCTTCAACGGGCGACCGAGAGGCGTGGCCCTTCGATGCTGACAAGTTCGAAAGTGCGCGACGACACGACTATTTGGGAGCAGCCCGGCCGTGGTACCCCGCCGAAGCCGCGGTGAGGCGGGCGTTGGCCCCAGCGACTTCTTGGGCAGTCGCTTCAGTCACCACGGCGTTCAGCCGGTTCGCGGGTACGCTCACGCGAAACGTCTGGTACTGCCCGGTCGCGATGTACGCGTGTACCTGTTGGTCAAACGCCTCGGCGTCAGGGGGCGTCACCAATGCGTTGGCCGCCGCTTCGTCGCCTTGGGCCAGCTGGCGCATCACTTCGGCGAAGAGCTTGGGCTGCCGGTTGATCAAATAGTGCACCAACGCCCACACGTAGCCGTACCGTGCGCGGTCGGTTGCTTCAGAGCCACCCGCCTGGGCGCTGCCCCACGCGAGTGCGTCGCGAATGCCCACCGTTCGGTACTGACGGTAGGTCGCGTAGGCGTCGACGTTGGCGAGCCCCAATTCGACGGTCGTGCCGTCTTCGGCCCAACGGTACGACTCGAGAAACTCGGCCATGCCTTCAGAAAACCAGCGTGGCTGCGCTCGAAAATATTCGCTGAGCACGACATGGGCGAGCTCGTGCGTGACCAGCGACCCCGCGGCTTCGACCATGCTGGCGCGGTGCTCCCAACGGCTGGGCCGACCCGACAAGAACAGCGAGACGGAGTCGCCTTCCCAGCTCACGAGGCCGGCGACTCGTGGTTCAAACAGCTCGGCATATCTCGCGTCGCTCGAGACGACGTAGCCGGTGATGTGGCGGTGCACCGCGGGCTCGGTGCCTCCCATGATGGCCCGAAGCGCCGCCATTTCACGCCCCGCAGCGTCGGCCGCTTCGCGCGCCTGGCTCTCAGAAAGGTCGGTGAAGATCGTGAATTCGGGGGTGCTGACTTTGTACCAGCCCGTGCTGGTCTTCGTTTCGGCGGCCGCCCACGTGAAGGGCCGGTACGCCTGGCCCAACGTGCACCCCGAGAGCAGCACCAACATGCCGCACGCCAAACTCGGGTTTGCTGAAATCTTGGTCATGGGCGGGCGCGTATCGCCTACAGCGGCAAGAGGGCGGCGAAGCGGTTGCGGCGGTGGGGGTGAATGAACACCCAATTGTCTTCGACGATGTCGGCAGCGGTCACGGGCACGAGCTTGCGGTCGACGTAGCGGTAGCAGCGGTAGCCCAGGCCGTCGAAGAACCCGGTGATGTCGCCGACCGTGAGCCCAAAGCCTTCGAGGTACCACGGCGTGATCTCCATGATCACCGTCGGGCGGTTGGCTTCGATGATGTGGCGTGCGCCTCGCAACGCGAACAGGTCGGCGCCTTCGATGTCTGATTTGATCAGCGCCACCTTGTCGAGCGAGCCGAGCTGCTCGTCGATGGTGACGACATCGCAGGCGACTTCTTTGGTGGCGTAGCGAATGTATTTTTCTTTGCCCGGCCGGTCGTCTTTGCGGCCCATGCTGACCAAACCCGCCGCGACCGAACCCCACTCGGTCACCGGCACGTTGAAAGTCACCCGGCCGGCGGTTTCTCCGGCGCCTTTGTTGATCAATTGAACCTGCGGCCCGAAGCGCAGCGCCTTCGAAATGAGCGAAAACGTGTTGCCGGTGAACGGCAACGGCTCGAAACAGTACACGTGGCCCTGGGGCCCGACGGCGCGGCCCAAATGGTAGCCCCACAGGCCGTAGTTCGCCCCGATGTCGATGGCGGTTTCGCCCGGGCGCACCGCGTGGCCAATGAGTTCGAGCTCGGGTTCCCACCAGCTCTTGGTGACAATGTCCCAGCCCATGGCGCCGGCTTGAAGGTACTTGTAGGCCCGCTCGTCGAGCCGCGGAGCGAGGAACTTCTTGAAGATCTGCCGAGGTATTGAATTGGCTGCCATGTTCGTCTTTCAGTGCGTGCCCAAGGCCGAGGCATTCAAGGCCCGCCGCACGTCGTCTCGGGTGAAATTCGCGTATTGCACGCCATAGTGGCCAGCCGACAGCCGCCCTTCGATGGCGCGGCCCTTTTCGAGCTGCGCCAACAGCGATTCGACCTGTTGCCGGCCTTCGTGCACCAGGCCGTCATTCACGCTGCGCCGCACCGAACTGGCCAAGCCGTCGTTGCCGGTTTGTTGCAGCACGTGAAAGACGCTGCACACGTGGTCTTCGACCGGGCCGCGCTGAAATTCTTGGCGGTCGCGCATGACCTGAAACCCCTCAGCGGTGGGGAAGAAGTCGAAGCTGTCGACCACTTTGAGTTGGAGTTGTTGCTTGAGCCCCAACTTCAACGCCCAGTCGCGCAGTTGGTTCTCTCGGCCCCTGAAGACGGGCAGGCGCTTGAGCCGGTCGCGCCAGGAGAGGTTGTGGCGGCTCGTCCACAAGGCGAGGGTGATGGAGAGCGACGGCGGGTACATGGGGGTGTGCGCCGTCCAACAGTCGACGAAGGCCACGTGGTGCTGGGGGTGTGGAGCCGACTCGAGCAACTCCATGCGGTACAGCCCTTTTTCGGAGTCGATCGGCTCGGGCAACGTGAACATCCAATGCTCGTAGCCGGGCCCGAAAATGGTCACGCTCGAGAGCAACAAGTCACCGTGGTGGTGAATCGCCTTCGTCGAAATGTGCGTCTCGTGGCCCGGCAGCGGTATCCAACAATGGGCGACGAGGTGAAAGTAGGGGTTGAGCCCCACCGGTATGCTGACGACCGGGTAGTTTTGTTTGTCGAACGAGCCCGGGGTTTCGACGTAGCGCTGAAGCAGCTGACGCAAGAATTCGGGGTCGCGCGAGAGCTGCGCCAAAATGGGCGCCGAACGGTCATTCGCTTCGTACTTGGTGTGCGACGACGCAAACACCCCGAGCAGCTCGTTCATCGCCTCGTCAATGCGATTCATTAAGTAAACCTCAGCTGGCGTGACCAGCTGAGGCTCCTTTCAGAACCGTGCGTGCGGTTTTCCCGCACACGGCTCTTCGGTTGGTGTTTTCGTACAGCACGGTATTCAGAAGTGATGTCGATGAGCCCGTCGCCGC
>JBGAIY010000296.1:0-9704 GCA_044225205.1 Myxococcaceae bacterium | reverse complement strand
CTCGCCCCGGGGTGCGTGGGGCATTACGCCGCCCTCAAACATGCCCCGGGCGTGAGGGAGTTTTCGGGGCGCTCGGTGCCCACCGAGTGGCCGACGGCGGCGCCTGCTGGCCGCCGGCTCGACCCCAAGTTCGCGGCGGCGCTCGCCGTGCTTGATCAGGTCTGTCTGGGCCACCAAACGGTGACCGCCGAACAGCGAGACGTCTTGGCCAAGACGCTCAAAGACTTCGCCGCGACGAACCCCAAAGACCTCGACGACGTGACCCTGCAATGGCGCATGGAGCGCACGTTGGGCGTGGCCACCACCCAGGCGATTCTCAACGCCCGGCCGGTGCACTGATCACCGCCAGCCTTTGGCCAGCACCGGCACGTAGCGCATTTCGCCCTCGGGCCGGCCCGGCAATGACCGCAGCTGCTCGGCGGCCCGCGCAATCACCGACGCCATGCTCGGGCCCAGCGACTCGTCGAGCCCCTCGAAAATTTCGGCGAACTCGTCGACGAAGCGAGCGAACAATTCGGGCGTGCGGTGCGTCGCGTGCAGCACGTGACCTTCGAGGGTGAAGCGACGAAACCCCGCCGCGGCGAAATGCCGGTGCAGCACCTGGCCGACGGTGGGGTCTCCGCCGGCTTTGACTTGGGCCGCGTTCAGCGCGCGCAGCGTGGCGTTGACCTCGTCGAACGACGGCGTGGTGCGAAAAGTCGCGTTGTCGACTTCGATGAACTGACAGTACCCGCCGGGCCGCAGCACCCGCCGAACTTCGCGCAACACCGCGGGCGGCGAAGGCACGTGCTCGAGCAACCACGAACAATACACCCGGTCGAAGGTGGCGTCGGCGAAGGGCAAGCGGGTCGCGTCGGCGCGAACCACGGCAAGCCGCGGGTGGTTTCGCTTCGCCGCGCGAAGTTGGGTGGCCGACAGGTCGACCCCCACCAGGTCAATGCCCGGGTACGCCTCGAGCAACCGGTGGGCCATGGCTCCGACGCCCGTCGCCAGGTCGAGCACGCGCATGCCCGGCGCCGCGTCGAAATGAGGAAAGGTGAACGACGCTGTCCACGCGCCTTGTTTTTCGAGCCGGGCGATTTCGCGGTCGTCGGTGCTGCCGTGAACGTAAGCAGAAGTCATGACAAGGCCCAATACGGTCGGAGTGCGTTCTTGGTTTCGGCCACCGCGGCCGCCGCCGAAGCGCTCACGCCTCGGCCGGTTGAAAACGAGTCGGTGCGTTGGCCAGCCAAGACCTCGACGCAGGCGTGCACCGAGTTCGCCAGCGCACGCAGGTCGTAACCGCCCTCGAGCACCAACGCGAGCTTGCCCCCGCACACCTCGTCGGCCAGCGACTTCACCGCCGAACACATGGCGGCAAACCCGCGGTCGCTGACATTCATGCCACCGATCGGGTCGGCCTGGTGCGCGTCGAACCCCGCCGAGACCAACACGACGTCGGGGCGGTACTGCTGGGCAATGGGCAAGAACACGTCGTGAAAGAGGGCCGCGTAGTCGGCGTCGTGCTGACCTCCGGGCAGGGCGCCATTGACGGTGTACCCCTGGCCTGGCCCGGCCCCCACTTCTGACGGGGCGCCGCTGCCCGGGTAGTACGGGTATTGGTGCGAGCTGACGAACAACACGTCGCGGCGCGCCCAAAACGAATGCTGTGTGCCGTTGCCGTGGTGTACGTCCCAGTCGAGCACCATGACGCGTTCGGCTCCTTCGCGAAGGGCGGCTTCGGCGGCGATGGCGACGTTGTTGAACAGGCAAAACCCCATGGCCCGGTCGGCTTCGGCGTGGTGACCGGGCGGCCGCACCAGCGCGAAGGCGTTGTTCGCCTGGCCACGGAGCACCCGAGTCACGGCCTCGACGGCCGCGCCCGCCGCCCACAGCGCCGCGTCGACACTCCCGGGGCTGACGGCCGTATCGGGGTCGAGTTGTCGCGACTGGCCCTTGAGCGCCAAGACTTGCTGCACGTGGGTTTCGGTGTGCACCGCCGTCACCTCGGCCAGCGTCGCGGCGCGCGCGGCGACGAATTCAGCGCCCGGTATTCGAGTCGAAGGCGCGCGGAGCAGCTCGAGAATGGCGCGCAGCCGCCCCGGCGTCTCGGGGTGCATCGGCCCGGCGACGTGCTCGAAAAAGCGGTCGTCGGTCAACAGGTGCGTCGACATGACCGCACCATGCGTCGTTCGCCATTCTCAAACAAGATCAAGCGGTTGATGAGAGTGAAACACTTCGTCCAAAAACGGTGGGGCGCCCGTTGGGTGACATGCGACCTTCCATCAGGGGTGCGGTGCTCGCCAGCGTCGTGGCGTTCTCGTGCGTCGGCGTCGTCGAAGAAGAAGCGACCCTCGACTCGGGCAACCACGTCGACGGCGGTGGCGCGTTCGATGCTGGCGCTCACGACGAGAAGCCCGATGCCGGCACAGCGCTCGACGCGGGCCCCACGGTCGACAGTGGCAGCACGCCCGACGGAGGGCTCGTGCCCGACGCGGGCATCACCGTCGACAGCGGCACCACGCCCGACGGTGGCACGACGCGCGACGGGGGGCCCGTGCGCGATGCCGGCGCGCCACCCGACTCCGGCACGGCCGCCGACGCGGGTTCTGATTCGGGCACGGCTGACGACGCCGGGAGCAGCCGTGACGCGGGGCCGCCGCCGGTGCCGGGTGCGCCGCGCGTTCTGTACACCGACGTGGTGACGGGGCCGAATTCTGGCGGTGAAGGCGGCAACGGCATCTACCTCTCGATTTTCGGGGTCGGCTTCGGCAGCGACCTGTCGAAAGTCAAAGTTCACGTCGGGTCGAACGAAGTGCCCAAGTACGTTTTTCTCGGGCCTTCGCGCGGGCGAGCCGACATTCAGCAATTGTCGGTTCAACTTGGGCCGACCAACGCCACCGGCCCCATCAAGGTCACCCGAGACGGGCTCGAGTCGAACACCGACCAGACGTTTACCGTCGGCGCGGGTCGAATCTTCTACGTGTCGAACGGCACCGGGCACACCGCCTCGGGAGACGCCATTGCCGCGGGCAATGATTCGACGGGCGTCGTGGGCGACATCACCCACCCGTTTCGCAAGCCCGACACTTTGCTCGACGCCGCGCAGCCCGGAGACGTCGTCGTCGTTCGGGGGGGCACCTGGGCCGACGCGGCCAACGCGGTCAACGCCGAGTTCGGCTTTCACAACGTCACCGGCACCGCGGCCGGGCCGATTACCCTCATGGGCTACCCGGGTGAAGAGGTGCTCATTGTGCGCACCGCGGGCAACCACATCGCCGCGGGCGTCAACTCGTACAACTCGTCGAGCCGCATTTCGTACATCAACGTCTCAAACCTGCACGTCGACATGGCCGGAGGCGGCAGCTCGGGCATCGGGGTGGGCGCGGCGACCTCGTACGCCCGCGTCGTCAACAACGAAGTCGAGGGCCAGTTCGAGAACAGCGGAGGCGCCGCCGCGGTCGACGGCAGTGGCTCGCACCTGCGCATCTTGGGCAACCACATTCACCACAACGGGGGCAGCAAGCTGTACCACGGCATCTACATCGACTCGCGAGACACGGCGGGCCCCGACGACATCGAACTCGCGTTCAACGACGTTCACCACCAGGTCGGCGGCCGAGGCATTCAAATTTATGGCGATACGTCGGCGCTCATCACCAACGTGCACATTCACCACAACGTCATTCACCACATTCACCTCGACGGCATCGTCTTGAGCCTCAATTCAGGCACCGGCTTTCAAGTCTTCGACAACATCATTCACCACACCGCCGACCCGAGCCTCGTGCACCCGACCGGCGACGACGGAGAAGGCGGCAGCTGTCTGCGCTTCAACGGCACGCCGTACGGCGGCAACACGCCGGTGCTGACGGTCACCGTTTTCAACAACACGTTCGCCGACTGCGCGGTGGGCATGAGCCCGTACTCGGCGCCGCTCGAATTCGACGCGGCGGCCAGCGTCACGCTGCGAAACAACATCTTCGTCAACGGCACGTCGGTCAATGCGTATTGGGTCGTGGGTGGCGCCCTGCCGGCGACGTTGACCGCGTCGAACAACCTCTGGTCTGGAGGGGGGCCCGCGCCGTCGCTCGACGCGAATGCCCAGCAAGGCGACCCCCTGTTCGTCGACGCAGCGGCGGGCGACTATCACGTGCAACCCCAGAGCCCCGCGGTCGACCACGGCACGAACCTGGTGCAGCCGCTCGTCACCGACGACCACGAAGGTCGCCCCCGGCCCGTCGGCGCGGGGTACGACATCGGCGCGTTCGAGCGGTGATTCGGCCGACACTCGAAGTCGCGCGGCACCGGCGTGGTGAAAAGCGCGGTAAACATTTCGACCCACCGGAGCCTCGCGCTACAGTCGAAGGCCTGTGCCGGCGCGCTCTCAGAAGCTCGGGTTGACTTGGGCCATCTTCGGCATGTTCACCATTGCCATGCTGGTGTTGGTGATGGTGCTGTTCATTCTGGTGCCCTCGCAGGCCAACGAGTCGCTCACCACGTCGTTGTTCGAGCGCGGCAAGGCCGTGGCCAAAGAAATTGAACGAAAGGTCACCGTCGACCCCAGCGCCACCGTCGAGGTGAACGACATCGTTTCGGGTGAGCGCGAAATACGCGCGGTCTGGGTGCTGGTGTGCCCGGCGAACGGCTGCCGCGCGCAAGACGCCATCGCCCAGTTTCGGCGCGAAGACGGCCGGGTGCCCGACCTCGAGCCCGTGTTGCGAACGTTCAACGAAGCGGGCCGGCCGGCGAAGCTCTCGCTCGACTCGGGCGAATTGCTGGTCGCCGGCCCCGTGACGCCCAAGAGCGGCGGCAACATGGTCGTGCTCGTCGCGCTCGACCGCAGCGGCATTGACGAAAGCCTCGGCAAGCTGCGCTTGTCGCTGCTCATGGCGCTCGTGCTGTCGATGGCGGTGTTCTTGGGCCTCGTCGGCGTGCTGACCCGCGTGTTGCTCATTCGCCCCGTTCGGTCGATGCGCGCCATGGCGGCCCAGCTGTCAGAAGCCGACTTGTCGGGCCGCGTCGCCGGGGCGCCGACCCGCGAGCTCGACGAACTGGCCGAGTCGCTCAACAACATTGGCCAAGGGCTGCGTGACACCTTGGGCCGGGTGCGCGGCGTCGCCGAGAGTGTCGCGCAGGTCATCGACTCCATTTCGCGAACGGCGTCGGCGACGTCGGGCGGCTCGACGACCGTGCTCACCCGGGTCGAAGAAACGTCGAGCGCCATGGTGCAAATGCTCGCCTCGCTCAAGGGCATCGCCGAAAACGTCGAAGTGCTGTTCAACAGCGCCGAAGACTCCAGCTCGAGCATTTTGGAAATGGCGACGACGAACGACGAAGTTGCCGACAACGTCACCAAGATGAATGGCAGCGTCGAAGAGACGACCAACGCCATTGAGCAAATGACGTACAGCACCAAAGAAGTCGCCCGCAACATCGACGACTTGCTCAAGAGCGCCGAGCTCACCTCGAGCTCGATTCGCGAAATGGACATTGCGATTTCTCAGGTCGAGACGAACGCCTACGAGACCGCGCGGCTTTCAGAACAGGTCTCGAAAGACTCCGAAACCGGCATGGAGTCGATTCAGAAGACCATTGTCGGCATCGACAAAATCAAAGACAGCAGCCGTTCGGCGGGCACCGTCATCGAACAGCTCGGTCGGCGCATCGGCGAAATCGGCAACATCGTCGACGTCATCGACGAAGTCGCCGAGCAGACGAACCTGTTGGCGCTCAACGCCGCCATCATCGCCGCGCAAGCCGGAGAGCACGGCAAGGGCTTTGCCGTCGTCGCCGAAGAAATCAAAGACCTGGCCGAGCGCACCGGGGCTTCGACGCGCGAAATCGGCGACTTGATTCGTTCGGTGCAGCAAGAGTCGCAAAACGCCGTCACCGCCATGAACATGGGCGTGCGCAACGTCGAAGAGGGCGTGCTGCTGGGCCGCGAGGCCGAACACGCACTCAAGAAAATTCAAGAATCGTCGAGCCGGTCGACCCAAATGGTGAAAGCCATTGCCCGCGCCACGGTCGAACAAGCCCGGGGCTCGAAAGACGTGACGGCCGCCGTCGACCGCATTCGCGAGACGGTCGAACAGATCAGCAAAGCCACCAACGAGCAGGCCCGCGGTTCAGAGCAGATCATGAAGAGCGCCGACCACATGCGCTCACTGACCCAACACGTCACCCGGTCGGTGCAAGAACAGGCTCACGGCTCGAAGCAAATTTCGCGCAGCATCGAGTCGATCAACGAAATGGTGAACTACTTGAACCGCGCCCAGAAAGAGCAAACGCGCGGGTCTGAACAGGTGCTCAAGGCCATTGACACCATCAAGTCGGTGGCCGACACGCAGAACCGCGCGGTGAAGCAACTCGAAGAAGCCATTGAAACGTTGCGGCAGCAGGCCGACGTGCTGCGCGGCGAAATTCGGCGCTTTCGCGTCTGAAAAGCGGTCAGAGCCGCTCGTCGATGGCCTGGTTGCTCATTTCGTCGGCCGCGCGGTTCATTTCACGCGGCACGTGCACCAACTTCACCCGTTCGAAGTCGTTGAGCAGTTTGAGCGCTTCTTCGTACAGTGGTCGCAGCGACGCGCTCTTCACCTGGTAGCGCCCGCCGAGCTGGCGAATCATCAATTCTGAATCGGCGAAGACTTCGACTTCGCGCACGCCCAATTCACGCGCGCGGCGCAGGCCGAGCAACAGCCCCATGTATTCGGCGTAGTTGTTCGTCTGGGTGCCCAAGAACTTGCCGAGCCGGTCGACGACCTGGCCCGACGGCTCGACGAGCACGGCTCCGGCGCCGGCGAGGCCGGGGTTGCCGCGCGCGGCGCCGTCTGAATACAAACGCACCCGCGACACCGCGGGCACCGGCACTTCTTCGACCATGGCCGCGCCGCTCACCACGTTGGCCGCGCGGTCGAGAATGCGCTTGAGCTTCGCCCGGTCGAGCTGAGGAAACGCCCCCAGCGTCGCGACGAGCGGCTCTTCTTGCGCGACGAAGCGCAGCACGGCCGCGTGCAATTCACGACCGGTGAGCGCTTTCGGGCCTTTCGTCATGCTCGCTCCGGGCTGCGCTGCGACCAACAAAGGCGCCCAACAACCAACCGTTTTACTTCGCGGCCCCGGGCGACGCTTCGCCCAACGCCTCGGCCGCGTAGATCATGCGCTGACACGAAGGGCACACGTCGATGCCGCGCGACGCCACCAACTGGTTGAAGCGCTGCGGAGGAATGTTCATTCGGCAACCACCGCACGTGCCCGGCGCATTCACCGCCGACAGGGCCGGCAAGCGCTTGCGGCGCACATTGTCGTACTGACGCAAGAGCGAGGTGTCGACCGACTTGGCCGCGTCGCTCCGCTTTTCGTCGAGGCCCTTCACCTGCTTTTCGACCTCGGCGAGCTTTTCTTTGAGCGCGTCGATTTTCGACTGCAGCTCACCGGTGCGGCCCGCCAATTCACCTTCGCGCTGCTTGACGACTTCGCGCTGCAGCGTCGCCTGCTTGCCGAGCTCGACCAAGTCTTCGGCCATGGTCACCTGGCTCTTCTTGGCGATGTCGATTTCACGGGCGAGGGCTGAGTATTCGCGGGTCGTGCGCTGCTCGGCGAGGCGGGCTTCCCACTTGCGCACCTTGTCTTTGTCTTCGGCGATGGTCTGTTCGAGCGTCGAGCGTTGCTTGTCGAGATCGTCGAGCTTCGATTTTTCAGCGTCGATGGCGCTCTTCGCGGTGGCGAGTTGCTTTTCGAACTCGCCGATCTCGCGTGGGTACGTCTCGGCATTCTTCTTCAGCGCCGCGATATCGAGATCAACTTTCTGCAACGATACGAGCGCCAGCAGTTTGTCCCGCAAAACTTCCTCCAAGGAGGAGCGCTGATGCCAACGCTCGCCGCCGACCTCTCTACAAGAAAGGCGCCGGAGGATCCAACGTGTTTCGACTTCATTGACGAAAACCCAACCCTCGCGATATCGGGCAGCCGTTCGGCAGGTTTGCGTGTCGCTCTGGTACCGGAGCGCAGGTGACGTGCGTTTAGAACCCAGGCCCGAACGTCAACCGAATGGTCGGCTGCATGGCGTTTTGACCGGGGCTCGGCTGAAAAAAGCCCGGCAACGAAATGACGAACGCGTCGATCGGCCTGGTCGCCAGAAAAATGGTGCCCGGGGGTTCGAGGCGCGAAAGCGACCACCACATGCTCGCCCCGAAGCCCAGCGAGACCAAAAAGTCGTTCTTCGTGCGCCACGCGTAGCCGACGGTGACCGCGGGGCCCATCATCGCCATGCCGTTCGTCATGACGAACGCCGAGCCACGCAGGTCGGCGAAGAACGACTCGAAGGGCCGCTCGACCGGGTAGAGCCGCACTCCGAGGTCGAACGCGAACTGCCCGAAGGGCCCACCGCCCGCCGTGCCGAACACCGTCAACGGCCCCGCGACCAAGCGCTCGTATTCGACGCTCACGAACAACGCGAAGAGGCTGGCCGGTGAAAAATGAACGGCGTTCGCGAGCGGCTTGAGCGGCACCTCGACCGGGGCCAGCCGGCTCATCACCGGCGGAGCGAGCGGCGCGTCGACCGACACCAAGGGCGGTGCGCTCGTCGGCGGCGCTTGCAGCAGCACCATGAAGAGAAAGGCTCCCACGCGAGGGCCGAGTGTAGCCCGAAAAGACCGAAAACCGGTGTACAGCGCGCCTCGGCCGCGTTGAAATGGGAGGGCCTGAGATCAACGTGAACGAAGCGGCTCCCCACCGTGGCGCGTTCCCCACCACCCGGTGGACGCTGATTCGCGCCGCGAAGACGTCACCCGAAGCCCGCCGCGAAGCGCTGACCCAACTCATGACGGTCTACTGGCGACCGCTCTACGTGTTCTTTCGCACGAAAGGCCTCGACGCGACCGCCGCCCAAGACGCGGTGCAAGACCTGCTGGTGCAAGTGCTCGAGCGTGGCGCCCTCGACCGGGTCGACCCCGAAAAGGGCCGCCTGCGCGCCTACTTGCGCACCATGGCCGGCAACTACCTCATCAACCAACACGACAAGGCCGTCGCCGCCAAGCGGGGCGCGGGGGCCGTCGCCATTTCGCTCGACGACGCGGGTGTCGCCGAACGCCTCGTGCCGGGTGACGCGGTGCCACCCGACGTCGCCTTCGAGCGGGCCTGGGCACAGACGGTCATGAACCGAGCGCTCGAGCAGCTCAAAAACGAATTCGAGTCGGGCGAGCGGTCGGGGCCTTTCGAAGTGGTCGCTCTGTTCTTCGGCGGCGCCTCTGGGCCGACGCCCTCGTACCGCGAAGTCGCCGCCCGGCACGGCATGTCGCTGCCACAGCTCAAGGCTTTTCTGCACCGGGCCCGCACCCGCTACCGCGAACTGGTGCGCGCCGCCGTGGTCGACACCGTCGACGACCAGGCCGAGGCCGACGCCGAATGGGCTGGCTTGGCGAAAGTGCTGACCACGTGAGCCCCCCGAGCTGCCAGACCTGCGGCCGAACGTTGACGGCGGCCGGCCCGTGCCCCACGTGTCTGTTCGGCCTGTCGGCCGATGACGCCCGCGACACTTTCGCCGGGCTCAAGCTCGAAGACGAATTGGGCCGCGGGGGCATGGGCACGGTGTTTCGCGCCACCCAAGTGACGTTGGGTCGCTCGGTGGCCGTGAAATTTCTCGCTCCCGAGCTTGGCCAAACGAGCGAGGGCCGCGCCCGCTTCGAGCGCGAGGCCAAAGCCCTGGCGCTGCTCGACCACCCCCA
>JBGAIY010000295.1:0-9705 GCA_044225205.1 Myxococcaceae bacterium | reverse complement strand
GTATTCTTGGCCGTTGAGCGACACCGGGTTGTCGAGCACGAGAAACACGCCCTGCGGGTCGCCCCCCCGAATGGGGATGATCTCCATCACCGAGCCCTCAATGGTGGGCGGTACCGGTGCGCGAGAAATGACTTTGATTTTCGTGGCTTCGATGGCCGGGCCGTTGAACGCGTTGACGTCTCCGCCCGACACGCGCGACTTGCTGCCCGTGACCTCGATCTGGTCGCCCGGGCGCAACGCCGCGAGCGCGGCCTTCATCGACCCGTCTTTGGGCAGAATGGCGACCAGGCCGTTCTTCGTCTTCACCACGAACGTACCGTCAGCGAACGTGCTGAACGTGCCCTTCGCATGGGCGAGCTTCGCCGCTTTGCCGCCGTGAACGCCTTGAGCACCGCCGTACGCCGATACGCTTCCGCACATGAGAATTTGCCCCCAAAAAGTGTTCGGTCTGGTTGTCGTGCGAGGGCCCACCCGGTTGCGCGAATTCGCGTCTGCCCGCCCCTTCTCGGTTCTCAAGAAACGCGAGGGCGCGCGAAGGCGGCAGACCAATGGAGCACGACGAGCACCGCGGCCAGTGGCCACCACTGAATCAACAACCGGTTGATCAACGTGCCACCCTCGGCGAAGGCGCGCACCCGTTCAGAACCGGCGAGCAGCGCCGCCGACGAGATGACCGCATTGGCCACCAGCGCCAACTGCAGCGTGACCGCGCCGGAGTCGGTCGGCACCGGGGCCAGGCGGCGGGTCACTGGCACGAACGTGGCCGCGACCAATGGCCACAGCACGCCCCACGACCACCCGTCGCTGGCGTGAACCACCAGCAGGCGAAGCAGCGTCGGCACGAACGCGAACACCGGTTGCGACAGCGCGTGATCGGTGCCCGAAATGCCGTGGGCCGAAGCCAGCAACCTCCACGCCCCGGTCGTGGCCAAGGCGGCGACGGCGGCCCACGAGCACCGCCACGAGCGAGTGGTGACGGCGGCGGCGACAGCGGCGGCCACGACGTGGGCGGTGCCCTCGTCTTTGACCGCGGCCAGCACGACGGCCACCACCACCGACGACGCCCACTCCCGGTGAACCAGCAGGCCCACCAACGCGACGCTCCACAACCCGAGCGGCAAGTCGACATAGGTCGAACGGGCGTGCACCCACACGAGCGGTGCGGCGACCCCGCACACCACGGCCCACCCTGACGCCCTTCGTAGGCGTGGCCACCACGCGTGCACCGCGGTCGCCAAGGCCCACCACAGCAGCAACGAAGCGGCGAGCGTCTGTTCGCCGAGCGCGTCGCGGCCCAGCGAGACCCAGCCCACCGCCGCCGGCCACAGCGGAGGGTACCCGGCGGGGATCAGGTTGGCCGACGGGTCGAGCGCGGCCCGCACACCCGCGCCGAAACCGTTCGACTCGAGTCGGGCCTTGGCGAGCCAGACGAACTCGTCCCACTGGGTGGGTACCCAGGGCCTGGCCACGAGCGCCACGAGCACGACGGCCAGCGCCACCCACGCAGCGCGGGGCCACGGCGCACCCGGTGGCGGCGCATCGGAGAGGCGGGCCGACCCGAAGCACGCGAGCACCACGAAGGCCACGACGACCGCGCCCGCGGGGCCGAGCGCCACCGCGTACAACAGCGCGAGCGCCCACCAGGCCGAACTCGGGGCCTGCAGGGTCTGCCGCCAAGGCCTCTTCAACGCCAAGGCCGCGAGGGCCGAGCCCACCAGCTGCAACAACACCAGCCCCAGCACGCTCACGGGGTCGCCCCGCACACGACGCGGGCGTCGCGTTCGACACAGTGGGCCTGCAGCACCGCCCCGCGCAACTCGAGCTCGAGAACACCCGGGCCCGCGCTCGACCGCCGCGTCGGCACCGCGTACCGCCCAAGGGGGAACAGCACGTCGTCGTCTTCAACGGCCACGTGAACGGGGGTCGTGGGCCAGTGCACCCGCTGGTCGATTTCACCGAGCGTGCCGACGATGTGCGCCGTCAACGCCGAACGGTTGGCCGGCGCGTCGGCCCGCCAAACGAGCACCTGGAGCGCGCCCGGCACGCACGCCGCGATCACCGCCGCGACCACGCCCCACCGAGCTCGCGGGCCCGCCCACCGCGCCACGACGAGCGCCACGACGGCGGCGAGCCCCAACGCCACCGCCCCCCCCGCGTCGGGGAAACCGTGCCGCGGGGCAGACGTCACGCCATTCGCTCCGTCGAGCATGACGGCTTCGTCAGTCGCGAGTGTTGAACGCGGGGGCCACGTCACCCCCGCCGCATACGCGATTTTGTGCCGGGTTGCCCGCCCAGGCTCACGATTCTCGACGCAGCTCGGGCGGCGCCGCTCGGGCGGGAGGCGACGTCTCGCTCGGTCTCCACTGCGCGACTTGGTTGCGGCCCCGTTCTTTGGCCCACCGCTTCGCGGCGTTCGCCAAGTCGGGCAGCCGCGGCACCTCAGGCGCGCTCGGGGCCGCCGCCGCGAGGCCAATTGACACGGTAACCTTCACCACGGTGTCGTTGACCGCGAATTCGGCACGTTCGACCATGTCGCGCACGGTCTCGGCGAACAGGTGCGCCATGCGTTCGGTCACATTGGGCAAGAAGATGATCACCTCGTCACCTCCCTCGGCGTACACGTGGCCGTTGCCCACCACCACGTCGCTGAGCAGCTGCTGAAAAGGGCCCAAGACCCGACGGTCGATTTCGCGTTCGAGGTGCTGGGTGTTCAGCTCTTTGAAGTGATCAATGTCGAGGTACAGCACCGCGCACCCCAGCACTCCCGAGCCGCGCTGCAAGTCGCCCTCGAGCAACCGCGGAGAGTCGAGAATGCGAAACTTGTCACTCTTCGGCCGTCGCGACGGTGCGAGCCGGCGGTCGACCACGAAGGGTTCGACGGGCACCTCGACCCGGTCGGCGCCCTCGTCTCCCGCCCCGCACGCCAAACCGACCGCGCGCAACCGCCGAAAAACCTCAGCGAGTTGAAAGGGTTTCACCAACACGACGACGTGCCGAAGCTCGAGCAGGGCCGACGGCACCTGCCGCGACGGGCTCAGTACCAGCGCTGGGGTCGACTCAAACAGCGGCGCCTGTCGAAGTTCTTGCAGCAGTTGCACCCACTGGTTGGGCACCGCGGCCTGGCAATCAAACACCAGCAAGTCGGGTGCCGCTTTGAACACGGCAGCCACGTTCGGTCGACGGGCGACCACCGGCTCGAACCCCAACCCCTCTGCCAAGGCGAACACCCAGTCGCGTGCCTCGTCATGTTCGAGCAAAAACAACGCCACGCGGCGGTGCATGTGGGCCTCCTCGGTTGGTGCGCGAGCCTTTGAGCGACTTCGGTACGCGCGTACCAGACGGCACTGACATGCGGGCCGACCGATCACGGCGGCAGCAACTGGTCGTCGTCGGCTTGACCTGGGTTGTAGCGACGAATGTTCGACACGCATGCGTGCCACCGGGTTTGGGCCAGTTTTTCGCACAGCCACTCGGGCAATTTCATTCACCCACCTGAGCCACGCGCAGCCCCCCACGGCCGAGTTCAAAGGTGGCCGCCAACTCGAGTTCTCACCCACGTGGCGGCGAATTCATGAACGCGATGGCGCGCACCGACATTCACTCACGTTGTTCACTCACACCATGGAGAGCACATGAAGAAACTCAAGCTCCACTTGAACACCGAGAAGCTTCGAAATCTGACCGGAGCCGATGCGAAGGTCGTCGCGGGTGGCACGGTCGGCACGGGCCCACACAAAACTCGAACCGTCTGACCGTCGTCAGGCCAGCCGGGCGAACGTCGCCCGGTTGGCGTTCGACCGAGGGTCGTCAATCGCGGTGGTTCGGCTGAGACCGATCGGGCCCACAGCGAACGTCGACTCCCGGCGGCCACCATGACTTGGAGTGGTGAAACCCTGCCGGCAGGCGGACCGATTCGAGGTAGGTCAGCGCCTGGGCGTGCTTCGCCAGGGCCTCGGTGATGCCGCGCTCGGGGTCGTTCATCGACCTCAGGTCGAGCGACTTGAGTGCGCGGCCGGTCGGTGACGTCACCAACGCACCAATCAGCTCAGGCCACATGTTCGAGCCGATCAGCGTCAAGTGGCGAAGCTTGGGCGTGCTCTGGCCGTCGAGCAACCACCCCCAATCGCGCAGGGTTTCAGCGGGTTCTTTCGAGCCGCTCCGGTGCCAGCCGATGCCGAGCGACTCGAGGTGCGGCCACGAGCGCGCGAGGGTCTTGAACGCGGCCGCGTCGCGCCAGGTGGTTCGCACCCACAAGCGCTTGAGGTGCTTGAACCCGACCTGGTCAAAGCGCGGCAACTGGGTCGTACTCAACCGAAGCGATTCGAGCGACGGGTACAAGTCGTCAAGTCGCGCCAAGTTCTTCAACTCGAGAACGTGGCCGCTCTCGTTCACATAGTCTCCGAATGCGAGCGCCGAGAGCGCCGGCCTCTTCGAGGCGAGCACGTCGACCACGGCGTCGAAACTGGCTTGATGGCTGTTTTCCCATTGCTCGAGGCCGACGCCGATTTCGACCGTTCGCGCGAACGCGGGCTGCTCGAGCGCCAGCTCAACCAACTTCGAAGCGTTGAAACCGCGACTTGTCTCTTGCGCCGTGAACCAGGCCCGGTGAACGGCGTCGCCCCGCCATTCGAATTGCATCAACTTCGGTTGTTTCGCCCAGGGGCCCCACTTCGGGTTCGGGTCGGTCGTTTCGTCGGTGACGGTGACACCCTTCTTCTTGGCCGCCGCGACCCGCTCGTGAAACGCGAATCGCGCCTCGGGCGGGCTCGTCAACTGAACCACGTCATCACCGAACGTGTACGAGTCGTACCCGAGCCGGGCCGTCACCGACTGTACCCGAGCCGGGCCGTCACCGACTTCGCGGCCTTTTGCTTCTTTTCGGTCGGAGGTGCTTTCTTGGGCATGCCGTTCGCGCCTTCATGAGTTTGGAGCAGCGGCGCTCCCTTTACCTGCTTTCGGCACGTTGCTCTGCGCCGGGTGCACAGGGCTCATGCCTGCGCGCATCGCCACCGGCTCAACATTCGTCGCGGTTGCACGACGCTGGCCTCAGAGCCGGTACCCGATGGAAAGCGACACTCGCTGTTCACCGAACGGTACGATTTCAGCCGAAAGGTCGAACGCTTTCGACACACCCGTCACGGCCCCGACGCCGAGCTGAAAGTGAAACGCGTCGGTGCCGGTCGAGCCCCGGTAAAAGACGGGCCCGCCGAACACGCGGCCCACCAGGTACGGCGTGACGCGGTCGAGCACCGTGTACCCGGCGACGACGCCCAACCGCGCGTCGACTGCCGAAGTGGGCGCCGTGTCGAACCGCAACGTACTGGCCGACAGCGAGCCCGAGAGTTGAATGAACGGCCACGACGGGCCTTGTTCGAGCGCGAGCCACGACGCCGCGAGGCTGCCGACGATGCCGGGTTCGGCCTTGGCCTCACCGAGTGAACCAAAGACAATGGCGCCCGCCGCGGCCTGCAGCGACCAACGGCGAGAAATTCTGAACTCGAGCGCGGCGCTCACGGCCGACTGCTCCGACGCGAGGCGGCTCGAGCCGAAAAGCAACACCGAGCGAAACGACCCCACACTCGCCCCCACGTGCCAGCGCGAGCCGAGCTCGTCTGTCGCGTGCGGGCGGCCGGTACACCGCTCTGCCATGCCCATCGGACCGATGGGCGGAGAGACGCCTCAAGCCTTGGCGTCGCGAGGGAAAACAAGCGCGAGCACGGAACAACCGAGCGCCAAGACCGAGAGCATTCGAGGGCGAGCCATGAGTGCGATTTAACGCACTTTGCCGCGACGCGCCGTCGTTTCACTTTCCCACAGAGTGAGAATGCCGCGTTCGAGTGTGCACGACAGTCAACTCTGGGAGGGCTGCGACAGACAATCAGACAGCATCACCGAAAGGGTCTCGCTTTTGTCTGCTCTGCTCGCCGCCGACCACACTCAAGTTGATGTTGCCCCACGCCGCGCCGTTCGCCGCGCCTTGTCGGTGAACGCCGAGACCCTGCAAACGGTGTTCGCGCTCATCGCCGACGAAATGAACGAGAGTCGCACCTTGTTCGCGCACGCGCGTGACGACGACCGGCGCTGTTCGGTGCTCGGCTATGGCGTCATGCGCGACGGTTCGACCTACGTCACGTTGCACGACCCCAAGCTGGTCTGCGACGACGGGCTCGTGACACTCGACCTGTCGGCGTTCGCGAAAGCCTTTGGTTCGGTGCGCCGCCCGACTCGCGCCGAAGAGGCGGTCGACGAAGCGAATGGCGCTCTGAGCCAAACCGAGCGGCCGCGCTAAACCAGCATCTTGGTCAGCTCAACTGAAACGACTTGCTCAAACCATGGCGCCGGCGTTTTGAAGCGTCAGGGCCAAGGCGGTGGCCTGTTTGCGCTTCCCGACGCGGCGCAGCGCACCGAGCATGGGGCTCGCGTTGAGCAGCCTCGCGAGCTTCGGCGCGTCGCGGCAAAGCCGGCCGACAAATGAAGTCGCGATGTCGACATGGCTTTGCGTTGAACGAACGTTGGGCGTGCCCAACGCAGCGAGCATGGTGTCGACGTACCTCGGTTCGACGCCTCCAGCGACGACCACGTCGAACGCGTCGTCAGCGTGACCATGCCAAACCAATTGATGCGCGAAGTCGGCTGCGAAGCGGCGACGATCGTTCGGGTTCATTGCCACCGTCAGTGCGTTGAACAGCGCCCGCGCGTCAGCGGCCCGACCGTGTTCAAGGAGTTCGAACGTGGCTTCTTTGAACAGCCGAAACTGTTTGATGCCCAACTTTTCTCGCTTGGCGCCCGCTTGAATTTGCGCCGGGCCAACAGCGCCCCAAAGGCCGTTCACCCTCGAAGGTCAAGGTCGAGCCGCTGGCATCAAGCTTGACCAAATCGGCGAACATCTTGCCATCGAGAGTCGAGGCCAGAACCGCGTGACCGAAGGCGATGTTGTCGTCATCGACGTCGAGCACGAGGTCCAGTTCGGTCACTCCGGGGTTGCTGGCGGCCCCCTTCGCCCATTTCGCATTGTCGATTCGCAGCTCGCCGATTGCGCGGTTCTTGGCCATGGGGGGGGGCGACTCTGATCGTGGCCGCGCCGGCCGTCACCCTGAATCGCTGGTGCCGCGCGCACCGTTCGATCGTTCGAGGGCCGCCACGGCGGCGACGTAGCCCCGCTCGATCGCCTCGTCGAACGCACTCCATTCGAGCAAGTCGATGCCCTGCATTTTCGGGGCGATCACCACGCTGGCGGCGGCCCGGGCGGCGGTCGTGGCGGCGGCGGCGTTCACCATGCCGCTGCTCAACATCAACCGCAGCACCGAGGGGCGGCGAAAGCCCGAGAACCAGTCGACCACCACGCGTCGAAGGCCGGGCCACTCGAATTCGGGCTGCGAACCGGGGGCGAGCACCGCGTCATCGGCGCCGATGTCACTCGCGACAATGTCACCGGCAAAACCGTCACGCATCACCTCGACCGGCAAGTTGTTCATGACCCCGCCGTCGACGAAGACCTGGCCCTCGTGAAAGACCGGCGGCAACACGCCGGGTATCGCGCACGAGGCGCGAAGCCACTGCCACAGCGGGCCCCGCCGGTGCACGACCGTTTGGCCGAGCGTCAAATTGGTGGCGACGCTGAAGAACGGCCGTACCAAGTCTTCGACGTCGAGCGTGCCGTACGCGCGGCGCAACAGGCGTGAAACGGTGCGGCCTCCGACGAGAGACACGAGGGGCAAGGTGTAGTCGCCCAGCGGGTTCACCGCGACGAACGACGAGCGATACACCTCGGTCATTTCAGCGAGCGACCAGTCGGCCGCGAACCCGGCGCCAATGATGGCACCGATGCTGGTGCCGCCCACCGCGTCGATGTCGATGTTCGCTTCTTGCAACGCCCGCAACACGCCGAGGTGCGCGAAACCGCGGGCGCCGCCGCCCGACAACACGAGCGCGCGCCCCCGGCCTTCGATCAACCGCGCCACCCGTGCCACGTCGCGTTGGCCGTTGGCGTCGCCTCGAACATGGTGAACGGCCGCCATTGGCCGCTGCGCTTGCCAGGCGCGGGCGACTCCCGGTGCCACCTCGGCCGAATGCATCAACACCAGGTGTTCGGGTTTGGGCATCGGCGCGGCGGTCTTCAGTGCGACTTCGCTCCAGGGCGCGGCCGGCGCGTCGGCGCGGGCGACCAAGACCAACGCGTCGGCTTGGCGAACGCACAACTTTCTCCACGCGGCGTCGGGGCTCGGGGCGGCGTACAGCACGAAGGGCGACTCTTCTTCGAGGCGCGCGAGGGCGTCGGCCGTGGGGCGTTCGTGTGGCCAGACGACGGCGACCCGCCCCCAGACGGCCAGAGCGCTCGCGAGGCGTTCGACGAACGTGGCGACGTCGAGCCCTTCGGTCTGGGCGACGACCGCGAGCGTTCTGGGGTGCGCCGTGAGCCGCACGTGCACCGGTTGGGTGGCCCGCTCGAGCACGAGCCGGGCGAGCGACATCACCAACGCCGGGTGGGCGCGCGTCAATTCGTGAAACGTTTCGCGCGAGAGCCGGCGCAGCACCGAGTCGCGCAAGGCCCTCACGGTGGCGCTGCGCGGCTTGCCCGAAATCAAGCCCAGCTCTCCAACCGTCTCGCCCGCCACGACTTGCCCAATGAGCCGCACGGGCTCGTTCGCCGCGAAGGCGCCCACCGTGCCGCTGGTCACGACGTACAGACAGTCAGACGGCGCGCCCGCGTCGAACAGCGTTTGCCCGGCCTCGAGTGTCACGGTCTCGAGGCGGTCGAACAGCCATGCCCGCAGTGGCGCGTCGAGCCCGTCGAGCCATGCGGTAGCAGACACGTATTGCCGCCTCGTCTGAGAAAGAAGCGCAGCTTACCAATGCCGAACGCCTCCGCAGACAACTTGTTGGCGACGGTGACGGGAGCAACGAGCAAAGGTCCTTCGACGCGCGCCTTGGGGCGAGGCGGGTGCGGTGCTTCGCCAGGCGTGGAGTGAGCAGCGGGAGGCTGCGCGAAGAATGCTCACCGATTGGGGCATGTTGCGCGGCACACCGAACTTCGCTGGCGGTGACCGTGGCGTCACGCAGGCCCGAAAAAAGGCAGTATTCCTTACGGTTTCAGACAATCGAACACCGGCCGTGTTGCCCTCTTTCGTGCCGAGGAGCTGGTGGCCGTGGGCACTGGTTGGGGGTCAGTCGTTGCCCGCGTTCATCGAAGCCGCTGTGCGCGTCAATCGTGGGCGAGCGACCGCCAGCGAGCCCACAGTCGCCCGAGTGAACGGCCGGGCGAGGTGTTGAGCGCCCTCGCCCACCAGCGGCACGCACTCAGAAAAACCCGCGTCGTGGTGTTGGCGACCCAGCGAGGGCGCAGCGCGTGTGCATACTTCTGCACAAGGGCCTGTCGTGCGGCGAAGTAGCGCTCGTCGACGGTGCCGCGGCTCAAGTGTTCGAGGTGAAAGTCGATGACGTACGCTGAATGGCCCAGCACGTCGGCCACGACACACGCGTCGGTCGCGTACAAATGAAAGCCGCCCATGTTTCGCGACACCGCCAGTCGAGCGTCACGCCGAAAGACCAGAAAGTTCTCGTCGAGCGAGGTGACCTTGGAGGGGAATGGGCCTCTCGCCACATTGGCTCCGTAGGGGTCGGTGATGCGCAGCGCGACCCGACTGGGGTCGATGCCGCCGGCGTTGCCCGCGAGCCCCCAGGTCGAATCGTGTCGGTCGAGGTCGG
>JBGAIY010000294.1:0-9751 GCA_044225205.1 Myxococcaceae bacterium | reverse complement strand
CTTCGGCGGCGGCGCAGGCTGCGGGGCGACCGTCGATTTGGTGACCGGCGTCATTGTGGCGTCGGCCGGCGGCTCGGCCCCTGAGTCGGCTTCACTGGCCTGGGCCCTTGCCGCCAGCATCACGCCCAATACGACGGTTGATGCGAAAACACGGGTTGGTCGGTTCATGCGCGGCACGATGCAGGGCCGCTCGCGCCCGGCCCACTCGCGTTTGCCCCCGTCTGCAACCAACTGATGTTCGAAGCGAATTTTCAAAATCTCGCGCCGGCCGCTCGTGTTTGAGAGTGGGGCCATTGAGCTGGGCGGTGGGCCATTGGTACACGCTTGGGCGTGCTCTCTGAAGAGTCTTTGCGGCCGCGAAAGAAGCCCGCCCAATCGCGGTCTCGGTTTGTCGTCGACTCGATTCTCGAGGCCGTGACCGAGCTGTGCGAGGTGACCGAGCAGCCGCCGACGGTGCAGGCCATCGCCGACCGCGCGGGCGTGAGCATCGGCTCGCTGTACCAGTACTTTCCCACCAAAGAATCGGTGCTCAGCGCGCTCATCGACTTCAACTTGAAGCGGGCGCTCACCCGCACCGAGCACGACCTCGCGCTCGCGGCCTCGGCGCCGTCGCCCGAAGCCGCCGCACGGTTGATGGTGCGCAACATCGTCGCGTGCAATTCGGCGCGTCGTCGCATCGAGCACGCGCTGTTTCGCTACTTCGTGCGCGTCGGAGACCTGAGCGCCTTGACGATGCACGACGACCGGCTCCTCGCGCTGCTCGTGCGGTTTCTCGAGGCGCTCGGCCCCGCGGTTCGCCCGGTGAACCACCAGCTCGCCGCGTTCGTCATGTTGAACGCACTGCGCTCGGTCGTGGTGATGTCGATTGTGCAACAGCGGCCGCACTTCGACGCGCCTGAATTCGAAGACGAATTGGTGCGATTGGTGCTGGCGTACCTTCGGCCGGCGTAGCCCGCTACGGCTTCGTGCCGCCGAAAAACTCGCCGGTGTACGTAAAGGCCTTCACCTTGACGACCCGACCCACGCGCGTCGCCTGCGCGTTGACCGCGAAGTAGAGCGGCTTGCCCGCCAACGTCTTGCCGCGAATTTCGACGTCGGGCCCGGCCACCGCCAAAATCTTGTTCTTCACCGCGGGCGCAGGGCGCCGCCTCGGCAGCGAGCCGGCCGTGTCGGCGAACTGCATGCCCAGCTCGCTCAAATAGCTCTGAGCCCGTTTCTTCCACTTTGCGGAGGCGGCGCGCGGAGCACCACCGACTCGGTCGCTCATGAGGCGTTCAAAAACCGCAAAGCGGCGTCAATGTCTACGGCCCTCTCGGCAACAGGGTTTTCCGGGTGGGCAACTCCGGCGTTGGTCGACCTGACTGCGGCGCCCAGTGCAGAACGAGGCGTTCTCCCCCGCAACGGTCGCGCTGAAACGCTCTGGGTGAATCGTCACGATGCCGGCCACAAGCCAATGCAACGGTCGCGGTTGAGGTGAGAGCCTCAGTGAACGGTCGCGCGTCAGCGTGGGCCGTGCTGAAACGCTTTGGGCGAATCGCCCAATCTCCACATGCCACCGCTCGCGACCCGGCAACGGCGCGGCTGAGCTGCGCCGTCGTTGAGGCCCCAGTGACTTGAACTGCCACAGTGGGGCCGCACGCCCAGTTCATTTTCAACGAAGCGGGCTGAGTTGATTTGCGCCTCGTTGGTGTGTGCGGGTTCGGCTGCGAAATAGTTCAGGTGGTGGCGGCGGGAGGCGTCAGCGCCGCGCGCGCCTTCTTGCGCCGAAGCATCGCGAACACCACGCCCCCCACCAAGCCGACGCCAGCGCCCACGCCACAGCCCATCATTTGCGCGCTGATCAGCCGCTCGGCCGTTTGCCGGGTGGTGTCGGCACAGTCGCACAACGCTTTGCCGAAGGCGGGCGTGTTGTCCCACGCGAAGTAGCGAGGGGCGAAAAACGTCGTCAACAAGACTCCCGCCAAGGCACCGCCGACTACGAAGTTCAACACCGCGCGCAGAAAGGGCATGGCCGCGTCTTACCGCAGTCTTGAAACGACGAAAGCGGCGACTCGCAAACCCGAGTCACCGCCTTCGGTTCAACCTGCTCATCAAAACGTGCGCTTAGACCTTCGCGCCCGGCGTCTTGGCGAACGCGGCGTTGAATTCGGTCAACGCCTTGTTGAGCTCGGCGTCTGACGGCTGCTTCTTGTCGTTCACCGGCAGCTCTTTCTTGTCTTCGATGCGCTTGACGATCTCCGGGTACTTCGCGTCGAGGAACTGCAAGAACTCTTGGCCCCACCGCGCGATGTCGACGACCGGTATGTCGCGCAGCCAGCCGCGCTTGTTGGCGTCGTCTTTGTTCATGCCGGCGTACATTTGAACGACCTGCCGGCCGACCGACAGCGGTTGGTACTGCGGCTGCTTCAGAATTTCGGTCAAGCGCGCGCCGCGGGCGAGCACGTCTTGCGTCGCCTTGTCGAGGTCTGAGCCGAACTGGGCGAAGGCGGCGAGTTCGCGAAATTGCGCCAAGTCGAGCTTGAGCGAACCGGCGACCTGCTTCATCGCTTTGATCTGCGCGGCCGAACCGACGCGCGAGACCGACAGACCGACGTTGATGGCCGGGCGCACACCCGACATGAACAAGTCGGCTTCCAAGAAGATTTGGCCGTCGGTGATCGAAATCACGTTCGTGGGGATGTAGGCCGACACGTCGCCGGCCTGGGTCTCGATGATCGGCAGCGCCGTCAACGAACCCGCGCCTTCGACGTCAGACACCTTCGCCGCGCGCTCGAGCAAGCGCGAGTGAATGTAGAACACGTCGCCGGGGTACGCTTCGCGGCCCGGCGGGCGGCGGAGCAGCAACGACAATTGGCGGTACGCCACGGCCTGCTTCGACAAGTCGTCGTACACGATGAGCGCGTGCATCTTGTTGTCGCGAAAGTACTCGCCCATGGTGCAGCCGGTGTACGGCGCGAAGAACTGCATGGGCGCCGGGTCAGACGCGTTCGCGCAGACCACCACCGTGTATTCGAGCGCGCCGTAGCGCTGCAGCTTCTCGACCACCTGGGCCACGGTCGACTGCTTCTGACCGACGGCCACGTAGACGCAGAACATGTTCTGGCCTTTTTGGTTGATGATCGCGTCGATCGCGACGGCCGTCTTGCCCGTCTGGCGGTCGCCGATGATCAGCTCGCGCTGCCCACGGCCGACCGGCACCAGCGCGTCGAGCGCCTTGATGCCCGTCTGCATGGGCTCGTGCACGCCCTTGCGCTTCACGATGCCGGGCCGCCTTCAATTCAATGCGGCGAAACTCGGTCGAGGCGATGGGGCCCTTGCCGTCGAGCGGCTGGCCGAGCGCGTCGACCACGCGGCCGAGCAAGCCCTTGCCGACCGGCACCTGGGCGATTTGGCCCGTGCGCTTCACCGGGTCGCCTTCGCGAATGGCGCGAAAGTCACCCATGATGGCGACGCCCACGTTGTCTTCTTCGAGGTTCAACACCAAGCCGCGAACGCCGTTCGAAAATTCGACCAGCTCGCCCGACTGCGAATTGTCGAGGCCGTACACGCGCGCGATGCCGTCACCCACCGACAACACGGTGCCCGTCTCGGCGATGCTGACCTGCTTGCCGTAATCTTGAATCTGCTCGCGGAGAATGCGGCTGACTTCGTCGGCACGAATCTGCATGGTGTTTCTTTCCTTCAATGGAGAAAAATGAATCGGAAAACCGCCGCGCGCATAGCACGGTCAGCGAGCGGAGTGAGGCAATTTTGAAACCCAGCATGAGTCTGGCTACACGCGCCAAATTCTCAATTATATCAATGACATGGCGTGGCGTTCAGAGGGGCTGAAGACCACCTGCGGCGATCACCGCGACTTGGGCAGGGCCACGCTGGGGTTCTCTTGGTGAACCGCCTCAAAGAACCGGCGCCGAAAGTCGACGCTGTCTTCGCCGTACGCCCACACGTCGAGCACGTCGTGGGTGATCGGCCGCAGGCCCATGCGCTCGAGCGCGTAGTTCACGTGGCTCATGAACATGGAGTTGTTCGCGCGTGGAAAGAGGTGGGTGTTGCTCGCCAGTTGCAAGTAGTCGGCGAGGTGCTGGAGGGCGACGGGCTGGTCGAGGTTCGAAAAGGCCGCGTGGAGCCGATCTCGCATCAGGTTCAAGTACAACGGGAGCGCTTCGGCCAATGGCCCTCGGTACGAAACGCCCGCGATGCCGGGGTGAGAGAACAATTCGGGCCACGCTTCGGGTGGCAACCCCTCGAGCGCGACCGGCCCGGTGCGGTCGAAGGCCACGTTCAGCTTTCGCAAAATATTCGCGGTGACCGTGAACAGCGGCGCGTCGGGCGGGGTGTGGCGCACCTCACTGAGCAACTGGCCGGCCTGTTCGAGCACCCGTTGGTCGGCTTCGGCGCCGAACTCGGCGGTGCGCCCGGTGTGGCCGCTGTAGGCGGCGGGGGCTTCATCGGTGCCCTTCACCATCACCGTTTGTTGGCGCCGCAGCGTGCCCAAGTAGTCGCTGAACAGCGTGCCGTCGTGGAGCGCTGGCAAGAACACCGTCGAATGCGAGGCTTCGAGGTTCTGCAAGTGAACGCCGAGGTATTCGGCGTCGACCTGGGTGGTCACGTCTCGCACGAACGCTTTTTGCGGCGCGTTCAACGGCAGGTAGGGGTCGTCTGAAGAAATCTCGCGCACTTCGGCCAAGGGGTCGGTGAACGCCGAGGCTCGGCCGATCGCCGTCACGGGGCGGCCCTCGGCCATGCCGAGCAATTCGCGCAGTTCTGGCCGGCCGACGGGGTTCGCGGCGAAGGCGTCGAGGCGCGCCTGGTGGTTGGCGGCCTCCAGGTCGTAGGTGGCGTTCAGCTTCGCGGTGTCGACGAGCGACGCCATCACGTCGTCGACCGTCGGCACCGGGCGCCACGGCTTGAGCTCGCCCGACGTCTTGAGCGCGTCGAGCACGCGGTTCGCCAGGTCGAGCGTCACATGTTTGGGCTCGAGCTTGGGCCCGACGAACTTGGCGACGTGAAACGAAACGAGGTGACCGATGCCCATGGCCCGCGTCTTACCGCGAGCCGCGGCGCCGACTCCAACGGGGGCGCTGCTCGGTTTCTCAGGGTGTGCACTGCGGTGCACTACCGTTCGAAGTCGACGCCCGCTCCCACCGAAACGAAAGCCCCCCGGTTCAGCGACCCGTTGGCCTGGGCGAAGAAGACGGTGCCGCCCGACCCCACCAGGTAAAACGCCTTGAACAGCCGCGCGCGCGCCCCGAGCGACACCGCGTAGCGGGGGGTTTGGCCCAACCCGACCGCGGTGAAGCGGGTTTGCGCGCTGAGCCAGTCGCCGAGCACGGTGAGGTTGGCGCTGGCGTCGACGTCGGTGCGCCCGAAGGTGAAATATTCGGCCATGACGTCGGCGGTGAGCGCGCTGCCGATTTTCGCGCGGGCCTCGCCGTAAAACGAAAAGGTGTCGGGCAGCACTTCTTGCGCAATGGGCACCCCGCTGAAGCCGATGCCGGCGAACCGGCCCAATTCGTACGACGGGCCGATGAGCCCTTGGCGAAACCCCCCGGCCACTTTGCG
Organism: Myxococcaceae bacterium; assembly: GCA_044225205.1. Taxonomy (GTDB): domain Bacteria; phylum Myxococcota; class Myxococcia; order Myxococcales; family Myxococcaceae; genus JAEUJT01. Next base: position 4,189 of record JBGAIY010000294.1, on the reverse strand, counting down.
CGCCTCGAGCTTCACCGAAAAGGCGATTTCTTTGACGGTCGCGTCGAGGGCGAGCCCGAGCAGAAACCCCAAATTCGAGCGGGTGTCGAAGCGAGAACCGGCGCCGACCAACGCCATGAACCGCAAACTCTGGTTGCGCACGATGACGACCGAGCCGTCGAGCTGCAGCAACGTGAGCCGCTGGGCCGACGTGAAGTCGAGCGTGCCGTCGGGAGGCTGGCCGGCGACCGCGGCGTCGTGGGCAAGCTGGAGCGCCAACACGTAGCGGTCGAACGCGTCGGCGTTGGGTGAAAACGTTCGGCCCAGGTCCCACGCGAGTTCTCCTGCGAACACGCGGGCGCCGAACAGGTCAGACGCGAAGAATTCGGCGCGCACCGGGCCCAACGCGAGCACGACGTTCGCCGACGCGGGGTGGTAGTCGGGGTTCTCTTGATTCGAATACCGGTTGATCAGGTGCCCCAGCCCCAAGGTGCGCTTTCGCACCGGGCCGACCCGCACGTAAAAAGGGCTCGAGTCGGGAGCGATGCGCAGCACCGAAATCAACTGGCCGAAGTCAGACGGCTGGTCCCAGTCGCGGCGACGCAGCACGCTGCCGAAGTCTTCGGCGCGCTGGTCGGGCGGGCTGTCGATGAGCCGAAACCGAAACGTCGGCCCCACTTCGGCTTGAAAGTCGTCGCCCACGTTGAAGCCGAACAGCGGCCGCAAGGTGATGAAGCCGTCGTACTGGCCGTCGGTCGGCCCCGAGGGCATGACCAACGCCTCGGCCTCGAGGGCACCGTGCAGCGACAGGTTGCCAGGGGTGCCCGCGTCGGCGTCGCCGGCCGGCACCTGCGCCGAGACCTGCGCGAACACCAGTGCCAGAGAGAACCACATGGCTTGATTGTACTGGGGTTCTCGGCCGCAACCAGTTCGCGAAGCTACTTGGGCTCAGACAGCACGAGCCACAAGTCACCATTGTCGAACGCTCCGGCTTGAAAGTAGAGCGCCCGGCCCTTGGCCAACGTGTAGGTCGCTTGGGTCGGTGGCACGTTCACCTTCACCGTCGCCACGCCGCTCTTGAGCCGTTCGAGCTTGAATTCGGCCTGGCTCTTGTTCGGCAGGTCGACTTTCTCGGCGGCCTTCGTCGTCAACTCGAGTTGCTTGCTGTCGACGACCTGGAGCGTGCCGTACTTCACCCTCGAGGCGAGGGCTTCTTGCATTTTCTTGAGGCTCTCGGGCACTTCACCGACCTTGGTCGACGCCCGAACCACCTCGAGCTGCACCGGCACCTTCGGGTCGGCTGGGTCGGCCGCGAACACGGCCAGTGAGGTGAGCATCACCGAGGTCGCGACCGCTTTGTTCATTACAGCGAACCCTCTTGTTTCGGAGTCTTGAGCAGCTCTTCTTCGCCTTCTTCGCTGCCCTTCTTTTTCTTCTTCTTGCCGCCGTCGTCGGTGGCGCCGTTCTTGGCGTCGACGCCACCGGTCGACCCTGGGCCGCTGTTTGATTCGACGGTCCAAATCACCGCGTCGCCTTGGTCGGTTTCGACGACGACCGGGCGCATGGCGGCCGAGTCGTCGACGCTCACGGTCTGCACTTCGACGCGCGAATTGGCGTAGCCGTCGGGCACGCCGGCCGACATCTTCATCAACACGGGCACGGCGACCGCGAGGGCCACGGCCGCTCCGGCGAAACCCGCGACCAACGTGCCGCGCTGGTACAAGAACATTTCACTGAAGGTGAGCTTGAGCCGGTCGAAGAACGGCAACTTCTGCGGCGTCACCCGCGCCATCACGTCGTCGGCGAACTTCTTCCAGTCGACGTCGTCGGCTTGCATGTCGAGCGAATGGCGCATGAGCCCGTCGGCCGCCCGAAAGTCGGCGACCTCGGCGGCGCTCTCTTTGTTGTTTTGGAGGTGCTGTTCGACCAGCAGCCGTTCTTCGGGGGTCAGCTCGCCGTCGACGTACGGTGAGAGCATTTCGCGAAATTTTTCTCGTGCTGGGTTCTTCATGTGGGCAAGCCTCGCGGGGCTGTGACGCAGCGCCTCGAATGATATTTCATGGCCGATCACTCATTGCCGACTCCGGCCTTGGCTTCGTCTAACTCCAAGTAATCACCGAGTATTTTCTGCATTTTGAGGCGCGCGTGAAAGAGCCGCGACATCACCGTACCTTTGGGTATGTCGAGCGTGCGGGCCAGGTCTTCGTAGCTCATGCCCTCGACTTCACGCAGCAGCAGTATCTGCCGGTGCTGTTCGGGTATTTCTTGCATCGCCGCGGTAATTTTGTCGGCCAGCTCACGCCGCAACGCCGACTTTTGCGGGTTGGTGCCGAGCCGCGAACCGAGCGCGCCGATGTTCGCTTCGGTGGTGTCGAGCTTGAGCTCTTCGTCGAATTCGACGTGGTCTGACCCCTTCGACGACCCCTTTCGCCGAATGACGTCGATGCAGATGTTGACGGTGATGCGGTAGAGCCAGGTGTAAAAGCTCGCGTCGCCCTTGAAGTGGTCGAGGTAGCGGTAGACCTTGACGAACGCTTCTTGAGCCACGTCGCGCGCGTCTTCTTTGTCTTTCAGCATGCCCAAGGCGACGCTGTAGATTTTGCGCTGGTACCGTTCGACGAGCAGCTTGAAGGCCCGTTGGTCTCCAGTTCGAACGCGCTGAACGAGCGTGAGGTCGTCGGTGGCCAAGGCGAGCGCAGGGTAACACGGTCGTTCAAGGTAATGAATTCATTGCTGCACTCATTTCTTTCGCCCCAACGGGTCAGGGCGGCGTCACGGGCGCGGCACCAGGCGGGCTGACGAAGCGCAGCTCGTTCGAGTGGGTCACGTCGACGTGAACGAAGACGCGGTATTCGGCCGCCGGCAGCTGCAGCGTCGCCTCCCGAAGGTAAAAACCGACCATCACCGCGTGCGACCGGTCGGCCAGGGTCGCTCGCTCCAGCGCGACCAACGGCCGCTCGGTCGCATCGTCGGCGCCGTTCTTGGGCAGTTCGACGAAAACCGGTGGCCGGGTCAGCCGCTCTCCGGTGGCGCGGTTCTCGAAAACCACCTCGAGCCCCCGAAGCGAGGGGGCTTGGTCTTTCGGCACCCGGGCGAGCCCGACGAGCGAAACGGTGTTGGTGGGCGCCCACTCGCGCATGGCGATGTGCACCCCGAGCCAGCCGGTGTTCGCCGGCAAGGCGGGGAAGAGCGGGTCGCTCAGCGCCGACGGCGGGTCGACCCACGACGCCCGGTCAGAAGCGACGGGGGGCGACAGGTCGAGCATGGCGTGGGTGCGCGGGGGCGGCCCCGACGGCTTGGTCGCGGCGCGCCTCACCGCGAGCACCACCGCGGTGACGGCCGCCACCAGCACCAGCCCGAGGCAGAACGTCGAAATCAGAATCATGCCGAAACCACGTCACACATACTTCGACAGAATGGCGCGCACGGCTTCCATCTTCATGGGTTTGGTCAAGTAGTCGTTGGCTTTGGCTTCGCGCACCGTTTCGGCGAGGCGGGCTTCTCCCATGGCGCTGAGCAGCACGACGGGCGTCTTGCCCAGCGCCGGGTCTTCGCGAATGGCTTTACAGACTTCGAGCCCGTCGAGCCCCGGCATCAACACGTCGAGAAACGCGACCTTGGGTCGTTCGTGGCGAATCAACTGGAGCGCGGCGTCTCCGCGGTCGGCGCGCACCACCCGGTGGCCGAGCGCGCTGAGCACCCGGGTCATGAAGTCGAGAATGGCGGGGTCGTCGTCGGCGACGAGCAGGGTGATGCCGGTGGGCGTGGCGACGGCGTGGTGGTGAACGACGTCGGCGAGCGCGTGTTGGAGCGCCGATTCGATGCCGGGGTCGAGCGTCGAAAAGCGAAGGCCGGCGAGGTTCAGCTCAGGCCGCACCCAAGCGACGACCGCCGGCAGCTGCACGTCGCTGCCACCCAAGTGGGCCGAAATCACCGCGGTTGATTCGGGCAGCCACCCCAACGGCCGTGGCGTGCTGAGCGAGCAGCCGTGGGGCGAGAGGTTCTTCACGACGCACCCGTCGACCGGCTCGGGTATCAACACGCGGGCCGAAAATTGACCTTCGTTTCGACTGGCCCCGGCGAGCCGGAGCAAGCCCGAGTCGCTCGAGGGGGGCGCGTGGGCGAGCAGCGAGCGAACCCGGTCGACCGCCGCTGCGTCGAAGGTGACCACGAGCCCCGCCGGCGTGGTGGGCGTGGCCGGGCGGTGACC